>CAYICL010000012.1:0-16821 GCA_964361885.1 uncultured Pseudomonadales bacterium
CGGCAGCTTTTGTTTGCTTGCCTGAAGAGTAAAAAAGAATCGGAACATTCCGTTCCGGAACGGAATGTTTAGTCTAGACTGAGTTTTTTGATTCCTTGAAGCTGTTTTTGGTAATCGGCTTGATCAAATACAAATTTGTAGTATTCGTCAATATTTTTAAACTGTTTTACTATGAGACTACTTTCCACCTTAGAGGTGGAAAGTTTGGTCAAGGATGAATAGGGATAGGTTTTTAATTGCTCAATCGAGCTGACAACAGAGGAAGAGTAGGGATTAAGATGGATATATCTGGAAACATGTAGTAATTGTTCATTGCTTTCGATGTGAACTGCTTTAAATTTACCTTGGAAGATTGGACCGGATCTTTCGTACTTGGTATTAAAATACTTGGTGTAGCTGTTAGCAAAATTACTTAAGTATTTGGAAATACCATTGTTAACCAACTGTTTTAATAAAAGATGAAAATGGTTGGGCATAAAGCAATAAGCAATTAGATCGACTAAGTTCTTTTTTTCTTTTTCCAGCTGATTGAGTAAATCGTTCCGATCGTCTTTGTGAAGTGAGAATAACCGTGAATATTTTACAGGCGGATTAACGTGTTTGTAATAAAAAAGCGTGTCCTCCCCTCTTTGATAATCGAATTTATTGGTAAATACCGGTTGAGAAGCGATGCCTTTATTGAAGATGTGATAGATTTCTTCGGTAATTAATGGCACTAATCTTCCGGGCATTAAGGTGATTATAGCAACTTTCCACCTTAGAGGTGGAAAGTCTTAGTTGGAAAGTTGAGCATATGGTAAGATGGAAGGATGGATTTTTTAGTGCTTTTCTTGTTGGGGATTTCAGTGGGTAGTTTTTTGAACGTGGTAATTTTCAGATTGAGAACCGGTGATTCAGGGATGAGGGGCAGGTCGTACTGCGATCATTGCAAAGTTCAAATTGCCTGGTATGACAACATTCCCCTGCTCTCCTACTTGATACTGAAGGGAAAATGCCGGAAGTGCAAAGAAAAGATACCGGTAGATTATTTCTTAATTGAGTTGTTAACAGGAATTGAGTTTGTCTGGGTGTACTGGCTATTAAAGATGAATTTTGCTTTTTTCGGCCGGGTAGAGGGATTTTACAGTCTGGCTTTACTGGTTTACTGGCTGGTGTTGTTTACCGGGTCCTTAGCCATAGCGATTTATGATTTTAAGTACAGGCTGATTCCGGACGAGGTTTTAGGCTTAATGGTGGGAGCGGCCGGGTTAAGGCTGATATTTACCCAGCAATGGCAATATGTGTTGGTGGGAATAGGCTCCAGTTTGTTTTTGTTAAGTATTTTACTGATTACCAGAGGCAAAGGTATGGGTTGGGGAGATGTTAAGCTGGGGTTTTTGCTGGGTTTGGTTTTAGGCTGGCCGCAAGTGCTCATTGCTTATATTCTGGCTTTCTTGACAGGGGCTTTGGTTGGTGTGATACTTATTTTAATTAACAAAAAAAGATTTAAAGATAAAATAGCCTTTGGGCCGTTTTTGCTCCTGGGGATGATGATTGCCAAACTCTGGGGCTGGCCGATATGGCTATGGTATTTAAGATTTTTATGAAAAGAGGCAGGCAGGGGTTTACCTTACTGGAACTATTAGTCACCATTTCGATTATCGGCATATTAATCGGGGTTGGTTCGGTTAGTTTTTCCACTGCCCAGAAGAGGGGTCGGGATTCAAGGAGACAGGCAGACATGAAAGCGATGCAGACTTCTTTAGAGCAATGTTATGCGTTAGATACCAGGTATCCGGCCAGTGTTACTGAAGGCAGTGCCTTGACCTGTTTTGGGACGGCAGTGACGATGAATAGCGTGCCTTCAGATCCAAAAGACACTTATGTTTATACTTATACGGTTAATGCGGCTGCGATTAAAACCAGCTATTGTTTATGCGCTTTGATGGAAACTGTTGGTTCAGGTAATGCCAATACAGCCGGAGCGGTAGGGGTTTGTGCTTTGGGTGGAACAAAAAATTATTTTTGCGTTTCCAACCAGCAATAAATTATGAAAAAAGCTTACCTGTGCAAGCAGGGTTTTACTTTTATTGAAATATTGGTAGTGATCACGATTATTGGGGTGTTGACTTTGGTTGGGACCACTAATTTTGCGGTGGTCAATAAAAAGGCCAGGGACGGCAAGCGTCAAGGAGATTTAGAACAGATAAAAGCAGCTTTGGAGATGTACAGGACTGATGTGAAAGCTTATCCCAACTCTGGTAGTTGGCAGCCAACAGTCGGAGGATCATTAAATTATAGCGGCACTACTTATATAAATAATATTGCAGGAGATCCGAAAACCGGTTTGCAATACTATTATTCTTCAAACACTATCACGTTTAAGCTATGCGCCCAATTAGAATTAACTCCAGCGGTCGATACTTGTACAGAAAGCGGGAGTCATAACTACGGGATTACTAATCCGCTATAATATAAGTGATGATATCTGCCCGGAAATTAAAGCCAGCCGCCTGCCTGCCGGCAAGGCAGGGTTTTACTTTAATTGAGTTGATGGTGGCAGTATTAGTGGCAGGAATTTTGGTGGCCGGAGGCTTGGCAGCTTTTCGGGGCATAGGGACAAAACAGGTAGTTAAACAAGCAGGAATTGGTTTTCAGGCTAATTTAAGGCTGTTTCAGCAGAAAGCCTTAAGCGGTGAAAAACCAACGGTGTGTACCGCGGCTGATAAATTAGAAGGCTATTGGGTAAGATATGTTGATAGCACCGATTATTCGCTGCAAGCCAAATGCGGCGCTAAGACGCCTCCGGAAAACATCATTACCTTACCAGAAGAAGTTGAGTTTATCGGATCTTTTGGGAATCTTTTTTTCCCCACTTTGAAATCCGGGATTGAGGGAGCAGCTCCTGAAACTATTACTTTAACAAAAGACGGTTTTAGTTATGAAATAACAGTAGAAAAGAGCGGAATGATCAAAGGCGCAATGTTATGAAAAATAGCGGCCAGTCATTAGTGGAGGTAATCATTGCTGTCGGAGCCATGAGTTTACTAATGGTAGCTTTATTGGCATTGGTTAGTTTGTCAATCAGAAGTAACCGGTTATCCCAGAGCCGGGCAGAGGCAGTCGCTTTAGCAGAGGAAGGGATAGAGTTGATGCGGGCTTACCGGGATTTAAGCTGGACCGATTTATCTTCAAAAGCCCCTGGAAATTATGGTTTAGAGAAAAATTGGACGGTAGAGACAGGCTCATGGATCGATTGTCCTGCAGGAAAAAATATTGATAATTTTTTTACCCGCTGTGTTGAAGTTATCGCTGATGGAGCTAATCAGGTTAATATTCAGGTAGTGGTGTCCTGGCAAGAAGGCAGTCAGACTTATCAAACAGTCCAGACAACTAATTTGTCTTTATGGGAAAGATAAAATCAGCCGCCTGCCTGCCGGCAAGGCAGGGTTTTACTTTAATAGAGATACTGGTGGCATCAGGGATAATGGTTTTATTCTCGCTAACTTTAATCAGCTTGTTTTTAGCCACTGTCCGGGGAGGGACTAAGGCTCAAGTAGTGCAGGCAGTACATCAGGAGGGTAATTATGCTTTGAAAACTATGGCGCGGATGATACGGCAGAGTCAAGGGGTAACTTGTACGAATGGCAATACAAAGGCGAACGTGACTAACTTGGACAACGGGACGACGGTATTTAGCATCGTCACTGACAGTCTGGTCGACAAGATTGCTTCCAACAGCAGTGAGTTTTTAACCGGGGCCGGCGGGGAAGTTTCTGACTTGAGGTTTAGTTGTTATGATGGCAATAACGGTAAGGTGGTAACGATCAGTTTTACCTTAACTGCCGGGAGCGGAGCAGGCAGTCAGGCCCAAGAAAAATTAACTCAGAACTTTAGCACTTCAGTCTCGGTTAGAAATGACTGAGAAGAGTTTACAGAACATAAATAAATAGTATAAGATTGTAGTATGCGATTTAAAAAAGAAAAATTGTTTAAAGCCGGACAAGCCGCCTTGATGGTAGTTTTGGTGATGGCGGTGGCTTTAGGTTTTGGGATATCAATTATTTCTCAGTCAACGACGGATATAAGGATGACCGAACAGGAGCAGGAAGCTGCCAGAGCTTTTAATGCGGCTGAGGCAGGGATTGAGGCGGCATTAAAAGACTTAAGCGCAGTTCCAACAATATTAACAATTGATGGGATTCAGGTGAATTATTCGGTTACAAGTAAAAATGATTTTGAAGGGGTTTATAAAGAGGGGGAAACGGCCCAGGTTTTAATTGGCGGCAATGGTTGGTTGAATATCGAGTGGGTTAAGTCGGGAGAGGATCCGGGAACATGTATTGGAGCAAGTAATCAAGCCCCAGCCTCTTTATTGATTACGGTTCACAAAGATGATAACACAGTTAGAAGAGTCGGAATTAATGCCTGTGATTTACAAGGTGTTAATGGAATGAGCAATGCAACAGAGACAGGAAGTGATGGTTATGCTTGGCTGTATAGATTAAGAGTTTATGATCAAGAAGATATGCTAAGAATTATTCCGATATACCACCAAGTCAGCATAAGAGTAACAAGAGGAGCATGGGGAGCAGCTTTACCGGTACAACTTTATCAGATTAACTCAACCGCCCAGACAGAGACTAAAGAAACCAAGGCGATTGAGGTGACCAGAACCGAACCGGCTACGCCAAGTGTATTTGATTATGTTTTATTTAGCGGTTCAAATTTAGTTAAGTAAACCTGCCTATGAGCGTATTTTTTGGTCTTGACGTCGGTTCGTCTCAAATAAAGGTATTGCAAGCGGAGAAATCAAGCCAGGGTTTTAAGCTGGTTAATTATAGCGCGGTCGATCTGTCAGCAAGCGAAGAAAAAACTGAAACGATTAAGCGGGCTTTGCATTTAGCCAAAATCAAACCCGGAACAGATGTAAATTTAGCTTTATCGGAAGCTGATGTTTATACCAGAATAATTGAGACTCCCCGATTATCCGAAGCAGAATTAGCTTCATCAATTCGATATGAAGCCGAAGAATATATTCCGGTGCCTTTGGATGAAGTAGAGTTGTACCATCAGATAGTGTCTGACCCGGAAGAATTGGTTGGAGCAAAAACAATGAGAGTCTTGTTAATTGCCGTACCAAAAGAGAGAATTAAGTTATTAACAGAACTGATGGATGAAGTGGGCTTGATTCCTAAAAGTCTGGAGACAGAGCTGTTTTCCTTAAAACGGATTTTTTCCAGTCCAAAAAAATATCAAATTTTGGTATTGTTTAGCCACAAAACTACCGATTTAATGATTTTGGATAAAGGCTTACCCAGATTTATGCATGCTTTACCATCAGGCGGATTAGCCTTGACAAAAACATTAGCCAGTGAGCTGGCTTTAGCCGAAGATCAGGCAGAACAGTATAAAAGAACTTATGGTTTACAAGCTGAGTTGCTGGAAGGCAAAGTAGCCGGGGTGTTAGCGCCGGCAATTGATGAAGTGATTAATCAAATAAACAAAGCCTTAGTTTATTTACAGCAACAGGGCCAGTCAAGAACCCCGGAGCAATTAGTGATAGCCGGCGGCGGGGCGATGCTGCCGGGATTGAGCGGCTATTTAGTCAAGAAAATGAATCTTGAAGTAGTCGTAGGCGATCCCTTGGAGCGGTTTATAAAAGACGAGAAATTTAAACAAATAATTACTTCAGAGGTTAATCCGCATTTGGCGATTGTCACCAGCTTAGCGGTTAAAGACTGGTTATGATAGCGGAAGTTAACCTGTTTGAAAAAAAAATTCAAAAGATCAGAAGAAGTTTAAAATTGAAGTTTTTGGCGATCAGGCTTCTGATAGGTTCAGTCCTGGTATTAGCTTTGGTTTTAATCGGGCTGTCCAGTTATAGCCTGGTCGTAGCTAAAGCTAATCAGAAGCTGGAAACTAAAATTGAAACTACAAAAAAACAAATCAGCAATTTAAGCGAGATAGAAAGCAAGCAAGTATATTTATTGAGTAAATTAGGCTCTTTTGAACCTCTTATTCAAACCCAAGAAATCAGTCAGGCAGTAGTAGAAACAATATTTGAATTATTGCCTAACGGCACCAGCTTAAAAGGATTTGAAGTGGCTGAAGACGGCGTGATTAGTTTGACAGGCAGTGTGCCAGATTTTACGATTTTTAATGAATTACTTTATCGGATCAAACAGACAAATAACTATCGATTACCGATAATACGAGCTGTAGCCGACCAAGTCAGTTTGGGAGCAGACGGCTCAGTAAATTTTAGTATAAATATTACTATCAATATTAATAAAACCAATAGTTAAGATGGCGGCAGATTTGAATTTAACCAAACTGGTTGTAAAAGAAAAAATGCTGATAGGTTTAATATTATCCGGAGTGGTTTTGCTACTGATAATTTTTGGGCCGGCGATAAATACCTTTAGGACCAGAATAGGAACAAAAAAATCTTTAGAAAAACAGTTGGTAAAATTAGAGGAGAAAAAGAATAGTTTAGAGAGTATTGATGTCCAATTGATTACCGACCGGGTGGTGAAAATGGAACGGGTATTTCCTTCCAAAAAACCAGTAGTAGAGCTAATGGCTAATTTATCCAGATTGGCGGCAGAACATAATTTAAATTTCGGCGGGATAAAATTAAGCCCGGGAAAGTTAGGAGATGAGACTGAAGCAGGGCAACAGGCCGGTTCAAAAGCCGGGAAAAATCCGGACTTACACGATTTAACTTTTAGTTTTCAAGTCAGCGGAGATTTTGTAGAGATATCTGAGTTTATGAAAGATCTTGAAAATGTGGCACCGTTAATGAAAATAGAGTCAGTGGATTTATCGATTAAAACCAACCCGTTGTTTGAAAAAACTAAGATGGAAGTGGGGGCAGATATTGCTGTGGCGGCTTATTATCAAGCTCCACCCAAGAGTTTGGGGCCTGTCAGCCAGCCATTAGTTTTACTGACGAGGAAAGATGAAATGCTGTTAAATAAACTGATTAATTTTAAGACGTTTGAGGCAGTGGCTCCGGTGGCAGTGACGGGGCAGCCTGATCTGTTTGGTCCGGATCTTTGAGAATCACCCGGACGCGAAGACCTTGTTTTATAGCTTTGACTTTTACCAGTTCCCGGATAGCAGAAATGATTTTGCCGCCTTTACCAATGACTTTACCCATATCTTCAGGGTGAACGGTAACGGTCAAGATTTGGACACCTGATTCATCAGAGCCGGATTCGATCTGAATATCTTCCGGGTGATCGGCAATATTAGAAAGAATGAATTTTAATAGATCAATCATTTGATTTTTATTAGACGCCTGACAGTTTCAGTCGGTTTAGCTCCTTGTGAAAGCCAGTAGTCCAGCCTTTGACGGTTAATTGATATGTCAGGAGGGTTGAAGTTGGGGTTATAAGTACCGATAGCCTCCAGATAGCGGCCGTCCCGCTTGCTTTTAGCTTCAGCGACGATGAACTTGTAGCTGGCGTAGCCTCTTTTACCGGTTCGGGTGAGTTTTAGTTTAAGCATCTGTCGATCATATCAAATCTGGTTTAATCTCTCAAGAGCGGTTTTGGCGGCCTGCTGCTGGGCGGTTAGTTTTGATGAACCAATCCCCTGCCCTCTAACCTGATGATTAAGAAAAACCTGAACTTTAAAGTTTTTCTTATGCTCCGGTCCGGTGGCTTTAACGATTTTATAAACAGGAGTGGATTGATTGGTTTTTTGCCAGTATTCCTGGAGCCGGCTTTTATAATCCGTGATTTGGGCGGTTTTAAATAAGGTTTGACTGGGGAGTAGCAGATTTTTTTCAACAAATTGGGTGGCGGCTGATAGGCCTTGATCAAGATAAATAGCGCCAATAACAGCTTCAAAACAGTCGGCTAAGATAGACAGATTTTTTTGGCCACCGGAAGCTTTTTCACCGGTTGATAAAAACAAGAACTGGCCGAGTTTAAGTTTTTGGCTGGCGGCTGCCAGGGTTTTGGTTTGGACCAGATTGGCCCGGAGATGGGTTAAATCGCCTTCGGGTTTATCGGGATAATGACGATAAAGATAGCTGGAAACTATTAATTCCAGAACCGCATCGCCTAAGAATTCCAGCCGTTCATTGGAAACAGGGGCGCCTTTTTTTTCGTTTAAAGCCGAACGATGAGTTAAAGCAGTGGTGAGCAAGCCAGGATTCCTAAACCGGATATTGGCAACAGCTTTAATCATGTTTGATGACTGCGCCGAGAACGCCGTTAATGAATTTAGGCGGGGTTTCGGGACCAAAAGTTTTGGCCAGTGCAATGGCTTCGTCAATAATGACTTTAGGCGGAGTGGTGGTTTTGAATTTGAGTTCGAAAATAGCTAATCTGAGTATTGCCAGATCAACTTTATTTAATTTGTTGACCGGCCATTCCGGGGCACAGCGGATAATGATTTTATCAAGGATTTTAAGTTTAGCGATAATCGGTTTAATGGTCTTTACAGGTTTAACGCGAGGGTTAAAGATATAGCTGTAAAGAAGTTTAAAGAGTTTAATCCGGTTTTGGTGGCGTGGGTCGCTGGCAGTTTTCATTAATACTGATGACAATTGGGGCAGAGTTGATGCGAAGGTTTAAACTGACCGCAATGAGGGCATTTAGACAAGTTGGGCCTGGTTAACTTTATCGCCCGGCGGCGTTTGCCCTGGCGTCTGGTAGATATTTTTCTTTTGGGTTGAGGAGGCATAGATTAATTTGGTGAAACTGAGGTAATTGTACGCTGTTTTAGCCGGCGTTTCAAGTCGCGAGTTAAGTGATTTAGGATAGCTTTGGCAGCGGCTTTAGTGCTTGTGACCAATCGAGTATCGGTAAAAGAAGCCAGTTTTAAATTGAAAAATCCATGCTGTTTTAAGCCGTAGAGATCGCCGGGACCCCGGAGACGTAAATCAATTTCCGCCAGTTTTAAACCGGCGTTAATGGTTTCTAAATATTTTAAACGTTTAAGATTGGCTTGGGGATGAGTGGTAAAGAGCAAACAATAGCTTAACTTATCGCTCCGGCCAACCCGGCCTCTTAATTGGTGGAGTTGAGCCAGACCAAAACGTTCGGCAGCTTCAATGACCATAATGGTGGCATTAGGCATGTCAATACCAACTTCAATCACCGGAGTAGCCACCAGAATTTGAGTCTGATTGGCTTTAAAAGCATTAATTTTTAAGTTTTTTTCATCAGCTTTAAGCCGGCCGTGCAGTAAATCAAGCTTTAAGTCGGAAAAAACTGACTTTAATTGATTAAATTCCTGAGTAACGGCTTTTATATCAGACATCGTTTCTGCTTCAGAAGGATCAATTAACGGACAGACAATAAAGGCTTGGGAAGCATGAGTCTTAATTTGAGTTTGCAGCCAATGGTAGGCATCCAAGCGTTTTTCGGCCGGGACCACCCAGGTTTTAACCGGTAAACGTCCTTGAGGCATTTCGTCTAAAACGGATAAATCCAGGTCGGCATACGCAGTTAAAGCGATAGTCCGGGGAATGGGGGTGGCGGTCATAGTTAATAGATGGGGGGTAGTTTTTTGGGAACCAAGTTTAACCAGTTGGGAGCGTTGTTTAACTCCGAAGCGATGCTGTTCGTCAATGACGATTAAACTCAAGTTAGTAAAATCCAGCCGGCGGAAAAGCAAGGCATGAGTGCCGATAAAGATATCAGGTTTTCGTCCAGAGGACGATCGGCCTTTGGCCGAAGTAGAAGCAGTAACTAATTGAAGTTTGATAGCGGTGTTGGCAAAAACTGTTTTTAAAGTATTAAAGTGTTGTTGGGCTAGAATTTCGGTTGGAGCCATTAAGGCCGAAGATAAACCGTTAAGGAAATTAATATACATAGCCACGGCAGCGACAACGGTTTTGCCTGAACCGACATCGCCCTGAAGCAGGCGGTTCATCGGCAAATTCTGGTTTAAGTCGGTTAAAATATCTTTTAAACAGCGATTTTGGGCGGCGGTTAAGGTGAAAGGTAAATGGCTAATAAAGTTAAGGACTTTTTCCTGATCAACGACTAAGCGGTGGCTTAACTTTTTTTCTTGCCAGGTCTGCCGGCGGATTAAAACCTCAAGTTGCAGTAAAAACATTTCATCAAAACTAAGCCGACGGATAGCTAAGTTAATTTGAGCTTGATTTTTGGGGAAATGGATAGATTGGAGCGCCGGACTTAAATCTATTAACCGGTACTTGGTTTTTATACTTGGAGGCAGCCAGTCGGTTTTAAGTTGAAGCTTTAAATTATCCAAAAGGAAGTTAATTCTGGATCTGAGCCATTTGGAGGAAACTCCGGCGGTTTCCGGATAAACGGGTACCAATCGGCCGGTATGGATCAGAGGCGCGTGACTATCTCTGATAATTTCGTATTCCGGTGAAGTCAGGCCATTGGAAAGGCTGATTTGGGTATTGGGTGTTAAGACTTTGGTCAGAAAAGGCTGGTTAAACCAAGTGACAGTTAAAGTTTTGCCGTTTGATGCGATAATGGCTTTTTGAATTTGTTTACCGGTCCTGGTATAGAGATTTTTACAGGAGACAATTTTGCCCTTAATGGTGGATTGAGTTAAATCTTGATGGCGGTTCGGATAGTGATGGAGCAAGTCTTCAATCGTAAAGATATTGAGTTTTTTTAAACGGCGGCTATAGGCGGGGCCGATTAAAAACACCTGATCAGTCGGGGTTTCAAGGGTCAATTTAGGCATGAGTTTAAAGGCTGTAGAAAAGAGGTAAAAGAGAGCTTAAGAGTAAGCTTATACTGGCGATAGCCACCAGGATGGTAAAGAATTTACGCTGTTTTTTAGATAATCTCATTTGATGACTTTAAGAAAAGTTCTTTGACCAACTTTTATTTTATCCCCTACTCGTACCGCCGCTGTGCCGTCGCTGGCTTTAGCGCCGTTGACATCGACCGCCCCCTGCTGGATTAATCTTTTGGCTTCGGAATTGCTGCCAACCAGCGAGGCCACGGTGAGGATTAAATTAGCTTTAGCTTTAACCGTTTGTTTAAATTCCGGTGCTTTCTGCTGAAAAGTAGTTTCAAAATGCTTTTGGCTGGCTTGGGCTTTAGCAGCTCCATGAAATTGAGAGGTGATTTCTAAAGCCAGTTGTTTCTTAACTGCCAGTGGTTCTTCTTTCGGCATGGTTTTATCAGTGAAAAACTCCCAGTAATCCGGCATTAATTCGTCTCTAACCGCCATTAATTTGCCGAACATATCATTGGCAGTGTCAGTCAACCAGATGCAGTTGTTGCTGGTTTTACTCATGGGCTGGTTATCGGTGCCGGAGATCATTTTGCCGGCTAAAACAAACTTTTCCCGATGATTGATTTTGGCTTGCAGCTCCCTGCCGATAAGCATATTAAAGGTTTGGTCAGTGCCGCCCAGTTCCAGGTCAACATCCATGACTACCGAGTCATAACCCTGTAAAAGCGGATACATGGTTTCGTGATACCAAACAGTGTCCCCGAGTTTAAGACGGCGCTGGAACATATCCCGTTTAAACAGCTGGACGGCGGAGACATGGGAAGCCAGTTTAATAATATCTTTTAGCCCAAGTTTTAGCAACCAGTCACCGTTGTATTTAATCTGAACTTTTTTAAAGTCAATGACTGACTTGACCTGATCCTTCCAGGTGGCAATATTTTGGTCGATTTCCTTTTGAGTAATCAGTTTCCGGCCGGCAGCCCGCTGGGACGGATCACCGACCAAGACGGTACCGGTGCCAAATAAAAGAATTGCTTCGTGACCCAGATCGGCAAACTGCTGGAGTTTTCTTAGCATGACTGTGTGGCCTAAGTGTAATCCGGTGGCCGTGGGGTCAATTCCCAGATACAGCCTGATTTTCTTCTTGGCCATCAGTTTTTTTAACCCTTCACGGCTGGGTAAAATCTGTTCTACTCCCCTAGTTAAGACTTCGTCAACTGACAACATATGATTAGTCTAATTGTACCTGATTTTCTTTTTTCGATCAAAAGCACTGGGAATTTAAAGCAGAGTTAATGGTGGCAAGTGAAACTGATAATCACATCAATGCCTTTTCTGATTTTAGTTACGTCTTTTTTAACATCAGATATATCCTTTTGCAATTTCGACACGCCTTGTTTAAGGGCGGAAACATCATTTTTCAGCCCGGAAACGTCTGTTTTGACCGATTTAATCGAGCCGTCAACAATTTTTTTAATCTGGCCTAAGTCCTGTTTGGTTAGCATCTAAACAAAAATAACATGCCATTAACTTTTTTTCAACTTCATTTACTGACAAGCAACAGGGAGTATGTGGCTATTAAATAGATCAGACTGAAGCCTTTTAACTTTAATTAACTCGGAATAGCGGCTGGGCAGAAAAAAATCTTTTAACGGCCAGATGGCCACGCCGTTGGCATGGATCGAAGCATGGAAAAAAAGAGGCTGCCCTTGGACGGTTTCTCCGGTAAAACAAGCCAGGTGGAATTTACGAGGGTCTTGCCCGTAATTGTTAAAAGGATTAAAGATACCAATATCGCCTTCAAATAGTTGTTCGACGCTAAGGTCAACATCGCGAAAAATTTGTTTATCGTCGTGTATTTCTTTTGACCACATAGCGGGAGGCAAAATAACATTGTAGCGGGCTTGATAAAGTAGATGAGTAGCTAGTTGACAGTTAACGGCCGGGTCAGGCTCTAGGCCTAGCCAAGGAGAGCGATTAACTTGATAAGGTAGGCCAACAAATTGTAAGAATTCTTGTGGAACTGACATATAAACATTAGAATATAAAGAAATTAACAAGAGATAACAACGGCAATGAAAACGGTTTTTAAGAGAAGTAAATGAAGTGATTGAAGCCAAAAGTTTTTTTAACCATAGATGAGTAATTATAGTTACTATTAGATTTTTTGGCAAGGGTTTGCTAGACTTGATTCTATGTCTAATTGGAAGCGAGTGTGGCGGCAGCGAGTGATAAAAATTAAACAGTTTTCCAGAATGTATCGAGTCAGAAGCAGGGCAGACTTAATCAGGTTATTGGCGGTTTTGGGGTTTTTTGGAATTATAGGAGCATTTTTGGTCGGTACGGTTTTGTTTGCCTGGTATTCCAGAGATTTACCTCAACCTGACAAAGTGGCCAGAAGGGAAGGTTTCAGCACCAAGATTTATGATAGACAGGGAGAGTTGCTTTATGATGTGTTTGTAGACCAGAGGCGGACGCCGGTGGAGTTTAACCAGATGCCGGATGATTTAAAACATGCCACGGTAGCGATTGAGGATAAGAATTTTTATCATCACCAGGGGTTTGATCCTTTGGGTTGGGTAAGAGCCATGTTTAACACCGTTTTCCGGTTCAGGCGTTTAGCCGGTGGCTCAACTTTAACCCAACAGTTAGTAAAAAATGTCCTATTGACGCCACAACGGGCGGTCAGCCGGAAGATTAAAGAGTTTGTTTTATCGGTCCAGATTGAGAAAAAATACACAAAAGATGAGATTTTGAGGATGTATTTGAACGAGTCGCCTTACGGCGGCACGGCGTGGGGAGTCCAGGCTGCGGCCGAGACATATTTTGGCAAAGATGTGAGGGAACTAAATTTGATTGAGTCGGCTTTTTTGGCCGGTTTGCCTCAGGCACCCAGCCGTTACTCGCCATACACCGGCGGGGTTGCCTATAAATTAAGAACCAAGGATGTTTTAAGACGGATGAGAGAAGATAACTACATTAGTAAAGATCAGGAAAAGCAAGCCTTAGAAGCATTAGACAGCTTAGAGTTTGCAGCTGAAGGAGCCAGTTTTAAAGCGCCTCATTTTGTCATGTATGTAAAACAGCAATTAATTGACAGATACGGTGAAAGATTGGTAGAACAAGGCGGGTTAAAAATAACTACCAGCTTGGACTGGGAGCTGCAGAAAAAAGCCCAGGAGATTGTGACAGAGGAAATAGCCAAGGTGGAGTCAATTCAGATTACCAACGGGGCAGGGATGGTAATGGATACTAATACCGGCGAGATACTGGCCATGGTGGGATCGAAAAATTATGCTGATGAGAATTATGACGGCAAAGTAAATGTAAATTTGTCGCAAAGACAACCCGGGTCTGCGATTAAACCGGTAGGTTATGTGACGGCTTTGAAGCAAGGCTATACGGCGGCCACAATGCTAGCCGACGTAGAAACCGAGTTTCCCGGAGGAGCCAATATTCCGGTGTATAAACCAAAGAACTATGACGGCAAAGCCCGTGGGCCGGTACAGCTGCGGTATGCCCTGGGCAGCTCTTTAAATATTCCGGCAGTCAAGCTGTTGCAGTTGGTCGGGGTGAGAAATATGCTGGAAACGGCTTATAAAATGGGGTTTACCACCTTGGAACCGACAACCGAACATGTCAACCGGTTTGGTTTGTCGTTGACCTTAGGCGGGGGCGAAATCAGGCTTATAGATATGGTGTCGGCTTACAGCGCTTTTGCCAACGGCGGCTTAAAGGTTGAACCGGTAAGTATTTTAAAAGTTGAAGACAGCAAGGGCAAGGTTTTGGAAGAGTTTAAACCGGTTAAAGGCCAAAGAGTTTTAAGCGAGGAAGAAGCATTTTTAATTTCGGATATTTTAGCCGATAACAATGCCAGGTTGATTACTTTTGGAGCCAACAGTTTATTAAAGATTTCCAACCGGCAGGTGGCGGTTAAGACCGGCACTACCGATGACCAGAGAGACAACTGGGCAGTGGGTTGGACTCCAAGTGTAATTACCGGCGCCTGGGTAGGTAACAATGACAATACGCCGATGAAAACAGTAGCTTCAGGAGTGTCCGGAGCCACGCCAATCTGGCGCAGGATCATGATTGAGTCGATGGCCGGCAAACCGGCGCAGGACTGGCCAGTACCAAACGGGTTGGTGAGTTTGGATGTAGATATGATTTCCGGTTATCCGGCTCATGACGGTTGGCCGTTCAGAAAAGAGTTTTTTATCAAAGGTACAGAACCAAGCGTGGCTGATCCGATTCATACCAAGTTAAAAATTTGCCGGGGTCAGGATAAGTTAGCTTCTCTGACCATGGTAGCCAAAGGTGATTATGAAGAAAAGGAGTATATCGTACTTAAAGCTGATGATCCGGCCGGCGGCGGGAAAAATCGGTGGCAGGAAGGAATTGACGCTTGGATAAACGGACAGGCTGATAGCAGATACAAGTATCCCAGAGAATACTGCGGGGAGACTAATGAAGTGGTGGTGCAGATTGAAACGCCGCAAGATAAGGCTAAGATCGGCAATGACTTTACTTTTTCTGCCAAAGTCACTGCCAATAAAACGGTGAAAAAAGTTATCTTTTACACCGACGGAGTCGAGAAAAAAACTTTAACCAGCAAGCCGTTTACTTACACCCAGTATTTGGAAAACGGGACTCACACCTTGAAAGTTCGGGCTGAAGATGAAGCCGGCAACGCCGGTGCCAGCGAAATCAAGGTCGGTGTCAACGTCGATTGGGACTGGTCGCCCAGTCCGTCACCTATACCTTCACCTACACCCTCACCGTTGCCTTCACCAGTCCCCTCACCCTAAAGCTTGCCGACAAGCTTGGCTTTGAATTTTGTTTTCAATAAGCTGACAATTGTTTTTCTAATGGGGGTGATATTGGTGGCGGAAAGATCTTTCAACATACTTTGGTATGTAATGGCAAAAGTGTAGTTTTGCTGATAAATTTTTGACAGCTTAACAGATTTAATTAAACGGTAAGTTGATTTAATGGTGTTAATAACCGGTCCAAGATAAGTTTTTTCCGGCAGGGTAAAAGTCAGGTCTTCAATAATTGGCGGATGGGAAGAAAGCGGTCGGTATTGGGGATAAAGCCGGGCGGTTTTAAGAATCGGTTTTAGATCAATGACTGCGGTAGTAGGAGTTAAGCTGGCGGAGACGGGTAAATGAAGTTTGGTAAAAAGGGTGTCAACAATGCCTTTAAGGTGAAGGTAACTATCTTTGGTACTGATAATTAATTCTAATTTTTCCTGGGGAAGTTGATCTTTCTGGGGGTGATAAGTATAGGCAATTTCAAAAAAAGTTAATTTTTTAGCCTGGGGATTGTTGGCTAAGGCCTGTAAATGGGAAGGAATTAAAGACCGGCGCAAATAAAGCCAATCCTGGCTTAAAGCATTTTTAATTTTTAAGTGTTCGGTAAGTTTAAAACCTGATTGTTTGGCTAAAGATTCGGAAATCAGAGAGTTGGTGTAAATTTCAGTTAAACCTAAGCCGACAAGCCAAGTTTTAATTTGATATTCCAGATCAAATTTTTCATTAGGGTAATTAGTTGGAATCGGGCCGGCCATTAGCCGGCTGGGAAGATTATGATAGCCGTAGATGCGGGCAACTTCTTCGACTAAGTCTTCGGGAATGGCAATATCGTTATTCCTCCAAGACGGGACTTTATTGTTAACAAAACCCAGGCCGGATAATATTTTTTTAACTTTTTCAGCCGGAATATCAATACCCAACTGTTCTTTAATTAATTGAAGCGGAGGGAATATTAATTTAGGTTTGGATGGATGAGGGTAAATATCAATAATTTGACTTTCCGGTTCTCCGCCGGTTAATTTTTTAAAGATTTCGATGCCTTGCAGTATTACCGGCATGACCAGTTCCGGATCAGGAGATTTTTCAAAGATAACGGCGGCTTCGGTCCGCTGAGTCAGTTTCATAGAAGTTTGGCGGATGTTGACGGGATTATAAGTTTGAACAAATAACAAAACATTTTTGGTTTGATGATCAACGCTGGAGTTCAAGCCGCCCATGATACCGCAGAGATCGATTAATCTGCCGCCGTCATCTTCAATCACTATGTCGTTGCCGGGCAGAATATGAGTTTTCCCGTCTAAGGTAGTGATGGTTTCTTTCGGTTTTGAAGAGCGGAGAA
>CAYICL010000013.1:0-16143 GCA_964361885.1 uncultured Pseudomonadales bacterium
TCCATTTTACCAACACCTCAAACATCTCCTTTTCTTTCACAATCTTCACAATCTCTCCTTTGGCAAACAACACCCCCGCCCCTCTGCCCCCGGCAATCCCCACGTCTGCCTCTCTGGCTTCCCCCGGTCCATTTACCGCACAACCCATCACTGCCACTTTGATCGGCGCTTCAACTTTGTCTAAATATTTCTCCACCTTTTCTACCAGGGGCAGCATGTTATATGACGTCCGGCTGCAGGTCGGACAAGAAATTAAAATCGGACCCCGTTTTAAACCCAGCTGCTTTAGAATCTCTTTTCCCACTCTAATCTCTTCTCTTGGATCACCAGTCAGTGACACCCTAATCGTGTCTCCGATCCCTTCCATTAACAAACTGCCAATCCCCATACTTGATACCACTGTCCCAATCTTTGGCGGTCCGGCTTCAGTTACTCCTAAGTGTACCGGATAATCATAAGTTTTTGAAAACAATCGGTTGGCCTCTATCATTTGCCTAACATTAGAGGTTTTTAAGCTCACCACAATCTGATCAAAATCCAAGTCTTCTAAAATCTTAATGTGTCTGCTGGCCGATTCCACTAAGGCTTCGGCGGTCGGATGCTTGTACTTCTCCAGTAAATCTTTTTCCAATGACCCGCTATTTACTCCGATTCTAATCGGCACACCCCGTTCCTTAGCTAACTTCACTACCTGCTTAACCTTATCCGGTCCGCCGATATTCCCGGGATTAATTCGCAGTTTATCCACTCCTTGCCTGATAGCTTCCAGCGCCCATAAATAATTAATGTGAATGTCTGCCACAATCGGAATCTTGATTTGTTTCTTTATCTTAGAAAAATTTTTAACACTTTCCGTGTCCAAAACATTCATCCTGGTAATATCACAACCAACCTCTTCCTGTTCTCTGATCTGCCGCACCACCGCTTTCACATCATGAGCATCCACCTTTACCATAGTTTGGACTGTAATCGGACTGTCCCCGCCGATATATATCTTCCCCACTCTTATCTTTTTTGTCTGTCTTCTTTTAATCATAAAGTTTTTGTTAAAAACACTTTTTTATACTGCCTTTTTAGCTGGCTCTGGCAGATTTTAGCAGCTTTTCGATCATTAAATACGCCAAACACCGCCGAGCCTTTGCCGCTCATTAAACTATGTGTGGCCCCGTTTTTTAGCATTATTTCTTTAATTTTTTTTATTTCCGGATACTGCTTCAAAGTCCAAATTTCAAAATCATTGTGCCATAAAACTTCTTCTTTGCCGATTTTGTCATACTCGATGTTTTTGTACGCTTCTTTACTGGTAATAATTATCTCCGGCACGCAAAGCACAATCCAACCCTTAATTAATCTGCCTAAATCCGTAAACTTTCCGGCTTTCTCGCCCCCCTGGATTTCCAGTTTCGTGCCGCCGACGATTTGGTAAGCCACATCACTGCCGAGTTTTTTGCCTAAATTGATTAGCTCATTTTGTGTTAAATTTAAGCGCCATAATTGGTTCAATCCTTTTAAAACCGTAGCCGCGTCACTGCTGCCTCCGCCCAAACCCGAACCCATAGGAATCTTCTTTTTAAGCTTTATTTTTACCCCTTTGGTAATTTTTAGCTCATCTTTAACCAATCTCGCCGCTTGATAAACCAAATTATTTCTATCCTGAAAGTCAATTTTATCCTCTTTTATTTCTTCCAATTCTATCAAATCAAACAAACCTATTTGAGTATAAATTGTTTTCACCTCATGATAACCATTTGGCAGCTTGCCTAAGATGCTTAAACCCAAATTAATCTTTGCCGGCGCTTTTAATTTTAGCTTCATTTAAATTAAGCTCACTATGGTAAACGCCTGAATCCCCTCGCCCCTGCCAAAAGTCGTTAAGCCCTCCCCGGTCGTAAACGCTATGCCCACTTTATCTGCCTCTACGTCCAGTAACTTGGCCAAACTTAACTGCATTTGTTCTCTAAAACCTTCCAGCTTCGGCTTGCCGGCTTCAACCATTATTGCCGCATTATTTATCTTTAATCCTTTCTTCTTCACTCTATCCACTATCACTTTTAAAAACTCCCGGCTGTCAGTCACTCCCTTTTTAAACATCTCTCCTGCCCAGGTGTCTAAGCTACCGCCGCCAATGGCCGTTGATAAAGCATTACACAACGAGTGGATTATTACATCTCCGTCAGAATCAGCGATTAAACAATAATCCTTGCTTATCTCTACTCCTCCCAGAATTAATTTTTTCTTAGTTCCTTCGTTTAATCTATGACTATCTAAACCAATTCCTATTCTCATCTTATTCTCCGTTTTTAATTAATTTATACCACTGCCTGACAATAATTATATCTGTTGGTAAAGTTACTTTTTTATTCGTCCACTCTCCCGGCACTACTTTAACTTTAACTCCGGTTTTCCTAGCCAACTCGCAATCGTCCATGCCGCTAATCTCCCCTTTTATCGCTTTTTCATATGCCTTTATAATTATTTCCCTTTTAAACCCATGCGGTGTCTGCCCTAACCAGCTTCTCTTTCTTTCTAAACACTCCTCTACTTCCAGCTTGTCCGGATCCACTACCTTAACACAAGTTGTTGTTTCCACTGCCGTCATCACTGCCTTGTATTTCTTGACCGCTTCCGCCACCTGATTAATTAGTTTTACCGATACCAACGGTCTGGCTCCGTCATGAATCAAGACATAATCACCCCGGCTGGCCATGACTCCGTTATAAGCCGAGATATACCGCTCACTGCCGCCTTCGGCCAATTTAACCTTAATCTTTGCTTGCTTTAATAATTTTTCCACTTTCTGCCAGCTTTTCTTTCTGGCAACGACTACTATCTCATCAACTTCTTTCGCTTTCTGGAACTGCCTGATAGTTTTAATAAACACCTGCTCGCCGTCAAGCCGGCTGAATAGTTTGTCTCTGCCGAATCTGGTGCAGTTGCCCGCGCAAGTAATCACTGCTGAAATCATATCTTTTGCCCCTCCTCCTGAGCCCACTTTTCCGCCTCAAAAATCTGTTTTAAACTTGGCCTTTTAATCACTTGGTGTTTTTTCATCACTTGCTCTACTATTTTAGCTATTTGGGTAAACTCAATCTGTTTATCTAAAAATCTCTCCACTGCCGCCTTATCTGCTCCATGCAGCACTGCTGTCATCGTCCCGCCTTGTTCGGCTGCCCGATAGCCTAACTTTAAAATAGGAAATTTGTCCATTGGCGCTGGTTCAAAACTTAAGCTTTTGTTGGTCAAATCAATCTTAGGAATCCCTTTCACTTCTCTTCTTTCCGGATAAAACAAACTATATTCCACGTATCTTTTCA
The DNA here is from genome assembly GCA_964361885.1 of uncultured Pseudomonadales bacterium. Lineage (GTDB taxonomy): Bacteria > Patescibacteriota > Microgenomatia > UBA1400 > CG1-02-47-37 > CAYICL01. The sequence goes on from CAYICL010000013.1 coordinate 3,315, forward strand.
TCTCTGGAACTCCTATCTCCGCTATCACTGATCCGTCAACAAACTCCACCATTGAATGGCATAAATATTCCGGGTGCACCAAAATTTTTATTCTTTTAGAATCAATCCCAAACAGCCATCTGGCCTCAATTATTTCAAAGGCTTTATTCATACAAGTGGCGCTATCCACGGCAATCTTTTCTCCCATCTGCCATGTTTTTCTGCTGAATACCGCTTCCGGAGTTACTTTATCCAGCTCTTCCCTGTTCATCTGCGAAATCCTGCCTTTACCCATGGTTAAAAATAAATGCCGCACTTCTTTTTCTTTGCCGGTCTTTAGGCTTTGCCAAATCGCCGAATGCTCGCTGTCAATCGGAATTACCTTAGCCCGATGCTTGGCTGCCTCCCTCATGATTATTTCCCCGGCTGCCACCAAAACCTCCTTGGTGGCCAAAGCAATGTCTTTCCCTGCCCTGATCGCTGCCAAAGTCGGCTCAATCCCCGCCATTCCTACCACCGCTACTACGACCAAATCCACTTGATCTTCCGTGGCCGCCTCTACCAATTTTTCACTGCCGACCACTGCGACTTTTGGCTTAAATTCTTTTATTTGCTTTTGGAACTTCTCTGATTCATGGCCGCAAGCCAAACTAATTACTTTAAAATCTTTTGGATAATCTCTGACCACCTCTAAAGCCTTTGATCCTATCACTCCGGTTGAACCTAAAATTGCTATTTTTTTCATATAGGAAACTTGGCTGTTTCCGGAATTACTTCCATCTCTTCTATTTTCCCGCCAAACTTTTTTTGTACTGCCTTAATTACTTTGTCCACCAGTTTATCCGGCACTGACGCCCCGGCCGTTACCCCGACTCTCTCTTTATCCTCAAACCACTCTTTCTTTATATTTTCAGGGCCATCAATTAAATAAGCCTCCGTTCCCGCCTTTTCCCCGACTTCCCTTAATCTATTCGAATTAGAACTTTCTTTAGATCCAACCACCAAAATTAAATCTGTCTTTTCTGCCAGCTTTTTAACTGCCACTTGCCGGTTCTGGGTGGAAAAACAAATATCTTTGCCCAACGGCAATTCTAAATTATTAAACTTTTTTTTTAAGTATTCTATCGTGGCCTTAGTCTCATCCAAGCTCAGGGTTGTTTGAGTTAATACCGCCACTTTTTGAAATCCCGGTGCTAACTTAAATGCCTTAGCTTCTTTTAACGAACTAATTAACTTACAAACTCCTTTACTCACTTCCCCCAAAACCCCGGCCGGTTCCGGGTGGCCTTTATGCCCGATATATAAAATAAAGTAGCCCTGATCCGCAAACCGCTTAGCCTCTTCGTGAACCTTTGTCACCAACGGACATACCGAATCAATTACCTTCAAATTTTTGTCTCTGGCTTCATTAAATAATGCCGGCGAACTGCCATGAGCACTAAAAACCACTGTTGAACCATCAGGTATCTCTTTAATCTTTTCCACAAAGATCACTCCTTTTTTGCTGAATTCTTCTACCACTTTTTTGTTGTGCACAATTTGGTGCCGGCAATAAATCTCTCCCCGGCTTTTTTTAACCGCCAGCTCCAAAATCCTCAAGGCCCTGTCCACTCCGGCACACAAACCGCGGGGTTTAACTAAAATAATCTGTTTAACCATGTTGTCTCTTTTCCGTCTGCCAAACTTTCACCAACCAATAGGCCAAATAAACTCCTAAGCTTAAAGTTGCCACCACCACGATTAATGTTATCCCTTTGGCCCCCCAACCCCACTCCTTGCTTGTTCCCAATAGTCTTCTTCCCAGCCAAACCACTCCGGTTCCCGCTACCAACACATAAGCCGGCCAGCCTAAAATCAACAACTGCTGTGATCTGTCTTTTTCTCTGTCGATTACCCGCAATGTCTTAAACGGATGTACTCCCAAACCAAAAGTATTCTTAATCAAAAGGTATGATTCCTTGATTGTCAGTAAAATGCCAATCTTCGCTATCTTCTTTAACATAAACTGCCTGAAACGCCAACCTTGCCCTGGTCAACCTTGACTCAACCGCCTTAACGGTTAAATTCAGTTTCCGGGCAATCTGCTTCATTGATAACTCGTCTACATACTTTAGTCGCAAAATCTGCCCATATCCTTCGCTTAACTTTTTTAAACTCTTTAAAATCCGCCTCTTGGTTTCCAGTTCTTGATAAGCCAGCTCCGGCCCTAATGCTTGGCTGACCAAATTCTCCAAAAACGGCAGCCTGGAAAACACCACCTGTTTTATCTTTTTCTTTCTGTAAAAATCTCCAATTTCATGTCTGGCGATTGAACCCATCCAGGTAAATAATCCGCTCTCCCCCTTAAAAGTCGGCAAACTGTCAATCGCGCTTAATAAACTGTCCTGCGCAATCTCTTCTACATCCAGGAAATTCTCCACCTTGGTCGCGATAAAGCCAAATAGTCTGGCCCGGTACTGTTTACAAAATCTTTCTGTCGCTTGTTTGTTACCGGCGATCACTCCTGAAATTAGCTCTTTTTCAGTCATCACCATCCTAATATACCACATCTGTCCTAATTGATAATCGCCCTCTCTCTTGCTATGCTTTAATTAACATGGCTATCAATATTGGTGACTACTTTTCTCTTGGCTCAAAAAATATTTTTGAAGTTCCTGCATATCAAACCGAAACCGGAACCGGCGGTCTGCTGGTCATTCTTTCGGTTATTGTCAGAAACATCTATATCATTGCTGCCATTATTCTTTTGATTTTTATCTTTATCGGCGGCCTGGGCATGATCTTAAATGCCGGCAATGCTGAAAAACAAAAGCAAAGCAGTCAGACTCTTTCCTCCGCCGTCACCGGCTTTTTTATCCTTTTTGCCTCTTACTGGATTATTAAATTAATCGAACTCATTTTAGGAGTCCAAATCCTCAGTCTCACTACTTAATCTATGCTAGGCATTTTTGGCGAAATCAGTAAACCTTCGGTATTCAGCGATTACGACGTTATCACCACTGAAGGTAAGGGTTTAAGCAACCTTCTTAGTTCAATTGTGGCGATTATTATCACTCTTGCCGGCATCTTTGTTTTGGTTAATTTTATTCTTGCCGGTTATGCCTATCTTTCTGCCAACGGCCAGCCCCAAAAACTGGCTGATGCCGGCAACAAAATGCTTCAATCCTTAATTGGTCTTTTAATCATTGCCGCCGGTTATGTCATTGCCGCGGCTGTCGGCTATATCTTTTTTAAAGACGCCGGCTTTTTACTTAATCCAATCTTCCAAAGTATCAAACCTATACCTACACCATTAACTCCACCGTTACCTACACTAGTACCTAGACTATGACCTACCTGCCTTCATCAACTATCCCTTTCGGCCGGATTCAAATCTTTAAAGGTTATTCTGTCGATCCTGAGGCTGGCGGCTACGGCAACCTGCCTTCCCAGCTCGAACTGATAGTCTCCAATGTTATTGGCTTTTTAACTCTGATTGCCGGCCTGGCCTTTCTCTTTTATTTCCTTATCGGCGCCATCAACTGGATCACTGCCAGCGGCGATAATCAAAAATCCCAGCTGGCCCGCCGGCAAATCTTTAATGCTTTAATCGGCTTAATTGTGGTTGTCCTGGCTTACCCGATTATCTCCGTTTTAAGCCAGCTTTTAGGGATTCATATTCTTAATCCCCAAGAAGTTATCAAACAGTTCCAATTCTAATCATGGCCGCCCCACTTCCTCAAAACATCAAAGATATTTTTGGCCAAGCTTTTCCTCCTCCGGGAATTGAAAAATACTCTTCCGGCGACGTTCTCGGCTTAACCTTGCTGCTTAATAACATCTTAAAACTCTCTATCTTTGCCGCCGGCCTGTATACCTTAATCAATCTCATCATTTCCGGTATTCAATACATTGGTTCTTCCGGTAACCCGGAAATGATTAAACAAGCTTCTTCCCGCATCTGGCTGTCGCTCTTGGGTTTGGTGATTGTTGCCGGTTCCCTGGTTTTAGCTGCTGTTATCGGTTTAATCTTCTTTAATGACCCTAGCGCTATTCTGTCACCAACTATTCCTACTCCCTAATATGAAGCCTTTCTCCCCTATCACCGGTTTTTCCTCAGGCATCACTGCCTTGTCCAACACCGACCCGGTTCACCGCTTTGCTACCGTCATCAGTGGCATTATTGCTGTTTTAACTATTTTTGCCGGCCTGGCCTTTTTAACCTACTTTGTTATCGGCGCCCTCACCTGGATTACCTCCGGCGGCCAGCCTGACCAACTGACCAAAGCCAAAAATCAAATGGGCACTGCCTTGGTTGGCCTGATTGTCGTTATCCTCACTATTCCGATTGCTTACATTGTCTCGGCTTTAACCGGTCTGGATATCCTCAACCCGGTTAATATTGTTCCCCGCATCCTCCCCAAATAATAGTACAATAAACTAAATGTTAACTCTTCTGGCTCAAATCACTAACCCTGCCATTCCTCAGCAAGCAACCGGCAAAGATCAGGACATTCTTTTTGCCCGCTACATTGCCGTTATCTGGAAAACCATCGTTATTGTCGGTGGCTTTGCTGTCCTTATCTGGCTTATCTGGGGCGCTTTAAACTGGATCATGTCCGGCTCTAATCCTGAACGTTTAAAGCGGGCCAAAGACCAAATGTTTGAGGGCATTTTCGGTTTGGTAATTCTGGTTTTATCTTATGCCATTGTCGCTTTAATCAGTAAAGTTACCGGCTTAAATATTCTTGATCCCAGCTGGCCCACCCTATGAACCCACAAACTTTGGCTTTAAAAACCAATATCGAAAAACCGGCCCAGTCTTTATTTCCCATTCACTCGATCGACGAATTTCTTCCCATTCTCATTCAGATCGCTTTGGTCTTTGGTTCTATTGCTGCTTTAATGTGGCTGCTTTGGGGCGGGATTGAATACATTATGGCCGGCGGCAATCAGGATAGAACCAAAGGCGCTAAAGAAAAAATCACCCAAGCCGTTGCCGGTTTGGCCATTTTGGCTGCGGCCTGGGTTATCTGGCGCCTGGTGGTTTACTTTTTAGGTATCTCTGACACGCCTAAAGGTCCTTTTAAAATTCAAATCCCTACCCCCTAAAAAACTATATTTGACAAACCTCTTTACATTTCTCATAATTAACTCAATATGATTAAATCTGTTTTCGCCCAATCCACCATTACCATCAATGAACCGGCCGCCGGTATTAAAGACATCGGCAAACTTCTTTCTGCCGGTATTCAAGTCGCCATGATTGTGGCCGCCATCTTAACCTTTGCCTTCTTGGTTTGGGGCGGCATCCAGTGGATTCTTTCCGGCGGTGACAAAACCCAAACTCAAGCAGCCCGTGATCGCATCACCATGGCCTTGGTCGGCTTAGCCATTGTCGCTGCTGCCTGGGCTTTAATGAAAGTCATCGGCTTCTTCTTTGGCGTTGACGTCTTCCAGTTCAAAATCCCCACCGCCGGCGGCTAAGGAACAATGTTAAGGTTAATCACTCCGGTTTTCGCCCAAACCGCCCCCGAAAAGTGGGAAGATCTCCAAAAAAAGCTTGGCCCCAATACTGTCTGTGTTGAAAATGGTATCGCTACCCTTCAGGGTTTTGAATGTATCTTTGCCAACATTCTAAGAATCATCATTCCTTTAGCCGGTATTGCTGCTTTTGTCGTTCTGCTTCTGGGTGGCTTTCAATATATCACTTCCGGAGGCGATCCCAAACAAACTCAAAAAGCCCAATCCATGATCACCGGTGCGATTATCGGCATTGCCGTCACTGTTGGTATTTGGTTTCTTTTCCAGTTTTTAAAGGCCGTCACCGGTCTGAATCTTCTGAACTTTGCAGTTCCCGGCTCCTAACCTTATAATTATCTTAATGTCCCGCCTGCTCAAAATCTTGCTCTTTGCTTTTGGCTTTTTAGCTTTAACCGCTTCTCCGTCTTTTGGCGCCGGCAGCTGCATTGCTCCCCGCCCGGAAAATCCGGCTGTTGATTTATTGATTAAAGAAGCCCAACAACGCAACGGCGCGGCGGCGCTAGTCCCGGCAAAAGTCCTAAAAGCCATCTATGTTATCGAGGCAACTGAAGCTTATGTTTATCCCGATCAATACGTCTGTAAAAAAAATACTGCTGGCGCCTTGGGATTAATGCAAATCGTTGATGAAGAATACTCAAAACTTGTCCCTAAAGACCAACAACTTCCTTCCGATGAAGGTGTGTGTCAAGCTACCAACTGTAAACTCTCTCGCTGTAATCCAGTTGACGCCATTGAAATTGCCGCCCGGGCTTTATTGCAAAAAATTTATCTTTGGGACGAAAATGAAGATAAGTCATTAGGAAAATTAACTGCTCGCGACGATGCTTATTATGCCTCTTGTCGTTATTACGGCACCTTCTCTCCTGACCAATGGACTAATAATTTGACAGATTGGCTATCACCCAACCTGATTCCGGCTGATGGCACTTTAACTTATTGCGAGTTCGTTTGCGCATATTCTGGCCTATGTCAATCAGTTAGCGACTATCCAATAAGGACTGACAAACCTTATTCCGGTAAAAAATCTGATGTTCCCTTTACTTTTAATGCCTGCGGTCAACCTCAACCCACCCCCATTCCCGTCAACTTCACCGTCCACCCGCTCCGTCCTTATCCCTATACTTTAGTCAAAGAAGAAACTGATAAAAAAATTTCTGATTCCACCCTTACCCCTTACTGCGCCATGCGCCCCACCGCTGTCCAGTTTAATGTTCACGATAAAAGAGATCCTACCACCAAGATTTATACTATCGGCACCCTGACCTCTAACTTTCAAAGTTTCATCACTCCTCTTCTGTCTATTACCGATCCTAAAAAACCCGACTATGCTCTTTCCTACCCTGACAAAGCCCAGCGCTATCTGGCTGACTTTTTGGAAGGCCGGGCTTTTTATGAACCCTTCACCGAACCCGTTAACCCCACTCTTGACCAGCAAACCGATCTGTTCACCCGTCTGGGAGTTTTTAGAAAACTGGCTCCCAAAACCTATCAGGACAAACTCAAGCGGGCCTTAATTCTCCGCGCCGCCGGACAATTTGATTCTGCTGACAATCCCTATGGCTTCCCTCCTGCCACCAACGAAATTCATAATTATTTAGTCGCCAACTGGTCCGGCAACAAAGTTTATTTAAAAAATTTTGTCAACCACTGGGCGCCCTTACCCGAAGATTTTGGCCAGAATCAGGATGCTTACGCTGACGCCTACGAAGCCTGGAAAAATCTTGACGGCGGCAAATGGTATCAGCTCTGGTCTTATGTGCCCATGTTTACCCGCGAAGACACTAAAGGCTTTATCCAGGTTCTTGACGACACCGGCCTGCCCGGCCCGCAAACCAGTGACAAAAAAGAAGTTGCAGTCATTCACCCCCATTTGGCCCGGACTTACGAAGTCGCCACCTCTCTTTCCTACTTATTAAGCCCTGCCTCCACTCACGATGCCCCCACTCCTGAGCTGGAAGAAAAATGGTACTCACCGGCCCCCTGGGATACAGAAACTCCCTGGTGGATGAAATCATATACCGCCGGCGGTGAGTTAGGTCAATCAGTCTGTGACTTTAAACCGGAAGTCAGTCTTATCTCTTCTTCCGGCGACCTGGCCAAAGACGATTTTATCACCACCTCTGTTAACCGGGTCGAAATTCTTGCCCCTAATCCTTTTTATGAAGGCCCGCCAAGCTATGATTCTAAGTGTGGTGTAGATCTTTATCCTTGCGAAAAATGTAAAAATATTCCGGGTTTTGGTTACGATGTTGACGACTCCGACTGTCGCGTTACTAAAGACGCCCGCTATGACCCCACCTACTTTTTCACCTACACCCCTTTTCTTAACCAAATCTTAACCAGCTTAACCGAAAGCCCTCGGGGCATCTTTGATTTCTTTAAAACCGCTTCCGCTTCGGCTGATAAAACCGTTGACTGGCCTGGTGTCGGTAATCCGGGCGAAGAAAGTCCTGTTTACGACTTTAAGTCCAGCAGTGGCCAAAAATCCTTAGCCGAAGCCGGCTTTCATAAGCCCGGCAGTAATCAAAGTTTTCTTTACCGCTACTTAGGCACTATCCAATGCGCCAAAGAAAAAGCCTTGGCTGTTCTCCAGCCTTTTATTACCGGCCAGCCCTACACTCCTTACTCATACGAGTGTTTCCCGGAACTTGCCGGCACTCCCGGCATCTTGCCGACTGGTCCTAAATGGCTCCAATGGCCGATGAAAGACATCAACCAACCATTGGTTCAATGTTTCAAAGATACCCGCTCCGGTCAAACCCACGCCGGCATTGATCTTATTGGCAATCCAGGCGCTACCCCTGTTTATCCTGGAGCCGTTGGTACCGTGGTTGATGTCAACTTTAGTAGTGATGTCTTTGGTTACTATGTCATTATCAAACACGACAATGGCTGGAGTACAATTTATGCCCACCTGCAACCAAACATCCAGGTTCATAAAGGTCAAGTAATCAACAACCTTAACCAGATTCTCGGTTACCAAGACAACACTGGTATGGCCTCATTAGGCACCCATCTCCACTTCGGTCTAAGTCAAGGGTCCTCTGTTTCCGATTTCTATTACTATGCCTCCGGTATTGCTGACCCCTGCGCCAGTATCGCCGGTTGTACTTGTCAAACGACTGGTCAATAATTAATGCTAATATTTAATTAAATATATGCTCGCTCGCATTCAGCCACTAATTGCCATTTTCCGCCGCCGGCCAATTCTCAGCCTTTTTGTCTTTATCGGTCTAATTGCTTTTATTCTTCTCCTCAAAATCCGCTCCGCTTCCAATCAGCCCTCTCCAGCCGAACAAATCTTTGGTGATTTACCGGAAATCAATCTGCCCTCAACCCAATTTGCTCCCCCCAGTTCAACTCCTCAAACAACTAATCTTCCTCAGACTACTCTAAAAACCGCTCCTGTCTATCAGTTACCTCAACCATCAGAAGAAGTCCTTCTTCAGTTCTTCCAGCCCATCAGCCAAGAACAGGGTTTTACCAATAAACCCCTGTCTATTACCTTAAATCAAACCCCTCATTTGATGTGGCAAAATGACAAAAACTTCCTGACTCTAAACCTTAGCTCTGGCCAGTTTACCCTTGACTTACATCCTCAATCCGTTGAACCGCCCTCTTTTATAATCTCCGAACAAAAAGCTATTTCAATTATTAAAGATTGGCTTACCAGCCATAATCTGCTTCAAGCCGGTTTTGACTCCACTGTCAAGAAATTCACTACTCATTTCAATGAGTTTGCTCCCGCTCAACCCAATGACCCTATTACCGCCTATCAAATATCGATCACTCCTAAAATCAACCACCTCCCCCTTACCTCCCCTGACCCTTTTGAAGCTCCTATTTCTGCGATTGTTGACACTGCCGGCAACATTATCTCGCTCTACTACCGTCTGCCTGCCTTAACTTTCTCCCCTGATCTTTCCTCCTCTTTTTATCCTCTCCTTACCAATCAGCAAATCAACGCTGCTATTAAAGCTAATCAGCCCTCAATCCAAACTATTAGTTATGCCAACGGCCAGCTGGCCCCGACTACTTCCACCATCTCCAATCTTTCTTATTCCTCCATCAGCCTGGGATACTCCCCAGACTCTAAATCCAATTATCTTCAGCCAATTTTTATCCTCACCGGCACTGCCACCCTAGAAGACGGTACCACCGTCCAAGTCACCGCCTACCTCTCTGCCATCGCTAAGTAATTTCTGCTATTATTAACTCATGTCCTTCGAGCCTGCCTCTCCCATCTCGGTTATCACTTGTGAACACTGCCAAGGTAAAGGTTGTAATTTCTGCGACCAGCACGGCATCTATGCCCTTCAGGAAGACCAGCCCATTGTTTTTAACCTGCCTGGCTTCATTGACCTCAAATCCCGCCGTTTCTTCCAGCGCTTGCTTCTTATCAAGCGCACTGTTCTTATCCTTATCAGCCTGTCAATTATTCTTCTCAGTCTTACTCTTATTAAAGCCTGATTATGCTCAATGCCAGCGATATTTCCTCATCTTTTTCCCCGGACGCCTTAAAGCTTTTAGCCGACTCTTTGTTATTGGCAGCCAAACAAAATCAGTCCCAGGCCGATCCTAGCCATTTAATTAAATGCCTGTCTTTCTCCCCCCAGCTTAAACCTGTCTTAACTCACCTGGGCCGCACTGACTTAGCCCCGCGAAAATCACACACCGGGAGTGTGAAATCTGCCACTCCCGGTGTGAATCGGGTTGACAAGGTTTCCTTCAGCCCTGATATTAAAAAAATTATCTATTTAGCTTTCGCCGAATCCTTAATCTCTAACTCCCCTCAAGTCGAACCGCTTCACTTTTTACCGCCTTTAACCGAGTTTCTTGACGATACCTTAACCTTAAAAGACGTCCGCCAGGCTGTTATTGACCAGCTCGCCGGCTCCGCTCAAACCAAGTCTGATTCCCAGACCACCCCGACCTTAAAACAATTTGCCGAAAACTTAACTCAAAAAGCCTTAACCGGCAAAATTGATCCGGTTATTGGCCGAATTAAAGAGATCGACCAATTAATCAGAATTCTCGCCCGTCGTTCCAAATCCAATGCTATCCTGGTCGGCGAACCCGGTGTCGGTAAAACCGCCATTGTTGAAGGCTTGGCTTTAAAAATCAGCCAAAACCAAGTTCCTAACTTACTTAAAAACATTCAAATCTTTAACTTAAACCTCACCACTTTACTGGCCGGCACTTCTTATCAGGGCGAACTTGAAGACCGCTTGCAAAACTTAATCAAAGAAGTTAAACGCTCCGGTAATACCATTATCTTCATTGACGAAATCCATATGATCATGGGTGCCGGCGGTGCCAGCGGCGCCATGACTGCCGCCAATATCTTAAAACCCGCCTTAGCCCGCGGTGAACTTAATGTCATCGGCGCCACTACCCAGGACGAATACCGCCAGTACATTGAAAAAGATCCGGCTTTGGAGCGCCGTTTCGAGCCAATCAAAGTTGACGAACCTTCCCGGGAAGATACGATTAAAATCCTTCAAAGCGTCTCGCAAAAACTGACCAAACACCACGCTATTGCGATTGATCAACCGGTTATCGAAACTGCCATTGATCTGACTGTCCGCTATGTCCAGGACCGCTTTCTGCCTGACAAAGCGATTGACCTTTTGGACGAAGCCACTTCCGGTGCCAAAATCGCCGGGAAAACAACCATTACCGTTGAAGATTTAAAAACTGTTTTATCCCAACGCACCGGTATTCCTATCACCTCTCTGACCCAGGAAGAATCAGTGCAGTTGCTTAACCTTGACGCCAAACTGCAAACTCAAGTCATCGGCCAAGATCAAGCTGTTAAAGCCATTGCCGACGTTATCAAACGTTCCCGGGCCGGCTTAAAAGATCCTAACCGCCCCATCGGTTCATTCCTGCTCTTGGGCCCTACCGGCGTTGGCAAAACCGAATTGGCCAAGACTTTAGCCCGGACCGTTTACAGGGACGAAAAAGCCATGGTGCGCCTAGACATGTCTGAATTTACCGAAGCCCATACTGCCGATAAGCTTATCGGTGCCCCTCCCGGCTATGTCGGCTATGAAGAAGGCGGCCAGCTCACTAATCCCATCCGCCAGCATCCTTACTCTTTAATCCTTTTGGATGAGCTGGAAAAAGCCCACCCTAAAGTTTTTGACATCTTTTTACAAGTGCTTGAAGACGGCCGTTTAACCGACTCCCATGGCCACCTGGCTGACTTTAAAAACACCATTATTATCATGACTTCCAATATCGATGTCTCGGAATTTTTAGATCACCCGGAAAAACAATCCCGCACCGACCTGATGAAAGCCCTGTCCCAATACTTGCGGCCGGAATTCTTAAACCGGATTGACGACATTATCCTGATGAACAAGCTGTCTTTGGCTAACATCAAGCAAATCGCCCGCTTACAATTAAATCAAGTCATTAACCGCTTAAAAACCAAAGCGATTACCTTAGAAGTTCCTGATCCGACTCTGGATAAATTGGCCGCCTTAGGCAATGTCTCTGAATTCGGTGCCCGGCCTTTACGCCGTTTGATTCAAAACCATATCGAAGAACCGATTGCCGAATTGATTATTGCTAATAAATTAAAACCCGGTGACTCCATTACTTGGACTCCGGATAAAATCAAATGACCTATCAAATTCTTCCCTGTCCTAACTGTAACGGCGCCGGCTGCCCGACTTGCCAAAACACCGGCAAAGTCCGGGTTGAAGAATCAGAGCTGCAAAAATTAAAGCAAATGGTGGGGCAATTATCCCAAGCCGCACCTGCCCCGCATAGCCCTGAGCAAAGTCGAAGGGGCGGAGTGGGACCAGCTCCTTCCGTAACCAATTTAGCCGGCATTATTGCCTTTTCTATTTTAGGCCTTATCGCCGGAGCCGCCGCCTCCTCCTGGTACTTTTTAAAAACTCTCAAACCTTTTTTTAGCGGCTTAATCACCATAATCACCTTAGCCGCCGCCCGTTTTGCCTGGCGCCAACCCTTTTTCCAGCTCCAGGAACCGGATGATTTCTTAAAGGCAATTAAAGACAAAGTATAAAGTATAATGCCGCCAAAGCCTGAAATTTACATTTCCGTGGACATTGAAGCTTCCGGCCCGATCCCGGGAGAGTTCAGCCTGCTGTCAATTGGCGCCTGTGTCGTCGGCCAAACCAGCCAAACTTTTTATGCCGAACTTAAACCAATAAATGCCAATTTTATTAAACGGGCGCTTGAAGTTAACCAATTGTCTCTGGAAAAACTCAAACTTGAAGGCGAAGAACCAGCCCAAGCCATGGCGCGGTTTGCCCAGTGGATTAAAACAGTGACTGGGGAAAACCGGCCGGTA
>CAYICL010000014.1:0-15943 GCA_964361885.1 uncultured Pseudomonadales bacterium
CTTTAGCGGGCGGATGCCAACCTTTAGGGGGCGGATGCCCCCCACTCCATCATGGCAAACGCCAAATAAACTGCTATCAGCACCAAACCTTCCCACCGTTCCAGTTTTTTCTTGGTTTTAACAAACAGCCAAAACAGCAAAAACATCACTCCAAAAGCCGCTGCCGCCAATAAATAAGCATTCAAACCTGCCTCCAGTTTAATCGGATTGATCAAAGCCACTATGCCTAAAATTAAAGTCGAGTTGGCCACCACACTGCCGAACAAATCCCCTAACACCATCCCGACCTGCTTTCTTTTTACCGCTCCTATCTCAAACGACAGCTCCGGCAAGCTGGTGCCAACCGCCACAAAAAACAAACCGATTAAAAATATCGGCACTCCTGCCAGCTTAGCTACGGCCACTCCTGCCTTAATAATCATGTCTGCCGAAAACATCAGCATCGCTGCCCCTAAAAACAGCCAAGCCAGCCATTTTTCCGCCCTCCTTCGGTTATTGGTTTGCCACATCCTCCTTAACAGTTTTCCCTGGTTCCCTGCCGGCCGGTCCACTCTTTTGTTTAACAAACTAAAGTTATACATCCCGTAAATAAGCAGCAATATCAACCCGTCCATCCTGGACAACTGATTGTCCAATAAAAGCATGAGTGGCATCACTGCCCCTAAAAACACGCTGAAAATATCTATTTTTATAAACTCTCCGGCAATCGAAAAACTGCCCCCGATCACTGCCGCTCCGCCGATCACCAAAGAAATATCCGCAATATTGCTGCCGATAATTGTTCCCAAAGCCAGATCTGATTTGCCTGATAAAGCAGCCGTCACGCTCACCACCAATTCAGGCATTGATGTGGCTAAAGCCAGTAGTAATGAAGTAATGGCAAATTTACCCAACTTGGTAATCTCCGCCAGTCTTTGCAAACTGTCGGTCAGAATATCGGTCGCTTTAACTAAAAGCACCGAAAAACCTGCAATTAGCAATAAATATATTAAAATCATTTATATCTCCACTTTACCCCTTCAATCACCCCTATTACCACTCCGCCGGTGACTAACACCACTATCCACTCATTTACCCCAAGAGCCGTAGTTCTTAACAGTCTTTGTAAAACCGGAGTATATATTGCTGCCGTTTGTAATCCCAAACCTAACATCACTGCTCCCCACAACCATAAATTTTTACCTACCCCTGCTTTCCATATCGGCTCTTTTAAATTGCTAATTGAAAATACGTATAGTAACGTGCCTACTCCTAGTACCGTAAATGCCATTGACCTTGCCAGCTGCAAATCGCCGCTAAACTTTAGATACCACCAAAATACCAGCAAAGCCGCTCCGCCGGTGACTAAGGAAATTAACCCTATCAACAGCTTTACCTGCCGATTCAGCAGTTCTCCTTGCAAACCTTTGGGTTTATCTAGCATCAAACCTTTCTGTTTTGGTTCCATCGTTAAAGCAAAATATGGTAAAAAATCAACAATCAAATTAATCCACAAAATCTGGCTGGCCGTTATCGCCAGCGGTAAACCTAAAACCACGCTGGCTATAACCAGAATTATCTCCGAAAAAGTATCTGACATTAAATACAAAACGATCTTCTTTAAATTAATAAAAATGTTTCTTCCCTCCTCCACCGCCCCGATAATGGTGCTGAAATTAGAATCTAAAAGTACCATGTCTGCCGTTTCCTGAGCTACCGCCGACGCTCCTTCTACTACTATCCCGATATCCGCCTTTTTAATCGCCGGCGCATCATTAACCCCGTCTCCGGTCATCGCCACTACTTCCTGATTATCCTGCAAAGCCTCCACAATCCTTAACTTTTGCTCCGGACTGGTCCGGCAAAACAACACTACTTCTTCAATTCTTTTATCCAATTCTTCACTGGATAATTTTTCCAGCTCATAACCTTCCATGATCTGAGTCGGTTTTAACTCCTCTGCCTGCAAGCTCAATTTATTCATGATCGCTTCGGCCGTATGCCTATAATCCCCGGTAATTACCTTTACCTTAATCCCGGCTCTTTTGGCCTCCATTAGGGCTTCTTTCACCCCCTTACGCAACGGATCCTCATATACCAAACACCCCAGCCATTTCAAATTTTCTATCTCACTCTCTTTGATCTTGCGGCAGTTAATTTCTTTATAAGCAAAACCCACCAATCTGTGCCCTTTCTTAGCCTCTGTTATCAGCTTTTCCAGCCACTCCTGTTTTTCTTTTTCTGATAAACCGCTCTTATTAAGTATCACTTCCGGCGCCCCGGAAACCAATAAAAGTGCTTGCCCTGCATCGAGCTGGCTCTGGTGCAGGGTCGCTATATATTTCTTCTTCGGGTCAAACGGTAAAGTATCCAATCTTTCTACCAATTCCTGTTCAGCGAATGCTGAACTTTCACTAATTCTGTTATTAGGTTTACCCGGCTTGCCCCGCGGCTGCTGGGGCGCATGCCGGGCCCAATCATTCATGGCTGTTTCCAGCGGATCCCGCATATCATTACACAAAACCGCTGCTTTTCTTAATAAAACCTCATTTGTTGTCAAAGCTCCTATCACCGTCATCTTGCCCTCGGTTAAAGTCCCGGTTTTGTCCACGCATATCACCGTTACTCCGCCCAAAGTCTCCGCCACCACCAATCTTCTTACCAGGGCTTTTCTTTTAAAAATTCTCTGCATCCCGATCGCCAAAACTACCGTCAAAGCGACTGCCAAACCCTCGGGTATAGCCGATACTGCTAAGGCCACGGCCGTAATAAATATCTCTACCAACGGCTTCCCGGCTAACAACCCTGCCCCAAAAATCGCTAAGCAAATTATCCCCACCATCACTGCCAGTTTTTTAGCCAGTCTTGCCAGCTGTTTTTGCAGCGGCGTCGGCTCCTCTTTGATCCCAATCAAACTCTCGGCTATAGCCCCGAGCGCAGTCGACGGGCCGGTTTTTTTTACTCTCATCCTGGCTATACCGCTTGACACCGTTGTTCCCATAAACACCTCATCACCAATATGTTTTTTCACCGCTTCACTCTCACCGGTTAAAACCGCTTCATTCAGGCTCAAACTGTCTGCCTCAATTATCTCTCCGTCCCCAGGCACTCTTTCCCCAATCTCTAATATGCATATATCTCCCGCTACCACCTGGCTGGCTTCAATCATTTGCCTCTCTCCACCCCTGATTACCTTCGCCTTAGGTGTTAACATCTTTGACAAAGCTTCCAAGCTTTTCTCTGCCTTAATCTCCTGGTAAAAACCTAAAATCGTGTTCAGCGCTACTGCCGCCCCGATCACTGCTGCATTAACCACATCACCCAAAACCAAAGTCACCCCGCTGGCTATCACTAACACATAAATCAAAGGCGACTTAAACTGGAACAAAAGCACCCTTAACCAACGCACCTCTTTCTTTTTCCTTAGTTTATTCTCCCCAAACTGCTTTAACCTTGCCTCTGCTTCTGTTTGACTCAAGCCTAGTTGTTTCCTCATGTTATCATTATGCCATGAAATTCCTACCCATCAAAACCAGAAAATTCCTGCCCCCTAAAGACAATCTTTTTAAGCTTTTAAACGACCACCTGCCGGCTTTAAAAGATAAAGATATTCTGTTAATCACTTCTAAACTGGTTTCCATTCACCAGGGCCGCTGTGTCCCCATTACTAAAACCACTACTTTAAAAGACAAAATTGCTTTAATTAAAACCGAGGCTGACGCCTACCTGACCCAAAACCCCCACTCACTAACTCTTAAAGACTTAACCTTAACTCCCTATGCCGGTATTGACAGAGGGAATGCCAACCACCACTACATCTTATGGCCTAAACACATTCAACTACAAGCCAAAACCCTCTGGCAATATCTCAAAACCAAGCATCACTTAACCCACTTAGGGATCATCATTGTCGACAGTTTCTGTTTGCCCTTGCGCTGGGGCCATATGGGTATTTCCATCGGCTTTTACGGTTTTCATCCTAATAAATCTTACGCCGGTCAAAAAGATATCTTTGGGGCAAAAATCATTCAGGCCAACTCCAACTTGGTTGACGGTTTATCCGCCCTTGGCGCTGTCCTGATGGGCGAAGGCAATGAACAAACCCCCCTGCTTTTGGTCCGCGGCTTTAGAAAGATTAAGTTTACCTCCAAAGACACTCTCCACGAACTCAAAGCTTCCTCTTCAGACGACCTTTACGCCCCGCTTTTAAAAGTCTTTAAGAAACGTTAACTCACTTATACGCTCCCTGCCTGTGCTGAATTTTCACCACCCAAACTTCGCCGCTAATAATTTCGTAAATAATTCTATACGGCCAAACGCGCAGCGAATAATAATTTTTTAAATCCCTCTCCAGTTTTTTGCCGCTAAAAATATCTTCTTTTAATATACCTAATTTTTTTTGAATTTTTTTCTGTTCTCTTTGAGGAATTTTCCGAAGATCTTTAACCGCCTTATCAGTAATGATTACCCGACTCATAAGATCAAGTCTTCCAATGGAGTCCCCTTGCCCTGTCTGGCTTCCTTTGAACCTTCTTTAATTTCTTTCAAAGCGCCGGGAACAGATAGAATTTCTATTGTCTCTTCCAATGACTCTAATTCTTCAAGATTAATTACGGCCACTTTTGGTTTACCGGAAACAGTCACAATCAACCGGTCAAAACCGCCGGCAATTTTTTTAATAATGCTGGGCAGTTCCATTCGTAAAGCGGAAACGGAAATAGTATCCATATAGTTTATATGTACAATATTCTGTACATTTTGTCAAGTCATCACCGCTTTATAATCTTTTTCCACCGCTTTCTCCAAGTAAATCTTCATCAACGACTGATATGGCACGTCTTTTTTATTGGCCAAAAGTTTTAATTTAGTCAGTAAACTCTGAGTCAGCCGCAAAGAAATCGGCTGTCGGCTCAACCTTAAGTTCGGGAAAGCCACCTTTACAGCCTTATCAAAATCAAAATACTCACTGGTATCCACCTTGGCCCAAAACTCCCGTTCGGCATCTTCATTCTTAAATTTAGGTATTAATTTAAGTTTTTTGCTCATATAATCTCCTTTCTTTTCTGCTCATTATTCTGGCAGAAATAATTCTCACCTGATTTTTTCTTATGGTATAAATCACGCTTAATAATCTTCCCTTGTCTGTTTTACCCAATACCATCTGTCTCGCTTCTTGGCTTGAATGTTTTTCGTCTTTCAACCACACTATTGGTTGGTTAACAAAAATTTCTTCTGCCTCCTCATTTTTTATTTTATGTTTAATTAAATTTTTATTAATATTGCCTTTATTCCATTCAAACTTAATTGGCTTAGGCAGTAACTTCATTAACATAAGTATATACCAAGTAAATACAAAATGTCAAGCGACTACTTTCTGCATCTCAAACAATCTTTCTAATTCTTTTTTACTGGTCGCTTCATTCACGCTCTTATCATCCCTAAAACTAATCAACCTCGGAAACCTTAAAGCCAAACCAAATGCGTGGATCGGACTTCTGGTAATCTCGTCCGCCATTATCTCCACCACCATCTCCGGCTTTACCCACACATCGCAATTCAGATTTTTATCGACTAAATATTCTTTCGGTTTATTTCGAATTTCGTGCTTCGTGCTTCGTGCTTTTAATTCCCGCCACTGCTCGTCCGATAAACCGGTGCCGATCTTGGCGATTGATCCAATAATATATTCCTGTTTCGAATTTCGTGCTTCGGATTTCGTGCTTCCGTTGGCGGGCACGCCAACGAGAAACGCCCCAATTCCAAACCCGCTTCGCTTCCCCTTCCCCGCATAATACCCCATCACCACTGTATCTACGGTATCCACCAGTTCGCCTTCAGTGGTTTTTTTAAACTTCACCCAGTTAAAATTCCTGGAACCGGCTTGATACGCTGTCGTCAGCTTCTTGCACATCACTCCCTCTAAACCCAGCTTTAAATACTTGGTCATTAATTCTCTCAACCGCTTCACATCACTAACAATCTCTTGATTCGAAAGAATCAACCCCTCCGAAGCTTTAGCGAAGGGGGGTCGCTTGTTAAATACCTTTTCCAATCGCTTTCTTCTCTCTTGAAACGGTTTCTCAATCAAGTTCTCTCCGTCTATATATAGTAGATCATACACAAACACTTTAACCGGCAATTTATCCGCCTGCTGGCTGACCCCATGCTTTCTCTTTCTGGTTACCGTATCCTGAAATCCTAATAACCTGCCCGTCTTTGGATCATAAGCCACTGCTTCACCGTCCAAAATTACCTGCTTTACCTTTAAAGCTTCCGCTGCTGTGACAATCTCCGGAAACATTTGAGTCTGGTTATCCAGATTCCGGCTGAAAATCCGCACCAGCTTCCCCTGCCCTCCGCCAAACAAATTCTCTTGGGTCGCCAACTGCGCCTGTCTGCCACTGTCAAAATGAATCTGAACTCTTAAACCATCCCACTTCCCCTCCACTGCGAACACCTCCAGTTTCTCTACGATTTTTTCCGCGCTCGGTAGCCTTTCCGCTTGAGCCGCCCTGATCGGCACTCCAACTTTAACCTTAATCCCGGCCACTCCCTTTAAACCCTCTTTTTTAAACACTGTGGCAATCCGGCCGATATCCGCGCTGACATTAAAAGCTCTTTCCAAATTCACCCTCAAGCTCTTATCTCCCTTTTCCATCCAGGATAAAGCATCCAAAACCGTCATGGACGAAAACCCCAACCGTAACTTATTCACCGGAATCCGCACGACAAACTTAGCCGAGACTAAGTCCAAATCCTTTAACAACCTGGCCATGCTCTGCACCTTCCTGTCCTGGCTGCCCTGCCCCTCATCTACGGCCACATCCATCAATCGTTTATAAACTTCCGCCACCGACAAATTTTTTCTAGACGCTAATTCACTAGACGCTAAACGCTGAATCACTTCTCCCAAATCACCTATCTGTTTAAACTCTTTGGCAATTCTTTTCAGCTCCGCTCCGTAAGCCGCTGACAAAACTCTTAGCATCATCTTCTCCGCCAAATTAAACTCTATGCCTTCAAATTTGGGCCGCATTGTTCCTAAGGCCAAATATACTATCTGGTCAATCTCATCCACTGTCGCCTCTTTAAACACTTGTCCTAATATTTCGGTCATCTTCAAGCGCGATGCCGTCTTTTCAATCCTGTCAAAATATTCTGCCAGCTTTTTAAACTTCATAAATCAATTATAGCGCCCAATTATGGTTTTCTGGCAACATAAAAATTTGGCAAAAAACAAAATGGTTGTTCAAAAACAAGCCATTTTCTCCCATCCTCTGTTTTTACCTCATTACACAAATTTAGATTCCAAAAAAAGCTGTTTCCTGGTGCTTTTTCTATTTGTTCCAGATATTTTTGATATTCCGATTCTGTTAAAGCCATTTTAAAAACATCTTTTTCTACCCGACAACTTAAAACAGAAAACCCTATCTTTTCTAATATCTTCCCTAAATTAAGCATAAACCTGGGGTTAAATTCAAACCCGCGCCGCTGATATTCATTCCGATTATGCTGTAAAACATAGATTCCACCTGGCTTGAGCACCCGCCAGTCTTCTTCAAAAAAAGAACCAAATAATCTTTCACTACTATCACCCTTTTGTTTATACTGTTCCGCCACATAAATCGAGGTTCCCCTATCAAAAACTACATCATATTTATCGGCCGGGCTGTTAATTTTAGCCACGCCGCTATCGCGTCCTAACCAACCAACAGTAGCCAATCTCATTTCTAAGCCTTGACGTAATTCTTCAATTTGGCGGCGATAAAGATCCACGTTACCCCAGCCGCTGATAATGCCTGCCTCAGAATCATGAATTTGGCCATAAATCTGTCTACTTTCATCTTTTGGATCATTAATATCAACTTGTCCCTGATCGCAAATTTTACAAATAGCCAAACATGACGGATCCTGTCTTATTTCTTCATTAACGCCATGTACTAAAACTTGATCCGCTGGCTTAAAAATTTTCTCTAATACTTGCCACGATTCCCTGCAACCATCCAATCTAACTTCCAGCTCCCTTAACCCACCACCTCTTCTATCAATCAATACATCAGGTCTAGGAAAATTTGTCATATCGACCTATTCTATCAAACAGTCATGGTTTTTGGCGCAGGCAGATAAATTTCAGGAGCGCAATCATGTCCGCCTGAGGCGGACGCGTGAGCACCTGGAAATTTCGTCTGCCGAGCCATCATCTTTTACTTCCTCATCACATAATAAGCCGCTTTTGTCTTACCCCGCTTCTTTAACACCCCTTTACTCATTAAGTCTTTAATATCCCGCAAAACCGTGTCATCGGAAATCATCGGAAACAAATCTCTGGCATCTTTCATTAAAAGTTTCTCATTGTCGGTTACATATTCAATCAACTTAATCTGCCTTTCCGACAAAGCAATCTGCCTGCCTAATCTGTCCCGCCAGCGGAAATCAATTGACAAGCTCCTGACTCTTTCCTTTATCTTGGTCAGTTCCACTCCCAAAGCTTTGGTAAAAAACTCCAGCCACGGGGTTAAATCACTCTGTTTTTTGGCTACGGCCTGCAAAGCCGCATAGTGTTCTTCGGCATTTTTATCAAAATACTCCTCAATCGAAAAAAATCGTTTAATATCATAACCTTCCCTAAGCAGCACCAATAGGGCAAATGCCCTCGCCACCCGGCCATTACCGTCAATAAACGGATGGATCCTCACCAACTCATAATGAGTAATTCCTGCCCTCAGAATCGGGTGAACGTCCTTTCCCTCATCGCTATTTAACCAGTCAAAAAACTCTTCGATTTGCACTTTCACCTCCACCGGCAATGGCGGCTTAAAGCTCACCTCACCGGTAGCGCTGTTCTTAATTACCACTCTCGTATCCCGGTACTCTCCGGATTTTTTCCTCTCCAAAATCTTTTCTGTCGTCAGCTCATGAATCTTTTTTAGCCACACTTCACTGTACCTGGCGACTCCGCCCCCTGCCTCCTCCAAATTATATCTCTCCCCCAATTTATCAATGTAGTCAATAACATTCCGGTAATTAATCACTTCCTGAATATCCCTGTCTCTGGCAATCACTTCCTCTCCCTGCATCACCCTTTGGGCTTGGGAAAAATTCAACTCATTGCCTTCAATTCTGGTGCCGAAATGGACTGTCCTGACTCTGGCTTCCTCAATAAACTTGGCTTCCCAGGCCGGCACCATCACCGCATAATCAATCACTTCTTTGGCACCTTCAATAATGCCGATGTACTTTAAAATTGAATTAGAAATATTAAACTTGGGTTTAAACATAAAGCTTGTCCCGCATAGCTTTAGCGACGTGGGAATTCCCGCAACAATTATCGCACCTTTTGCGGTAAAAAACAAGCAAGCGGCTAAATAGCCTGCGGACTTACTCCCACATGATATGTGCCTGGTTTTCCCTGATTGTGGCCTTTGATACCAAAACAAACTGGGCTTTCTCTTGAAATTCGATTATATCTTTAGCTCCAGTATAAGTCATGGCGCTTCTTAAACCCGCTGCCAGATCATTAATCACCTGTGTTGCCGACCCCTTGACTTCCACCATCGTATAAATCCCCTCGGCCGCCCTAAACTCACCCATCTCTACCCCATTATCCTTCATATAATCAGCCGAGGCCTGACCTCGGGCTTTTTTCTTGCCGCCAATCGTCTCCCCCGGTGTTTCTTCTGTTCCGGCTAGTAAAGAGCCAATCATCACCAAATCCGCCCCTGCGGCTATCGCTTTGGCCATATCTGCCGGCTTTCTGATCCCGCCGTCGGCAATAATTTGTAAACCGCTCTCTGCTGTTTCCAAAACTGCTGCCATCTGCGGTATTCCGGCTCCGGCCACTAATCTGGTAATACACAACCCGCCCGGACCGACTCCCACTCTGGCAATTTCCAAACCGGCCTTCTTGTACTCTATGGCCTGTACATAACTGGCAATATTCCCCGCAATCACGGTTAAATTAAACTTTTTCTTAATCTCTCTGGCTGCTTGAATCACCCGCTGCATCCCGCCGTGAGCCACATCCAAAAGCACCACTTTAGCTCCCCACTGTTTAAACGCTTTGGCTTGGGCTAAATAATCTTTCAAGCCAATCGCGTAAACACAATTAATTTTTTCTTTGCTAAATTGCCGGCATAATCGGCCGTTTTTCTTTAAATCACCTCTTGGCAAAGTCCCGATCCCGCCCATTTTATGCATCAGCCGGACCATTTTCTCTCCGCAAATCGTATCCATCGGTGCCGCAATAATTGGCTTGGTTAGCTTAAAAGGCCCTAATTTAACCGAAATGTCCGGTGTTTGGCGCGATACCACTTTTGTCTCCGCCTGCGGCACGATTAAAACATCATCATAAGTAATCTCGCACGGATTAGCCCCGGTTATTTCCGGCCAAACCTCAATTTTTCCTAAAGCTTTATAAAAAACCTTACCCATATTTTTACTCCTATCTTCTATCAATTTCTGAATGGCGAATGCCATTCAATCATTAATTTCTATAACCGACTTTACCCGGCGCATGCCGGGTAATTATCTGCTCTCTGCCTGGACCCACTCCGATTAATTCAATCGGTAATCCGGTCAACTGCTCCACTCTGTTTATATACTCTCTTGCTGACTTAGGCAACCGGCTAAACTGCCTCACTTTGGTAATATCTTCCTGCCAACCGGGTAATTCCTCATAAACCATCTTGGCCTTTTCCAGCCTTTCTAAATCCACTGTAAACTTCGGCCCGGTTTTAATTTTTATCCGCTTAATTCCCGTTAACACGTCCAACTTGGTCATAACTAAAGCATCCAAGCCATTGACTGCGGCCGCATATTTAATTATGGTTGCGTCCAGCCAACCGCACCGCCTCGGCCGCCCTGTCGTGGTGCCGTATTCATCGCCCACTTCCCTTAATCTGTCCCCGGTTTTATTTAACAGCTCTGTTGGAAACGGCCCGGCTCCCACTCTGGTAGTGTAAGCTTTAACCACCCCGATCACTTTTAATTCTCTTGGCCGCCAGCCGCTGCCTGTATATAAACCCCCGATCGTCGGGTTGGATGAAGTCACAAACGGATAAGTCCCGTGGCTGATATCCAACAGTGTCGCTTGGGCGCCTTCAAAAATAATCTCCCCTTTCTTTTTCTCCACCTCCGATAAAAACTCGGTCACGTCACCGATCCTCACCAAAGGATTTTTCTTAATTTGGCTTAACCACTGCCAGCACCGGTTAACTATTTCCGTTCCGCTTAAATCAAACTTTCCCCCCATCAGTTTAATCAGTTTTTTATTCCAAACCAATTCCTCTTTCACCCGTTGAATCAGTCTTTTTTTGTCATTCGTATCTATCATTCTTATCCCTCTCCTTCCCATTACATCTTCATAAGTCGGTCCAATCCCCCGGCCGGTAGTGCCGATCTTACCGCCCTCAATCCCGTCTCTCACTTTATGCCACGCCATGATCAAATGGCATTTTTCGCTGATTAAAATCCTGGCATGGTTTTTATTAACCCGGTTTTCCAATGTTTTAATCTCTCCGGCTAAAACCTCCGGATCAATAATTACCCCGTTGCCGATCACGCAAGTCTTATCCTGATATAAAATTCCTGACGGAATTAAATGAAACGCATGCTTTTCGCCCTTAACTACCACTGTATGCCCGGCATTATTCCCGCCCTGGTACCGCACCACTGCCTTGATTTTTCTGTTTTTAGCTAAAGTGTCGACAATCTTACCCTTACCTTCATCTCCCCATTGCGTCCCGATCACTGCCAGATTCATCTTAAACCCCTGATGGCTTGATCGGTAATTTTTTCTGCCAGGCCTATATATTCCTCAAGGGCGAATGCCCTTGAAACATCTGAACCCTTAACCGACTTTAGGGGGGCATTCGCCCCCCTTGGGGGGCGAATGCCCCCTTTGCCCCTGGTCAGCGCTTTTATTTTTTCATACGCTTTCTCATCACCAGCCAGCTTCATTTTTAACTGCCGGGCTTCGGCCATCATTTCCGGATGGTTTTTTATTTCCTGCTTTAAAAATTCAATGTTCGGCTCAATTTTGTCTAATCCTTTCACCAAACTTTTAATTGCCAAAACCGTCTGCCCCATCCCTACTCCTAAATTCCGCTTTACCGTGCTGTCAGATAAATCCCGCTGCAGCCTGGATATGGTTAACTTATTGCTCATCATGGTTAGTAAACTGTTGGCCAGTTCCAGATTGCCTTCGCTATTTTCAAAATCAATCGGATTGACTTTATGCGGCATAGTTGACGACCCGACTTCTTTAGCTACCACTTTCTGTTTAAAATAATCCAAAGCTATATACAGCCAACAATCTCTGGCTAAATTCAGCCAAACATTATTTAATCCTCTGACCAAATCTAAGCAAAAAGCCAGCCGGTCGCCGGGTTCAATCTGGGTAGTTGCCATAACCGGCTCCAAACCCAAGCCCGCCACAAACTTACGGCTGAAACCTAACCAGTCTTTTTGGGGATAAAGTTTTGCTTGAGCATTAAAATTTCCGACCGCTCCGTTTAGTTTGCCTGAAAGCTTTAAATTTTTAAGTTTTTCCAGCCAAAAGTTAGCCCTGGAAGCAAATACCACCAGCTCTTTGCCTGCGGTCGTCGGCACTGCTAATTGGCCATGGGTCCTTCCCGGCATCGCCACCGCCTTATACTTTCCGGCCATCTCCGCCAGCTTTTTTATGACTTCTGTCTCTTGTTTCACCAGCACCTTATCCTTAAATTCCTGCAACAGTATTCCGTAAGCCAAATTATTCACATCTTCACTGGTCAAACCCCAATGGACCCAAACTGACAGTTTCTGCAGTTTTAATTTTTTTAAATTCTCCCGGATAAAATATTCTACCGCCTTAACATCATGCTTAATCTCCTCTTCTATCTCTTTTACCCGCTGTAAATTTTTATTAGTTAAGCTCTTTGACCAATCAAGCAGTCTTCCTTTCTCAGCCTCGTTCAGCCGGACTGTCCCCAGAAACTCCCCCAATTTAATTAGGTAAACTATCTCGACTTTAATTCTGGATTTAATCAGCGCCCCTTCGGAGAAATATTCGCCCAGTTCTTTTACCTTTTCCCTATATCTTCCGTCTAAAGGACTAATATTCATTAGCAAATCTGTCTGATTACTAATCATCGCTTTAAATTATATCATGGTATAATTTCTAAATATGGCCAAAATTGAAACCCCCAAGTCCACCAAAGAACTGCCAAAAACGGTTATCAAGCAAATGACTGCTCTGGCCACTTCCGGCTTCGGCCTGGTCGCCGCCCTGGCCTGGAACAATGTTATTAAAGAAACCGTTGATATGTATATCAAGCCCTTAATCGGCCCCAACTCCGGTTTAGTTTCCCTGATTATCTACGCTGTCCTGGTCACAATCCTCGCCGTCATCGTTACCCTCCAGCTCTCCAAGCTCGAACAAAAGCTCCGCTAAAAATGGTTCTTCCCTTTACTTCTCTCCCGGACAATCCTTGCTTTTACTAAACCCGGCGGTTTCGGCTTCTTCCTCGCTGCAAAACCACCTGTCGCCCTCGTTAGGATTAATATTAATTTGTCTATAGTTATAGCACTCGGGTAAATGATAAACTCTGTCTTTAGTTCCCTGATGAAAATTCCCTTTAATCACGCACCCTTCCTGCTCCGCCGTGCACTCGCTCGACCAAATCCCCCGCTTGGCCGCGATGGCCTCTTGTTCGGCTAACTCTAATTCATCAGCGCCTAGTTTACCCTGAACTTGTTGAAGGGCCGCCAATCCTTCGGTTACTAAAGCTTTATTAATTAATAAATCAGCCTGCCAAACTTTCGCCAAAGTTCGGCCGAAATTATCCTTGCCCTGTTCTTCCAATTGCACTTTCTTACCTAAAACCAACTCTTCCAATCTCTCTTTAGCCCGTTTCGATAAACAACCTTTCGGATATTCCGGGGTGTCAATGCCCCAAAGTTTGATGCGGACATTGGTAGCCGTATTAAAAGTGTCGCCGTCAACCACTCTGGCAACAATACCTTCATTTGCCTGTTTTGGCTGAAAAATTTTCACCCCAAAAAAAAGATTAGCCGCCAACGATATTCCTAATACCAACCAGGTTAGTTTCTGCTTCATTAATTTATTTTAGCATTTTTATCTCTCTCAATACTTCCGGGAATTCTTTCATTCCCGACTCCAACCCCATGTGTCCCAAATCATGAACTTTAACTATTCGGCTGCTTAATTTTTTAGCAAAATCTAAAGACTTTTCATTATCTACATAGGGATCGTCATCAGAGAAAATTACCGTTGATCTAGGCATTAACTGTTGTAATTTATCGAAATTAAAATCGTATTTATAAAAAGGTTGATTAAACTTCTCCACCACTGCCGATTTACCGTAGATCTCAAAAAATGGGGCCAGCAAAACCGCCCCTCTAACTTTAAACTGATAATTTTCCAATAAATGCAACAAGAACAACGGCCCTAGTGAATGACCAATAAAAAATCTATTTTTATCTGCTATAACTGCTTCTTTTATTTCCTCAAACTTTTTGAACCAATCACTCAACTTAGCCCTAGGTTGATAGTCTTCTACTGTTAACTCTCCCACTTTATCCCACCTATCCACCGGAAACTGGGGTGCCAAAACTTTTTGGCCGGATTTTTCTATTTCTTTTTTGAGCCACGGCCACCAAGCATCTTGCGGCGTGGAAAACGACCCGTGGAGAAAAACTGTTATCATACTTTTTTAAATATCTTGCTCTTATTAAACCACTCTTTGCCCTTTTTTGTGGCCAGCACCAGCTGAAAATACTCCCGATTCATCTTGCCTGACTCTAAGTAGGGTAAAAAACTCATGATTTGTGATTGATGGGCTTTAATCGCCCCGACTTTGTGTTTTAAAACCTTTTTTATGTCCACCACATGAGTTATTGGTAGTTTTTTCTGATAAACATACGGCCACTTAATCTTTATTCCCGGCGGATGAAATATCATAAATAGCATCGCTTGGACTTTATGTCCGGCCCGTTGAACCGCCCGCAAAGCCGCTATCGACACCCCCACATGATCCAAATGAAAATACCAGCCCGAATGGTCAAAGGTAATCACCACCTCCGGCCGATATTTTTCAATCCGATCAACAAAATCCAACTCTAACTCTCCCCATACTATCTGATTGTTTATCTCTCCGTCTTTATACTTTAATATTTCGGTTTTACTAACTCCTAAAATCTCGCAAGATTTTTTGAATTCTTCTATCCTAATGTCAATTTCTGAACGGCGGATGCCGTTCAAACCCCTAGAATCTTTAACTGGCTTTAGGGGGCGAATGCCCCCTTCGCCCTTGGTCGCCAGCACCACAACTACTTCATCCCCTTGATCCGCCAGCCTACGGACCGTTCCCCCGGCCGCTACTGCCTCATCATCCGGATGCGCCAGTAAAAACAAGTATTTCATGTCTTAAATCTGCTTTAAGCAACTTAAATATTCCTTAATCGAAAATCCTAAAGTCCGCTTTAAATCCACCCGGCCATAAATCAAATGATCACCTTTAACTCTAATTAGTTTGCACCCAATTAAACTCAGAAAAATCTCAAATTTTCTCCGGGAAATTGGGCTTAATCTTGGCATCTAGTTAATGGCCACCGGAATCTCGGCTAAATCTTGGGTAATTGGCATAGGCGCCTGCCAACGACTAGCAATTTTTCTCCAACCTAAATCACTTAAAACCTCATTAAGCGTACCTTTTGCAACTAATTCCTCAAAAAAAATTTGCACCGCTTCAAAAAATCTTTTTCTAACCAATTCAAAAGTTTTGGCGCTGGTTGATAAATCCAATACCGACGAATAGGCAATAAAAGTCTTGCCTTCTTTAAAAATCGTTACTGGTACTTGAACTTTAAACATCATTTTTTTAGCCATATAATTTATTATACACTACTGCTGAATTCTAATCTGAATCCGAACACTTTGGTAATTTAAGATATTTTAACTCTT
>CAYICL010000015.1:0-15482 GCA_964361885.1 uncultured Pseudomonadales bacterium
AGTCCGCCATAATAACTAGAGCCTAGTTCATTCAGCTCCTTCTCCGCCTCTTCAATGCTTAAGTTCGATATCTCTACCACCCCGACCATTACATGAGGATAAATTTTTTGGCCGTAAGCCAGATGATATAAAGACACCAAACCGCCGGCTCCCGTCAACAGGCCGGCCAAGCCTATTAATAAATACCTAATCTTGCTTATCATAAGAAGTCTTTGTTAAGATGATAGCATAAACTTTTATCCATATGCCTGACGATTATTCAGTAAACCAAGCTCCACCGCCGGCTCCGGCTACAGAACCACCCTTTCCCATTAATTTAGATACCCCTTCTGCCGCTCCCGCCTCATCCGAACCCGAGCCGCCGCCGCCGCCATCACCTCCGCCGCCCGAGGCCGGCCGGTCTGCCGCTGTTGTTGAACCGATTTTTAAACGCTTTTTGCCTTTAGCCATTGGCTTAGCCGTGGTTGTCCTGCTTGGTTTGCTGATTACTAAAGTCATCTTGCCCAAGTTTCAAAAACCAAAAGTTCCCGAAACCATTACTTTAAAATATTGGGGTCTTTGGGAGTCGGAAGACCTTATGGCTCAAATTATCAGTGACTACCAAACCACCCATCCTAATATTACTATTCAGTACGTCCGCCAATCACCTAAAGATTACCGCGAACGGCTTCAGTCCGGTTTGGCCAAAGGTGACGGACCGGATATTTTTCGCTGGCACAATACTTGGCTGCCGATGCTAAAAAATGATTTAAGTCCTGTGCCTGGCTCAATTTACTCTCCGGCCGAGTTCGCCTCCATCTTTTACCCTGTGGTTAAAAAAGACGTCTTTTTTAACGGCAACTATTACGGCATTCCTTTAGAGTTTGACGCCCTGGCCTTGTTTGTTAATCAGGCTGTTTTTAACGCCCAACCCGATCTTAAAATCCCTACTACCTGGGATAATCTCCGCCAAACCGCCTATAAACTTCGTCGGCTTGGTACCAATGGCGAACTGGTTTTTGGTGGTGTGGCTTTAGGCACCTCCACTAATGTTGACAACTTTTCCGACATTTTGGGTTTAATGATTCTTCAAAACGGCGGCGACCCCGGTCAGCCGGACAACGAAGCCGTCACTTCAGCCCTTAAGTTCTACACGCTGTTTGCTTCCCAGGATAAGTCCTGGTCAGATATTTTACCTCAATCGACTTATGCTTTTGCCACCGAAAAGGTGGCTATGATCCTGGCTCCTTCGTGGCGGGCGATTGAAGTCAATCAAATCAATCCTCAGTTAAACTTTAAACTTTATTCTGTCCCTCAGCTGCCAGGTACCAATATTGCCTGGGCTACTTATTGGCTTGAAGGCGTTTCCAAAAAATCAGTCTCGATTGACGCGGCTTGGGAATTTGTTAAATACTTAAGCTCTCCGGAAACCCTGACCAAAATGTACCAACTGGCCTCGAAACAGCGGCTTTTTGGCGAACCCTACAGCCGTCAAGATTTAGCCGCTTCGCTTCAAGCCGATCCTTTTGTTGGGGCTATCTTAACCCAGGCTGTCTCTGCCCAATCATGGCCCTTGGCCTCCCGCACTTTTGACAATGGCCTTAACGACAGAATCATTAAATACTACCAGGACGCTGTCAATTCATATCTCAAACAAGAAGACGAAAAAATCATCACCAAAAACTTATCTCAGGGTGTCACTCAAATTCTCTCCCAATACGGCCTGAAAACCCCATGAAGCCCATTGAATTAGCCATTGCTAAAACCTTGGCTTACTCAGACATCTTTGACTATCCCTTAACAGCAACGGAACTTCATCGGTTTTTGATCTCCCCCCGGAAAACCGCTAAAAAAAATCTCCCCGGACGGCAATATTATTATCTGCCTGGCCGGAAAAACTTAATTGGTTTAAGAAAAAAAAGGTATCGCTTCAGTCAATTAAAGTTAAAGCAAATTCAACCCCTGGTTAACCTGTTAAAATTTATTCCCTCCATTCGTTTGGTGGCTGTAACCGGCGCTTTAGCCATGAACAATGCTGATGAATTCGACGACATAGATTTAATGATTATTACTAAAGCCAATCGGCTTTGGCTCACGCGTCTTATCACTTTGCTAATTTTAGAGATCTCCGGTTCTCGGCGCCGCTTTGGTCAAACCATCGTTAAGAATAAAATCTGCCCCAATCTTTGGCTCGACGAAACTACCCTGGCTATTCCCCCTCACCTTCGTAATCTCTATACTGCTCACGAAATCGCTCAAATTAAACCTCTGTTTGATCGCTTTAAAACCTATCAGCAATTTGCATCTGCCAATTTATGGGTAAAACACTACTTGGCCAACTGGAGTTTTTAGCCTTTCGGCTTCAGTATTGGTACATGAAAAGAAAAATTACCAACGAAAAAGTTGGCCGGCATTCTGCTTTTTTTCATCCTCTGCCCACCGGCAAAATAGTTTTGGAAGAATATAATCGTCGGTTAAAACACCTCCGAGGTGGTGTTGCGCCTGCGGCTCACCTCGGAGGTGTAGTTCTGGTCACCGGCTGTTTTGATATTCTCCACTCAGAGCATATAAAGTTTTTAACAGCGGCCAAGGCTGTCGGCGATATCTTATTGGTCGGCGTTGAATCCGATCAGCGCGTCAGCCAATTAAAAGGCTTAAACCGGCCGGTAAACTCTTTAAAAACCCGCCTTAAAAATCTCCGACAGTTGGGGATTGCCGACAAAGTTTTCTCTTTACCTGAAAAATTTTCCTCTCCCAAGGATCACCTGGCTTTAATTAATCAAATCAAGCCGGACATTTTGGCGGTTTCTTCTTCAACGCCTCATTTAGCCACCAAGCGCCGAATCATGAAGCAATTTGCCGGCCAGGTTAAAATTGTTCTTACCCACAATCCTCAAATCTCCACCAGTAGAATGTTAAAATAATCTTATGGATAACTTTAAATTCTTGCGTGGATATCAAGAACTGCAATATTCAATCATGTTTGATAAATTAATTGATCTTAATTTTTGCCGTGTTGGTTATTGTGCCGAGGACGATTCAGCTTTTTGGAATCAAGCTTTAGTTAATCGATTATTAACAATAGAAGAAATTAAAATAATTGAATCAACCCTACAAAAATTAAATCGTAAATCAACGATTTATTATGAAAATAAACCAGTGTTTGATAGTCTCACCGCGTTATTAAAAGCTAATCACTATTCATTTTCTTTTGAAGACAGTTGGTTGTTTCATTTAGGTGGCAACATTGATTCTTCCCGATTTAAACAAGTAAAGAAAATTGTTACAGAGAGAGATTTAGAAGTTTTTTTAAAGACCTTTGATACTTGTTATCAAAAAGATGATCCTCAAAACGCCTATGGCGAGCTCGGCAATTATTTAAAAATAGCTAAATTTTCTTGGGAAAAACACCATCAGTCTAATCGGGTTGAATATTTTATTTGTTTTGAAAAAAGCGAACCGGTAGCCGTTTCTTCGCTAACGAATTATGGAGAAATTGGTTATATTTCTAACGTTGGGTCGTTAAAAAAAGTTAGGGGGCAAGGCTTCGGTAAATTAGCGACACTTTATTGTGTTGATGTTTCAAAAAAGAATGGCAATGTTTATCATTGCTTAGCCACAGAAGAAGGTACTTATCCTCATGAATTTTATCAACGTATTGGTTTTGAGAAAAAATTTTCCGCCATTGGTTATACAAAACACCCCCTTGCATAAAATTAAAAAATAGCTAGAATACTCCTTCATATGACAGATTGTGAAACTTTTAGAATCTTAAAAAGTCTCAAGCGCCATTCTGGTAAAGGTTGCCCTTTTACCCGCAACTGCGATGGTTCAACTTGTCAGTTGCCCGTAGCTCAGAAAGCCGTAGCCACTTTAACCCCTTCCGTCGAGACAGCAGAAGATCATCAACAAAATCAAGCCACAGCCGTAGCCCTGCTTCAATACCTTAGAACCTCTTGACAAAAAGAAAGCCTTGTTATAACATTGTTATAACATATGGTTCAAAAAATAATTAAAATTGGTAACTCTCTCGGAGTTACCTTACCTAAAGAATATATTCGGCAAACCAAAATCTCCGCCGGCCAGGAAATTACGACAAAAATTAAAGACAACGGTGTTTTTGAAATTTCCGCCAAGCCCAATAAAGCCGATCATCTCTTAACTTCTTCTTTGTCTTCTAGCTATGTTAACCGCGTTGATAAATTTATTAAACATTATCGCCCCGCATTAGTTCAACTGGCTAAACTTTAACATGGACTGTCAATATTTAACGGTTGAACAGATTGTAT
Organism: uncultured Pseudomonadales bacterium; assembly: GCA_964361885.1. Taxonomy (GTDB): domain Bacteria; phylum Patescibacteriota; class Microgenomatia; order UBA1400; family CG1-02-47-37; genus CAYICL01. The sequence continues at coordinate 4,269 of CAYICL010000015.1, forward strand.
TTCTCCACGACGAAATTGTAAAAAAAACTGGCGGCAGTCTGGGAGTTAGAGATTGGGACTTATTACATTCAGCCGCAATGCGTCCCCAAGCCTCTTTTTGCGGTCAGGATTTATATTCAGACACTTTTGCTAAAGCGGCAGCACTATGTCAATCGTTAATTAATAACCACCCTTTTGTTGATGGTAATAAAAGAATCGGCTGTTCTGCCTGCTTATTGTTTTTAGACATTAATAAAGTATCAATAGAAATTTCTAATCAGGATTTTATTAAGTTTAGCCTTAAAATTGCCACCAAAAAACAGACGATTAAACAAATTAGTTCCTGGCTAAAAGCAAAAACTATATTTGCTCTTGACAAGAAAACTTCCATTCGTTAAACTAGCACTTGCTATCATCGAGTGATAGTCTTTTTGTTAATTAATCTTAAGTAATAAATAGGAGGTCTACATGGCAAAAACCAAGTTTAAGCCCACTGCCGGATATATCCTGGTTGAACCGGTCGCCGTTGAAAAGAAAACCGCTACCGGCATCTATTTACCCGATTCTCATGACGAAAAACCCCAGCAAGCCAAAGTCTTGGCTGTTGGTCCGGATGAAATTACCGACTCCGGCGCCAAACGCCCGGCCCCCTGTAAAGCCGGCGACACCATTATCTACAAAAAATGGGGCGGCAACGAAGTCAAGCTCGGTATTACCGACAAAGACGAAATCTTGTTCATCGAATTTAAAGATGTTTTAGCAATTTTAAAATAAGGAGATATTTATGGCCAAACAATTACTTTTCTCAGAAGAAGCCCGCCAAAAACTTCTTAAAGGCGTTAATATTCTAGCCCAGGCCGTGGTTACTACTTTAGGCCCCAAAGGCCGCAATGTGGCTTTAGACAAGAAATGGGGTGCTCCCAGCATTGTTCATGACGGTGTCACTGTCGCCAAGGAAATCGAACTCGAAGATCCTTATGAAAACATGGGCGCTCAATTGATCAAAGAAGCTGCTTCCAAAACCAACGATGTTGCCGGTGACGGCACCACCACTTCCACTTTGCTGGCTCAAGCTATTGTTTCCAGGGGTTTGAAAAACGTTACTGCCGGCGCCAATCCTATGCTGATGAAAAAGGGGATTGATAAAGGCGTCTCGGCCATTGTTGAAGAAATTAAAAAGATGGCTAAACCTGTCAAAGACAATCAGGAAATTACTCAGGTAGCCACCATCTCTTCTTCAGACAAAAACATCGGTACCAAGATCGCCGAAGCCTTAAAAATGGTCGGTCGTGACGGCGTTGTCGAAGTCGAGGAATCCAAGGGCCTTGAAATGTCCATTGATCACAAAGAGGGGATGGAGTTTGACAAAGGTTATGCTTCCCCTTACTTTGTGACCAATCCGGATAAAATGGAAGCCGAGATCGAAAACCCCTTGATCTTAATTACCGATCAAAAAATTTCCGCCATTGCTGATCTGCTTCCCTTTTTGGAAAGTGCGGTTAAAATCACCAAAAACATCTGTTTAATTGCCGATGAAATCGATGGTGAAGCTTTAGCCACTCTGGTTGTTAACAAACTTAGAGGTGCCTTTAACCTTCTGGCAGTCAAAGCTCCTGGTTTTGGCGACAGAAGAAAGGAAATGCTTGAGGACATCGCCATTCTTACCGGCGGATCGGTTATTTCTGAGGATACCGGCAGAAAGCTCGACAGTGTCACCGTCGAAGACTGTGGCAAAGCCGAAAAAGTCTGGGCTGATAAAGACAACTGCCGCATCATTGGTGGTCAGGGTGATAAAAGAGCCATTAACGGCCGCATCGCCTCCATCAAGCGCGAGATTGATGCTAGCGACTCTGACTTTGACAAAGAAAAACTTCAGGAACGCTTAGCCAAGCTTTCCGGAGGCGTGGCTGTTATCAATGTTGGTGCTGCTACCGAGATCGAGCTTAAAGAAACTCAAGAACGGGTCAAAGACGCGGTTGAAGCCACCAAAGCCGCTATCGAAGAAGGCATTGTTCCCGGCGGCGGCGTCACCTTGCTCCGGGCTGCTAAAGTCTTAGATGCGGTTCAAACCGATAACGAAGACGAAAAAGTCGGCCTGGATATCTTGCGTTTCGCCCTACAGCAGCCGGTCCGGCTTTTGGCCCAGAACTCCGGTGCTGATGCCGGCTGGGTAGTCAAACAGGTTGAAGCCGGCAAAAAAGACTTTGGCTTTAACGCCTTAACCATGAGCTTTGGCTCCATGTTAAGCGAAGGTATTGTAGACCCGGTCAAAGTTACCCGGACTGCCTTACAAAATGCCGCTTCTATTGCCGGTATGATCTTAACCACAGAGGTTTTGATCACAGATTTACCGGCAAAAGATGAAGATAAAGCTGCCGGCGGCAGTATGCCTGGCGGCATGGGCGGCATGGGAATGTGAAACTAATGTTTCATCGGCCTCTGGCCGATTAAGATGTATGCAAAACCCCGGCTTTCTGTCGGGGTTTTTGGTACAATGCAACTGTCACTATGAAGCTAAAACTAGAAAAATTTTCACCAAAACCAATAGCGGAGATTAAGAAAGATTTAACTTTGACTAAGAAATACAGTCGTAAGTTTATTAACGACGTAATCAACGGTTTGAAAAAATCATCAATATACCATCGAAATCATCGACATTAACTTGCATTATCAGTAAAATACAATTATCAAAAAACAGAAATTGTGAAATTCAAAAAAATTGGTTGCCCAAAGCTGAAACTTTGTGGTGGGGCTGCCCTCATCCAGGCAAAATGTATCCGGGTTTAGGTCAAGTTATCTTTAAATTGACGGTGAAGAAATAATATATGACAAAAGTCAAAGTTTTAATTGAAGGTTATGCTCGGAAAACAAAAGCTGGTTGGTTGGCTTCGTCAACAGTCACTTTAATTGAAGACTGTGGGAAAAAGATAATTGTCGACCCGGGAATTAACAGAGAATTATTGCTTGCCAGACTTGAAAAAGAAGGATTGCAGCCTGAAAATATTGATTTTATCTTTATGACTCATTATCATCCGGACCATGTATTTTTAGCGGCAATTTTTTCCAAGGCAGTAATTTTTGATGGCAACACAATTTATAAAAATGACAAAGAAACTGAATATAAAGGCAAAGCGCCGGGAACGAATTTAAAGGTTATTCTAACTCCTGGGCATGCTCACGAGCACGCCTCTTTGCTGGCAAAAACAGCAGCCGGAAGAATCGTTGTTGCCGGCGATGTTTTTTGGTGGACTGATGATGAAGAACAGAAAACAGATGAAAAATCTCTGCTGGGTCATCCGGATCCTTTTACTGTTGATAAAAACAGCTTAATTGCTAGTCGCCAAAAGGTCTTAAAAATCGCTGATCAGATTATTCCCGGCCATGGTAAGATGTTTAGAGTAATAAACCATGCTTAAACTCAAAAAATACCAGCAGTATCTTTTGGCTTTACTTGCCTCTTTTATTTTCCTCCTTCTAGGCCTGGCAATCTTAGCCATCTCTTTTTTTTCCGCCAACCGCCAATCCGCCGCCGGTATTAATGCTGTTTTCACCGAACCTATTATACCCAGGTTTCTACCTATCCGCCGGATGTTAAATATGCTGCCCGGTCAAGTAATTCCTTACTCTTGACAAAAGTAAGGAATTAAGTTAAAGTAAGGAATATGAATGTTACTGCCACAATTACTTCCAAAGGTCAAGTTACTATTCCCAAGGCCGTCAGGGACTTATTAGATTTAGCCACAAATGATTTGTTGGTTTTTACCGTCAGAAAGCCAAAAGAAATTGTTGTAACCCCAATCAAAACCGACTTAATGAGCTTACAGGGTGCTTTAAAGGCCAAGAAGTATATTCCTCTTAAAGAGGTTCGCCGCCGAATGGAGAAAATTGCCGCTCGAGAAATTGCCTCGGAAGGCTTATGAAATCCGAATATTTGGTCGATACCAACATTTTCCTAAGATTTATCTTAAACGACCATAAGACTTTATCGTTGCAAGCAGCCAGATATTTTAAAAAAGCTAAAAACAATCAGGCGATTTTGATCACCACCAACCTAATTATTGCCGAATTAATATGGGTATTAAAATCTGTCTATCAACATCAACCTAAAAAAATTTACCGTTTAATCAGTCAATTATTACATCATAAAAATATTTATGCAGTCGATAAAGAAATAATCTTAAAGGCTTTAGAAATAGCGCAAAATCAAAACGTCAGTTTTATTGATGCTTGTAATTTATTAACCGCCCGTCAACAAAAAATCCCGCTAATCACTTTTGACAAAAAATTACTCAAATTGGAGAAGTCTTTATGAATCTCAAAAATAAAGTCGCTTTAGTTACCGGCTCATCCCGGGGTATTGGCAGCGCTACCGCCCTAGCCTTTGCTCGTGAGGGATGCCACGTTGTTATTAATTACTATCAAGAAAAAAGCCAAGCAGTCGCAGTTGCTAATCAGATAAAAAAACTTGGTCAAAAAGCTTTAGTCGTCAAAGCCGATGTCGCTTCTTTTAAAGAGTTTAAATTCATGGTTGAAAAAACCATGAAGGAATTTAAGCGACTGGATATTTTAGTCAATAACGCCGGTTTAATTATTCAAACTAATCAAGATTATCAACAAATTGATGATCAGGTTTGGGAGAGAACTCTAGACGTTAATCTTAAGGGTGTATTGAACGGTATTAAGTTGGTGGCCCCGCTCATGAAAAAACAAAAACAGGGAAGAATTATTAATTTGGCCTCAGTTTTTGGCCAAACCGGGGCCGCTCCGGTGGCTGCCTATACTGCCGCTAAGGCTGGCGTGGAAAATTTAACTAAAGCCTTTGCTAAAGAGTTAGCTCCGGAAATTACTGTCAATGCCGTCGCTCCAGCAGTTTGCGATACCGACATGGCCAAAGGTTCCGGACCAAAACTAATCCAATGGTTTAAAGATAATACTCCTTTAAAACGAATTGCCCAACCTGAAGAAATTGCGGCCAGTATAGTTTTCTTAGCCCAATCTGATTTTATAACTGGCCAAATCCTTAATGTTGACGGCGGCTACGGTTTAAAATAGCTTATCTTGCTTGAGCCAGCCTGGAAGCAAACATCGGCAGCACGCTGACCGGATTAATCGCCCGACCGTTTTGATATATCTCTAAATGTAAATGCGGACCAGTGGTCCAACCGGTCATTCCCACTGTCCCCAAAACAAACTCTTTGGCGATTTGATCCCCCTCAATTACCCTTATTTCTTTCATATGAGCATAGCGCGATCTTAAACCATATTCATGTTCCATGACGATCGTGTTGCCCCAACCTAATCTGCCCAAACTCACCTCAACTACTTTCCCTCCGGCAATTGGCCTGATTTCTGTCCCAATTGGCGCCAAAATATCAATTCCCCGGTGGAACCCATGAAAACCTTGAGCTAAAACGCCCCCAATTGGTATTTCTAGAGTATTTTCCGTCACTACCTCTGTATCTGGAGACATGATCAGTGTTGCGTCTGTCAGCTCGGTTTTTGCCGCTAAAGTATTCTCCATTACCCCAAAAAACATAATTAAAACCGTTAATCCTGCCCCAATAAACCGCTTAGCCCGCTTACTCTCAAATGCTTTTCTAAAAAACCTGGAAATAGGCTGTCCACCAGGCCTACCCGGGCCAGGCTTTGGTCTGAATACCAGGTAAATCTGATAAGGCAGCAATAGTCCGTATAGCACTGTTGACCACAGCAATAACATCAGCCCGCTGACTGATAGTTTAAGGGCTGCCTTACCAAGACTAAAAATGGACAAAAAACGCTTAGATTGTTTTCGTTTCATCATGCGACCATGCAGTCGCCATAAAAAATCCTCCATCTCTGGAGGAATAAACATATTTTACCACAATAACCTATAATGTCAAGGAAACCAAGGTTTCCCTGAGCGAACATGTTTCGAGCGTAGTCGAGAGAGTCGAATGGGAGGCCTGGGCGGGACTCGCACCCGCGTGGGCGGTTTTGCAGACCGCATCCTGACTGCTCGGACACCAGGCCGTCTCTATATTCTATCACCTTTTTGCTTTAGCCTTGCCAAACTTGCCTAATTTTGCTAGAATTTCTTCAGATGAAACGTTTTTTACCCCTAGCCATATTACTCACCACCGTTCTCTTGCTTTCCGGCTGCACTATTTTTCCTAGCCGCAAAAAAGCCGCCTTAAATGTTACCACCACTCCTAAGGCCACTATCTTTCTGGATGGTGAGCATTTAGGCCAAACTCCTTACTATAACGAAAAACTCAAGAGCGGCGAATATGTTTTAAAAATCGTGCCTGAATCCTCCGGTCAAGCCTTAACTCCCTGGGAAGGCCGGGTGAATTTAAGCCCCGGAATCCTCACTGTCGTTAACCGCGAGCTGGGTTTAACCCAGGAGTTGTCCAGCGGCGAAATCTTATCTTTCGAGCCTCTGGCTGATAAAAAAGCCGCCTCTATCTCTATTGTTACCACCCCTGATGGTGCCGTGGTTAATCTTGACGGCGAACCCCGTGGTTTTGCTCCCTTATCCATTGACAACATTTCCGAAGGTGAACATATCTTGGTGGTTAATTCCCCCGGCTATCAGGAAAAATCCATTAAAGCCAAAACCGTTAAAGGCAACAAGCTGATTGCTTCAATTCAATTAGCCAGAATTGCCACCGACACCGCGTCTTCCGGAGAATCAGAAGCCACTCCTTCTGCGTCACCTAAAGCTTCACCTCAGGCCAGCCCGACTACTAAAACCTCGCCATCACCCTCTATTAAGGCGTCTCCCAAGTCCAGCCCGACCGCTAATCTTGCCAGACCTTATGTTCAAATCGACTCGCCTGATGTTGGTTGGGTTAATGTTAGAAGTGAACCCAGCACGGCTAAGGGTGATGAGACCATTTTAACCAAAGTTGACCACGGCCAGCAATTTCCTCTGCTTAGCGAGCAATCCGGTTGGTATCAGATAGAATATGAAACCGGCAAAAAAGGCTGGATCTCCGGTAAATACGCTGAAAAGTTTGAGTAAGAATTATCAATTATTCTGCCCCACTTTAAGAAAGTTATATGACATGGGGAGAAATACTTCCACCTGAAGAAAGAAACCTGCCGCCGCTTAACGAAAGAAAGTATCAAGACCCCTTTTTGCCAGGCAGAAAAAGAGTCCTATATTGTCAAGCACTGGCGTGGCTAGACATTCAAGGTGAGCCATACGATAATTCTTTTTCTTTAGCGCGAAAGATTTTGCCAAAGATACATAAAAATTTAAAAGACAACTGTCGAGCCCTTAGTTTTAACACTACTGTTCTGGGGCAAGAAAGAAGAATAGAGATATTTTCTGGACCCAGCAACGAAGCTATTTATGAACATTGGCAAGACTTCTTTTCATTTAAAGCCTTTGCAGACATGTTATTTGATCAATCCCAGTCTTTTATTAGAGTTTCCATATTTAAAGGGGCCAAGAGGGAAAAAAGCGTGGTTTTCCTAAGAAATAATAATGAGATTAAAGCAGTAGAGAAGCAGAGAGATGTAACTGAAGAGAGGGTAATATTCTGGGAGTCAGTTTTTAAAGATATTGGTAGCTCGGCAATTAAACCAGATTTAGCCTAATCCGTACAAAATTCCTACCACCATTAACATCCAAAGACTGACGGTTATTAGCATTGGCTTGTCAGCCGTTAATATCTTTTCTGGCGACTCTCCCTGATTTTTCTCATAAATCAGTTGCAAGTAGCGCATCACCCCGTAAATCACTATCGGAATTGTCAACATCAGCCATTTTTCTGACCTGAAAGTCCGGGGTAAATACGATAAAAGCGTCAGCGCCTTGCCCTTAAAACTAAACACCGGAAACATAAAAGTAAACAAAGCATAAGTCAGCCAGGTAGTATTGGCAAACATGGCCGTATACAAATCCAGCAGCTTTTCCGGGTATCTTCCTAACACCTTTCTTGTCTCGATTTTCCCCTGAATTAAAGTTAGTTCGCTTCTTCTCTTGCCAACAGCTAAAAACAAAGCAAAGGAAATAATGCATAATAACAGCCAGACATTAATGTGAGCCCCAATAATAAAAGCTCCGCTGTAAACCCGGATAATAAATCCCAAAGCAATTACCATTACATCCATAATCGGTGTATTTTTCAACCAACAGGTATAAACAATTTGTAAAATTAAGTAAGCCACTAAGGTCAGAAATAAAAAGAACGACAAACTCCAGCCCAAGTAGAGACTAATCAAAAGCCCACTAATACTCACAAACAAAGCCAGTGGTACCGGCAGCTCTTCGGAAGCCAGCGGCCGATTTTTTTTGAAAGGATGTTTTCTGTCCGATTCCAGATCAACAATGTCATTAAAGATATAAATCGAACTGGTCAGGATTGAAAAAATTACCCAGGCTCCGACCACTGTCCAAAACTTTTCCGGAATAAACAACCAACCGGAAAACACTAAACCAGTAAATAAACTCAGGTTTTTTAGCCACTGTCGCGGTCTGGCCTCTTTAAAAAGTAGGTAGCTGTATTTAACCATATTAAAACTCCGCCAATTATTACACCAAGTACCACGATTGTATAGAGTTTCTCTTGGCTATTCAATTGCAATGCTATCAGTCCAAGAATCGCCGATATTAACCAGTAAAATACGGCAATTCGTCTTTTGCCCCAGCCCAAATCCATCAATTTATGGTGTAAATGCCCCCGGTCTCCCCAAACCGGCGACCTGCCTCTTAATAATCTTCTCATTATGCTGTAAAGCGCGTCTATCATTGGAACGCCTAACACCAAAATCGCTGTCGCCACCTTGGCTCCGGATAAGATTGCCAGCACTGCCAAAAAATACCCGGCTAAACTGCCGCCCCCATAGCCCGGCATAATCTTTTGCGGATAAAAATTCCAGGGTAAAAACCCTAAATAAGCTCCGGCCAGGATAAAAGCTAAAACAATCACCGGCCATTGAGTCACATCATCCACAAATCTTAAGCTTAAAACCCCAATCACTGTGGCCGCCACCACTACAATTCCCGGCAACTGCCCGTCTAACCCTTTTGCCCAGTTAACAAAGTTCATCGCTCCCACGATCCAAATCAGCGCCATGATGTCTGCCCAAATCCAGATAGTTCTTAGCTTGCCTAAAAAGAAAAACGGAATTTGGGGTTGAGATAACGAAATCACCGCTCCGGCCTTAAACGGATTACTGATATAAGGGACACCAATTCCCACTCCCACTACCAGACCGGCTGCCAAAAACCCCAACCCCAGCCGCCAGTACGGATTTATATTCTTAATATCATCTATCATTCCCACAAGAGTTAATATTAAAGCCCCGGCCAAAATTCCCAGTAAATGTTTATCAATCGGCAGCCAGATTAAACTGGCAATCAAAATGCTTAAAAAAATTGCCACTCCGCCGCCCCTGGGCACCGGATACTGATGTACTACCTTAGGATGGGTTTGTTTGGTTGGATCATCCAGCCAGTTCATTTTTTTATAAATCCATATCACCACCGGCGTCATTAACCCGGACAAAATCAAAGCCGCTGCTGTTGGTTTAATCAATTGAACTAGGCTCATATTAAATCACCAACCAAATTACCTTAATCAAGCCAATCAACGCCATCACCGTCACTAAACTGGCCATGCCCGTTACCAGCCGAGCCAATAACTTATCTTCCGCTACTACTTCACCGCTAAATCTAATTGCTACCATCTCTATTATTAAACCAATCAGCGGTATCAGCCATAACCCCCAAGCTGATATTAACTGGCTTTCTCCGTAGGGCCGGCTGTACACCAATGGTACCTCGGGTGGCAGCCATTTCCAGGTAATGGCTAAAAGCATTAAACTCAAACCCAAGCCGATTAAACCCACTCTTAGGATTAATTTCATTACCGGATCTTCTGCCAGGTTGTCAATTTGACTCTTTACCTGGCTTAAACTAACTTTGGAGTTTCCCAACAGCCTTGGCTGGATTATTTTCATAATACCCGTCTATAAATCAAAGCTTGCCCCAGCTTGTCAATTAACACATAATCAGTTGCCAGTCTGGTCTGTAGCTCCGGGAACTCCCGTTTTTCATACTCCACTACTACTACTACCTTGGGCCGGTAAGCATCAAAGGCCTTCATGGTTTCTTCAAACCCGTTAAAATCAATCACATGATAAGCCACCGTGTATCTACCGACCGGCAAACGGTTGGCTAAAGCATAAATAGCCGGTTCGTCTCCCCAAACAAAGATTCTGTCTTTGGTTAAGGTTTTCGCTCGTAGATATTTAGCCACTTTATAGTTTTGATCTACCCGGGGGTCAAAATAATTTCTATACTCTTCTTGGCTTTTTTTACCTAAAACCATCTCGGTAAAGTTTTGATAATAGGCCACCACCGGATACTGCCAAAACCTGAATTGATAATAAAACCAACCGGTTCCCGCCGCCACGATTAAGATGATCATTTTTAATAACTTCCTTTTGCCGAATAAAAAGTAACTGAATAATATTGCGAGCGGTACTGCCGGCTGAATTAAGTAGTGCGGATAAGGCCGCTCTGACAACAAAGCCCCAAATAAGGCCAGTAAAAACCAAACTACCATTAATCTGGCCCCTTGGGATAACTGATACTTTTTTGCTGTTAGCCAAAATACTCCTAAAGTTAAGATCAATAATCCAGTCCTTATAATCAATGAATGTTCACCAGTCTTCCAGGAAGCCAGGTAGCCAAAATTTTGCATCAAAGCCGACCGCCAGTACGGCTCAAATCCGCCTTTAAAGTAAAAATAAACTAAACTTAAAGCCGTCGGCAGTAAAAACCCCACGATCATTAACCAGGCCTTTTTATCAAACTTGGAGAAAAAAATTAACCAAATCATTAATGCCCCAAAATCAAGTCCTGCCGGCACTTTCAGCATAAAGCCCAGGTTAAAAATCAAACCTATCCCAAACCAACTCCACATTTCATTTCGAATTTCGTGCTTCGAATTTCGTGCTTTCTGGAATGCTAATAGCATTCCCAGAATCACCGGTAAAACAATAAATATCTCCGCGTTAGCCACATTGCCTTCAAAGATTGTAGTCAATCCAATCATGGCTAAAGTCGATAACTGCCAAGCCGCCTTTTTTTTGGGAAAGAGCACTTGCATCAGTTTGTAAAACACTGCCACCGCTGCCCCAAACCAGACCATCAATATCAGCCGGAAATAAAACACCTTGCCAGCCACGCCAGCCAACAGATAAAGCAAAGGTGGTTTATTATCATGAATGTCCCGG
>CAYICL010000016.1:0-15164 GCA_964361885.1 uncultured Pseudomonadales bacterium
AGCTCAGGGCCGACGACAATGACCGAGCGGCCGGAATAGTCAACCCGTTTCCCCAGAAGGTTTTGGCGGAAACGGCCTTGTTTACCCCGAAGCATGTCGGCTAAAGATCTTAACTCTTTGGAGCCGCGACGGCGGACAGCTCTTGCCTGGGAAGTATCAATTAAAGTATCAACGGCTTCCTGAAGCATGCGTTTTTCGTTTCTTAAGATGATTTCCGGAGCGCCTAAATTAATTAGGTGTTTTAAACGATTGTTTCTGTTAATGACCCGACGATAAAGATCGTTTATATCCGAGGAAGCAAAATGACCACCGGAAAGCTGAACCATGGGCCGTAAATCGGGTGGCAAAACCGGCAAGGTGGAGATAACCATCCAGGTAGGATCAATGCCGACGTTTTTAAAACCCTCAATAATACGCAAACATTTAATGGCTTTTATTTGGCGTTGACCGGAGTAGGTTTGAACTTCTTGGCGGAATTGGACAATCAGTTTATCCAGATCAAGTTTTTTAATCATGGCCAAAAGGGCTTCGGCGCCCATGCCAACAGTCATAAAATCAGAGGCGTTGTAATCAACCAGTTTTAAATATTCTTCTTCAGATAAAACAGTTAATGGTTTGGTTCTTTTAACCAGGTCTTTAACCGCGGCAAAGATTTCTTTGACGGTTTCTTTTTCCGATACCAATGACTCTCTTGAGGAAGCAATGGCACGTTTGGTTTTGAGTTCGGATTCGTCAATAGCCAACTCAACTTGTTCTTTGGCTTTTATCTTGGTTTTTATAGAGGCAATGGCTTCTTGACCTTCTTTTTTAAGAGCAGCAACATCTTTTTTATTGGCTTCCTCAAGGTCTTTGACTTTTAAATTGATTTGTTTATCAAGATCGTGATAAAGGGTTTTTTTTGCCTGATTGTCAACTTCGACAACTAAGTATTTGGCAAAATAGATAATGCCGGATAAATTCCGGGGAGAAATGCCCAGCAAGAGCGACAGATGAGACGGGCTGCCTTTAAAAAACCAGATGTGGGCAACCGGGCAAGCCAGATTAATATGGCCCATACGTTCGCGGCGGACCCGGCTTTGAGTAACTTCAACACCGCATTTATCACAGATAATGCCGCGGTAGCGGATACGCTTATATTTACCGCAATAACACTCCCAATCTTTGGTGGGGCCAAAAATACGTTCACAAAATAAACCGTCTTTTTCCGGTTTTAAGGTCCGGTAGTTAATGGTTTCCGGTTTTAAGACTTCTCCGTGAGACCAGGATTTAATCACCTCAGGTGAGGCTAGTTTGATCTGAAGGGTGAGAAAGTCGGTGAGTTTATTCATCTTCTTTTTCCTTTACATCCAAGTCTTCATCCTTTAAGTCATCGCTAATTGAACCACCAGGGATAATATTTAAGCATAAACTGTTAAGTTCTTTGACTAAAACCCGGAAGGATTCAGGCACGGTGGCTTCGGGAATGTCGAGGCTTTTAACAATGGCTTCAAAAGCTTTGGCCCGGCCAACAACATCGTCGGATTTAATAGTCAGCATTTCCTGAAGAGTATAGGCGGCCCGGTGAGCTTCCAGAGCCCAAACTTCCATTTCACCCAAACGCTGTCCGCCCATTTGAGCTTTACCACCCAAAGGCTGCTGAGTGACTAAAGAATAAGGACCGGTTGAACGGGCATGAGTTTTATCCTCAACCATGTGGATAAGTTTTAAGATATAGGCTACACCAACAGCGGTTTTTTGTTCAAAAGCTTCTCCTGTGCGGCCATCGAAAAGCCTGACTTTACCGTCAATTGGCAGGCCGGCTTTAACCAGTTCTTTTTCAACCAGAGTGTCTTCTGTTTTTTCAAAAACCGGCAAAGCAACCTGATGATTTAAGGTTTGAGCGGCCCAACCCAACTGGGCCTCCAAAAGCTGGCCGAGGTTCATCCGGGCCAAAACCGATAAAGGTGAGATAATGATGTCGATCGGGGTACCATCGTCAAAGTAGGGCATGTCGGCTTCTGGCACAATTTTAGAAATAACGCCTTTATTGCCATGGCGGCCGGCCAGTTTGTCACCGACGACGATCTTTCTTATCTGGGCTACCTGAATAACGACTTTTTTGATCACGCCCGGATCAAGTTCGTCACCTTTATCGCGATCAAAGATTTTAACTTCAATAACCGTACCACCTTCTCCGTGAGGTACACGCAAAGAGGTGTCACGAACTTCTCTGGCTTTTTCACCAAAAATGGCTCGCAGCAACCTTTCTTCGGCGGTTAACTCGGTCTCGCCTTTGGGGGCAATTTTACCGACTAAGATATCGTTAGGCTCTACTTGGCTACCGATAACCACAATGCCATCTTCGCCCAAGTTAGAAAGTTCGGTTTCGCCAACATTGGGGATATCGCGGGTCAGTTCTTCCGGACCCAACTTAGTATCCATGATTTTGGCTTCGTATTCATTAATCATGACAGAAGTTAAAATATCTTGACTGACTAAGCGGTCAGAGATGATAACAGCGTCTTCGTAACCTAAACCTTCATAACTCATGTAGGCAATTTTCAAGTTTTGACCCAGAGCCAACTCACCATGATCACAGGCCGGACCATCAATAATGATTTGACCGGCAGCGACAGAGTCACCGATGGCAACTAATGGTCGTTGAGAATAGCAAGTTGATTGAGTAGTGCGATAAAACTTGATGACTTGGTAGTGAAGGTCGTTACCCTCAAGAGTAATGTTGTCAAGTAGTTCAGCTTTTACGGCTTTTAGTTTTTTAACGTCTTTGGGGGCGGTTTTGACAATAATTTTTTGAGAGTCAACATAAGTGACTTTACCGGCAACTTTAGCCTCAACAATCCGTTGCATAGCTTTAGCCACCACCGGCTCCATGCCAGTACCTACAATCGGGGCGGTGGGTTTAACCAAGGGTACGGCCTGACATTGCATGTGGGTACCCATCAGAGCCCGATTGGCTTCATCATGGGCAATGAAGGGAATTAAAGAGGCAGAGCTGCCGACTACTTGACGAGGGATGATGTCAATATATTCTATTTCGTTAACGGAAACTTCAATAAACTCTGTCTGGTAGCGAGCCGGCACCCAACTGTCAAGAATAAAGCCTTTTTTATCAATATTAATGCCGGTATGAGTTATGTAGTGGTTTTCTTCTTCATCCGAAGCCATGTAGACAATTTCATCAGTGACCCGCATCTTGGCTTTGCCAGACTTGGTCTCTTTGACCACTTTACGGTAGGGAGTTTCCAAGAAACCAAATTGATTGACCCGAGCATACAGAGCCAAATAAGTGACTAGACCAATATTAGGGCCTTCCGGGGATCGGACCGGGCAGATACGGCCGTATTGGCTGGCATTGATGTCGCGCATGGAAAAGGAAGCTCTTTCGCGGGTAACACCGCCCGGACCCATAACAGAGAGGCGGCGCAGGTTGTCCAGCTCGGACAAGGGATTGGTTTGATCCAAGATCGTGGATAAGCGGTTGCGCCGGAAAAAATCAGAAATAGAGGCAATGACCGGCCGAGGGTTAACTAAAGTACTAGGAGTAATTTCGACATCGGCTTTAGCCAAGCTCATTTTTTCCCTGATAGAACGTTCCAGGCGCAATAATCCTAAGCGGAAAGCGGTGGAAGCAACCAGTTCGCCGACCCGACGGACCCGACGATTAGACAAGCTGTCAATATCATCAACTTTGCCTTGACCGGTTTGTAAACCAATTAAGTATCTGATAGCGGCCACAATGTCTTCGGGGGTCAAGACTGTGGTATTAATATTAATGTTTAGGCCTAAACGGCGGTTAAGTTTGTAGCGGCCAACGTCACCAAGATCATAGCGACGAGAGTCAAAAAACATCCGATGAAGCAGTTCTTTAGCATTTTCCAAGATAGCCGGTTCGCCGGGGCGCATTTTTTGATAGATTTCGATTAAGGCTTCTTCGTGGGTTTTGGCAGAATCTTTTTCCAGAGTGGTTAAGATATAGGGATGTTTTTGATCAGTATCAACCAAGGCAAAGAGTTTAATTAAAGCTTCATCCTCATAAGGTTGAATGGCTCTTAATAAAGTGGTGGCCGGCAGTTTGCGGTGACGATCGATCTTAACAGACAAAGTGTTATAGCGGGAGACGTTAATCTCTAACCAAGAGCCGCGCAAGGGACGCAGTTCTGCCTGATAAAGAGTCCTGCCGGTGGACATGTCAACTAAACCAGAGAAAAAGACACCCGGTGATCTCACCAATTGATTGACCACGGCTCGTTCAATACCGTTAATAATAAAAGTGCCGATAGAAGTCATTTGGGGAATATCGCCCATGAAGACTTCCTGCTTGGTGACTTCATTGGTTTGCAGGTTGGTGAGTTTGGCTTTAACCCTTAAAGGAACTTCATAAGTTAAGCCTTTTTGAGCCGCCTCTAAGGGAGAGTATTTAGATTCACCAACAGAATGGTCGCCAAATTCCAGTTGCCAGTTTTTGCCGGTAAAATCACTAATAGGAGAGATGCTTTGCAAAGCTTCTCTAATGCCGGTAGTTAAAAACCATTGATAAGAATCTCTTTGGACATCAAGAAGATTCAGTTCGGGTAGATTTTTTGGTTCGGTTTGCCAGTAAAGTCGGTTGGTTGAGGATTGGTTGGACATGACTAATAAAAACACAAAAAACGGGCGTGAATAACCCGTTTTCTATTTAAGGGCCTAATTGTCAATGTTAAAAAGACAAAGAATAATCACTGGACTTCCTTTGGAAATTGACGAATTAAATCTAGCCTGAAACTAACAGGCTATATATAGGGGTAATATAGCAGATAGATAAGGCTTGTCAAGAGGGAAATTATTTTCCCAAGAACTCTTTTACATTAGCGTTATGGCCATCCAGGTCAGCGGCATAGTGGTTGTATCCGGACGAATCAGAGACATAATAGAGGTAGTCGGTTTTAGCCGGATTAAGGGCTGCTTGAAGAGAATCTAAACCAGGGTTGGCGATGGGATTGGGAGGGAGGCCGGGATGAAGATAGGTATTGTAGGGCGAGGAGATTTGTAAATCTTCTTTAGATAAGTTCCTTTTCCACCACTGATCAGTCTGACCTAAGATATATTGAACGGTGGCATCGATCTGTAAGGCCATGTTGATTTTTAAGCGGTTATGCAAAACGCTGCTGACTAAGGGGCGGTCTTGAGCGTGTTTGGCTTCGCGTTCGATCAAAGAAGCTAAGATGATTAGGTTTTTATCTTGAGTCGGGCTTTTGGCTTTAAAAGTATCGGTCAAAAGTGTGACAATGTCCTGGGCCGAAGCAGTTTGAGGAATCAAATAAGTATCAGGAAAAAGTTGGCCTTCGTAAGGTTTGGCAGCCAGGATAAATTCCTGTGGATTAATCGCTGATTTTTCAACTAACTTCTCGGCATATTCCTCGGCCCTTAGACCTTCGGGGAAAGTAATCCAGTAGTCCAGGCTGC
This sequence comes from uncultured Pseudomonadales bacterium, assembly GCA_964361885.1. GTDB lineage: Bacteria > Patescibacteriota > Microgenomatia > UBA1400 > CG1-02-47-37 > CAYICL01. Next base: position 5,443 of record CAYICL010000016.1, read on the forward strand.
CGTGAGTTAAAGAGTCAATGATAGTGTTTAAATTCATTGAGGGTGAAAGACGGAAATCGCCGGCTTGAAGTTTGGTAGTTAAGTCTTTTCTGTCTACCAAAAGTTTGAAAACCGTCCTGCTTTTAATAAAACCTTCGGTTTTTAGGCGTTTAGCAATGGTAGTCGCTGATTGACCCTGAGGAACAACAAAAATTTGAGGTTGAGTTTTTTTAAGATCGACCGGACTGGCCGCCCAGCGATAAAAAAGAAATAAACCAAAGCTTAAGCCTAATAAAAATAACAGGCCAATAAATGGTTTTTTAAACATGACTTAAACTTCTTCAAACAAAGCCCGGCGATATTTTTTGGTATTTGGTTCGTGGATAAAAATCCGGCCACATTTACAAGTGACTTTTTCCGTGTCGTCTTTTAACTTAATGTGTTTGGCTTTTTTTAAAGGCATACCACAACCAACACACTGGCCGCGAGACATAAGCCAAGCTTGAACCGGAGCAATGACATTTTTAAACATAAACAGCCTCCTTATATATTTATGCTATCAAGATAATCCTGCAAAATCAAGGCGGCGCTGGCGCTGTGGTCAGCCCGGCGCTTTTTTTGAGGGGCGTGAGCGGCTAATAGTTTTTGTTTGGCTTCAGCAGTGGAAAGAGTTTCGTCCTGATAATAGACCGGTAAATTGGCCAACCGACTGAGCATAAAACCGAGTTCGCGAACTCTGGGGGCCAGTTTGCCTTCTGGCAAGCCAAGAACCAGGGCTTCAATTTGATGATCTTGGCATAAACGAAGAATATAGCTGGCGGCTTGATCGAGAGTTTGATAGGTTTTTTCGGCTAAAGGTTCTGCTAATGGACTTTGAGCTATGGATAGACCCAGGTGGGATAGGCCAAAGTCTATGCCTAAATAGTTCATAGTTCTGATAAGCGGGCTTTAATAATCCCCCGGCGCCAGTAAGTACCAGGAGGAACACAGGTAACCAGGGTTAGATCTTTTTGGTTATAGCGCTGTTCTAAGATGTCGATTTCTTCAGGAGTAACTTCAAAGTAGTCATAGACAATGTATTTATATTCAATGCCATCGAAATTAACCAAGATTTCGTCTCCGGGTTTAAGGGTAGGAATGAGGGAAAAAATGGAGCGGTAGTTTTGCGGGTTATAAAACTGAGGCAGGATGGAATGACCAAAGATAACCGGATTGCCGAGTTCGCCGGGATTGGCCGTACCACCGTATTGAATCAGGCTGGCAAACAGATCGTCGCTGCCGATAATTACGGTCGCTTCTTTGATTCTTAATTTAGGAATAGATAAAGTGTAGTGGGTGGTGTTGGTCGGGCTTAAAAAAGATTGAGGCTGACTAAACTTAAACCAGTTAGAAACTTTCTTGTAATCAACGGTGGTGCTGGTAACTTGAGACGGATTGGCCAAAACCTGCGGGTTGCGGGGGTCAACCGGGCTAAGAAGGCCTTTGGCCTCAGCAGTGGCAGATTGAGGCACCGGAGAAATAATGCGTGACCTTTGGGTAGTGCGGGCAGTAAGTTCAAATTGAAGGATAGGATAACCGACAGAGATTAAAAGAGAAGCACCAACAGTGATCATAATAGTGGGAAATAGTCTTTTAAAACGGGAGGTGAAGTTAAACCAGGCTAATTGACGTTTAACCAACTGTGGGTCTGGAGGTGAAGCTTTAAGATAAAGATAAGTCATTTAATTGGCGGTTTTAATTTCAATAAAAATATTTTTGGCCAGGCGGGGAAAAGTCTTTAATTGTTTAGGAAGGTTGGGAGTAATGGTGATATCGGCTTTGATAAAGCTCGGTAGGGTGGTTAAATAACTTTGAACGACGTCGGGATAGCGGCCTTTGAGGTTTTTCTTGATGTCATCAAAGTCAAATTTAGGTACCAATTTGGCTTTAAAAGCAATATCTATCGTGGCAGTACCGTTAGTTTGCAATTTAGCGGACTGAATGTCGGTTTCCGAAGAAGAGCTGATCATAAAGTTATCAGGAACTTTTCCTTTAATAGCTGCCGTTAACAAGAGGTCGAGGTCGTTTTGGCGGTAAGCCAGAGCAGCATATTCAAGCTTGGCGGTTAAGGTTAAGGTGTCGGTTTCTTCACCAATATCATGATTAAAAGTTTTAGAGATGGCTTGGTCTTTTTTGTCGATATCAACGATAGATTTACCTTCTCCTAGTTGAGTTTGCAGGGTTTGTTCGGCCTTGGTTTTTAATTCAGCGGTAAGGCTATTGAGTAAACCGGCCTGGTCTTCTTGGGAAACTGCTTTGACTTCCCTGGCAGTGCCGCCGGCCAAACCAGAAGAAGTTTTAGCATAACAATCATCTTCCGTATATTGTTTAAAGGTTAGCTTGGTTCCGGCTGACAGATTACCTTCGGGGCCAATACTTTTGGCAGTCAGCTTGGCGTCGGCTTTTCCAGGGGTAATAGTAATGATGCCGTCGCTGTCTTCAGAGGCAGAACGAGAAGCAACGGTAGTCTCTTGATCCAGAATAAAGGCAAGGTTGTCCGGGCCGATAAGAACCGCGCCCTTAGCAAAGGTTTTGGTTTGAGCAGTTTTGTTGTAAATAGTGATGTCGCCCTGGGCCGGATCCCCAACCAAGTTTTTACCAGTGGTAGGAACAGATTTATTGCCTTCAACAGAGACGGAGACGGTTTCGCCGGGAAGAATCCCCTTTTCCGGATCTAAAGTAGTCGCTTTTGGATTTATGGTTAAGGTTAAATTCTCGTCTATCGTTTGTGGTTCAACCAGAATGGTAACACTGGCTTTGGGTAGATACCAATAAGCGCTAAAAACAGCGATAAAGATAAGAAAAAACCCCAAGCCAATTAAAGTAATCAAGCGGGGAGTTTTCTTGACAGCTTTAAGTTTTTTCAAGCCGATTTGAAATTGGTTTTTAACCTGATTGGCTACTGGTTGAATTGATTGAATTAGATTAGAAATAAAGGTTGAGGTTGGCGGTGGAGTTGAAGCCAAAGGCTGAGGGGTTTCTGGCTCAGGCTGAGAAGGGATTTCCGGTTCCGGACGAGCAGTTAAGGTATCACTAATGTCCTGACCGGTAACAAAACCCAGAGCGGCAGCGGTGGTTTCAGGAGTTTCTGGTTTGGGTTGAGGTTTGATCTCAAAACCTAAGGATTTAGCCACTTCACTGCCGCCGGCCAAAGCCACGGCTTTAATCGAAGCCTCTTGGGGTAAGGCTTCGACTTTGGGAAAATGAATAAAGGGGAGTTTTTCTTCCCAGTCATAGGAAATTAATTGTTGTTTATCTTCTTCAAAATCAGATTTGTCATCATAAAGAAGCATCCGGGCCGGTAAAGTATCAATGTCTTTAAATCTAGATAAACCCTCTTCAACATCCTGGCTTAGGTCGCCACTGCGGCCAACGATTTGGGAACCAATAACTTTACCCAGCTTAACCAAAGACAGATTAATTTCGCTGCTATGAAGCTGAATGAAAATAGCGCTGGGAGGAGTACCTTCCTCGATCTTTAAGTATTGGATGACAGCGGTGTCGGTAACCACAAAACCTAAAGGTTTTAAGTCCAATTCCTGGCAGATAAATTTTAATAGAGATTTTTTTTCCTGATTAATGTCTTCTTTGTCCAACCAGGTTTCAGGCAAGCCGAAAATGATACCGGTGGGTTCAGGGATAAGATTGTCTGTGGCCGAGGAGATAGATTGATCAGCGGCAGTTAAAAGTTTGTCTTTATCCTGACCGTCCCAAGCTTGAACCGAACCGATTTTAACTACCTTGGTATGACCATTTAAAACCGTCCAGACAGCGCTTTTAACCGAATCTTCGCTAAGCTCAAGAGCAAAAAAATGTTCCGGAGTTTCCTCTTTAGATTTGAATTTGGTGAGCAGGTTTTTAAGTTCCATGGGCTAAGGCAATATAAAGTCTGCGCTTGCCGGCGCCAATTGATTCTTGCTTTATTATCTTAACACCGCCAATCTCCCCTTTCGAGACAACATTGTGACCACCACAAAGTTCTTTGGAAAAATCCCCAATGGTGTAAACAGAGACTTTGTCCGGATAAGCTTCCTTAAAAAAAGCCAGGGCCCCGCTTTTTAAAGCAGAATTTTTATCCATAATGGTTTTTACTACCGGCAAATCCTCTCTAATTTTTTGATTAATTAAAGCTTCAACTTTAATAGTCTCGGCTGGCGTTAAAACTTGAGGGTGGGAAAAATCAAACCGTAGTCTCTCGCTGGTAATGTTTGAGCCTTCCTGCCGGACATGACTGCCTAAAACTTGTCTTAAGGCCGCATGGAGTAAATGCGTGGCTGTATGCAGTTTAGTCACGATTTCAGAATGATCGGCCAAGCCGGCCTTAAACATGCCCGCCGAAGCGGTGCGGGAAAGTTTTTGATGGGCCGCAAAAATTTTGTCAAATTTCCGGCGATCTAAGTCGTAACCTTTTTGCTTAAATAGCTCGGCGGTGATTTCAAACGGAAATCCATATGTTTGTAACAGATTAAAAGCAGTTAATTCATTCATCTGGTCAGATGTCAGCTTATCAAATTCTTTTAAACCTTTATCCAAGTTGGTCTTAAATTTTGCCACCTCCTCAACAAATTCTTTGGGAAAATCTTGAGGGTCAAGCTTACCTTTAAGTTGACGCATTTTCACTGCTGACCGGCGGATTAACCGGCGCAAAACATATCCCTGCTGTTTGTTGCCGGGTTCAACGCCTGCGGCAAACATGGCTTCTGCCGCCCGAAGATGGTCGGCAATGACCTGCATCGCCGATTGATTATTACCCTCGTATTTTTTATTGGCAACGGTTTCCAAATTCTTAATAATTGGTTTAAAAATATCTATTTGGAAAATGTCCGGAGTGTTTTGGCAAGCGGCCGCCAGGCGTTCCAGCCCGCCGCCGAAGTCGACGTTTTGTTTAGGCAAAGGTTTAAAAGAGCCGTCGGCTTGCTTTTCATACTGTATAAAAACCGAGTTGCCAATTTCTAAAAAGCGGCCACACTCGCAGTTGGGGTGACATTTATCACCAAATTTTTTATCGTGTTTCACAGATTCAAACTCAAAAAAAATTTCAGAGTCAGGACCGCCGATTTCACCCGGAGGCATTTTATCCGGGCTGCCGGCGCGGGACCACCAGTTTTTTGTGGCCGGATAGTAAAAAATGTGCGATTCAGGCAGACCGAGTTTTTTCCAGATAGCGTAAGATTCTTCGTCTCTGGGAACGCCGCTGCCGCCTTGAAAAACCGTTACAAAGAGTTTGTCTTTGGGCAGGTTTAAACTTCTGGTTAAAAACTCCCAAAACCAGGCTAATTGATCTTTTTTGAAGTAATCGCCTAAAGACCAATTGCCGAGCATTTCAAAAAAAGTGGTGTGACTGTTATCGCCGACTTCGTCAATATCTTCGGAGCGAAAACACGGCTGAGAGTCAACTAATCTATTCCCCATAGGGTGGGGTTCGCCTTTAAGAAAAGGCACCAGTTGCTGCATACCGGAACTGGTAAACAAAGTGGTGGGGTCGTTAGGCGGCACTAAAGGAGCGGGAGGAATTAGGGCATGATTTTTGGCTTTAAAAAACTTTAAATAGCTTTCCCTAATCTTCTTTGAATCCATATAGCTATTATTATAACAGCTAGTTTCTTTTCCACCTCTAGGGTATATTAAGCTTATGCCCGAACAGCAAGCTGGAGGGTTTTTAAATAGAGTTAATAAGGCTTTAGTGCCGTTTATCGAAATAGTTAAAAGTCCGCTGGATTTTAGTGAAATAATTAATAGACATTATGGCTGGGTGGATATTCAACGAGTTCAGAACTGGACGGCTAAATTTTTTCTTACTTTTGCTTCAAACGATCTCGATGAGGCAAGTCGGGGAGAATTCTTTGATGAATGGCGCGCTGATTTGAAAAAAACAATCCTTTTCCAGTTTAGTAATAGTGTTCCTAAGAAAGTTATAAGCAGTGAGTGTCTTGAAGCAATGACTCGGCAGACTTATGCCCAAACTAGCCGGGGATTATTAAGGTTGTCTGCCAAAAACAGTGATGAAAGAGTGCGTCAAACATATAAAGGAGTGGCTTGGTCGGTTTTAGTGAAAGACGCCGATGACGTGTTATCCAGAAATTCTAATTATTCTATTAATCCTGAATGGAAAACATCTTTATGGAGGTTGATTAATGTCAAAAATCCGGATATGGGAATGATTAATACCGAAATTGATAAATTTACCAGTAAAGACCCAGGCGTTTTTCTGGCTAAAAGCTGATAGCAGTGTTTCCACCTCTAAGGTGGAAAGTTACCTACAAGGACAGTCCCTGTAGGCCGAGGCTTATTTTACCAGAGGTTTGCCGGATTTGAAAAAGACGTGACGGGCCGAAGCAGCGGTTTTTTCCAATTGACGGGAGAGTTTTTTCTTGACGGTTTTAGATTTAGATTCAATTTCATCGCTATTGGCCTCTAAGGTACTTTCCAATTTTTTGGCTTGCTGTTTAACGTCTTTAACCAGTTGGTTGATAAATGTTTGAGCTTCGGCGTAGTGATTTTTTAACAGCTTTCTGACTTTTTTGCCTTTTTTGGTTTTGTATAAAAAAGCAGCGCCGGCGGCAACGGCAGTGCCTAAAGCCATGCCGGAAATGAAGTTGATAGATTTTTTCGGATGTTGGCTGTCTGTTTCGATCACGTTATTAAGTCGACTTTTTGGTTTTTGCTTTAGCTCTTTGTTCGACTAACTCTCCTGCCAGTTCAACCAGCTTGGCGCCTTTTTTAAGGCCGGAGATAAATTCAGAGGCATGTTCGATCGGGTCGGCAACTGATTTGGTAATGCGCTTAAAATCAGACATTATGTCATTGGTTTTTTCCAAGGTCTTTTTAAGCTCTTCCAGGATCCGGAAGACGTAGACGGAAAAAATGATAAGCAGGATTGACAGAATGGTAACGACAATAACTAAGATAATTTGAGATAAAGTCAGCATAGTAAACTAAGTATTAATTAAGATTGAAGATTTGTCAATGAAGTGTACTCGTCCAATACATTTGAGACAAATAGCCCTCCTCTAACGCATAACCTAAGGGCGATCTTTGCCCCAAAGTCTGATGCGGTCTTTTAGTATTAAAGAATAGCAGATAATCAACCAGTTTGTCATGGAATAATTTAGGCTCCCTGACCAGGTGAAGATTTAAGTTAAGGAAGTCTTCCCTTAAAGTCCGGTTAAACCTCTCTACTACCCCGTTAATCCGGGGACACCTGGGGTAAGTAAACAAATGGGTAAGCTTACTCTTGTTTAAGTAGTCATTAAACTCACCTAGGAATTCTAACCCGTTATCTGTCTGAACTGTATGGATAGTAAACGGGTAAACCAGTCGCAGCTTTTTAAAACAGTCTAAAGCATTCCGGCTGTTAAGCTGGCTGTAAGGCAAGGCAAAGGAAAACTTTAACTTCACGTCTATAGCCGTGATTAAATAGACTTTCAGACCGTCAACGAACTTAACTAAACTGTCCATCTCAATGTGGCCGAATGAGCCGGGTTTAGGAGCATGTTTCTGCCTTAATCTTCTCATCTCGCCTTTAGGTTTAACCAAGTTATGATTGGGGTTGTGGTACATTCTGCCGGTTTTCTGGTAAAAACAATGATGGTCGCTGATCACCCGGCCGATGGTGGAGGCAGAAAGAGAGGGAATGTTTTCCTTAAGGCAGTATTCATCCAGTAAGGGTTTTAATTTATCCTTACCCAGGTTGCCATAGGTTAACCTCAAGTCTTTAATGAAATTGACAATGCTGGGATGAACCAACCTTTGTCTCATCCTAACCGGCCGGGTGGATTTGGGGATTAAGCTGGTCAACTGTTTCCGACTGTCTCTAAACTCCTTTCTCCAGCGGTAAAGACTGGCTTTGGAGAGTTTAAAGGCTGAGAGGGTAGCAGCCAAACCAAACCTGTCAAGAAAGTTAATTGCTTCCAGTCTTACCCTGGCGACCCCGCTTCTATCAAAGGCAGTTAAGTGGTTAAAGGTTTTCATCAGCCAATCATAGCCGGAAACCCCGAAAAACAAAGACTTAAATCTGGTCGGAACTCCTGTTTTCATTCATCTTCTAAAAGTCTCAAATGTATCTGAACTTATTCATACACAAACTTATTTTGGCCACAAAATTAGCTTGTATTGCTGTTTCAGCTTAATAACACCCTCTTTTCATCGTCGGCTATTGGTGCTCGTTATTACACCAATCGTGTGTTAAGATGCGTATCCATGGGAAATTTTAATCGAGACGACAAATCGGGGTCAAGGAGAGACTTTGGCCGAAGGGATTTCGGAAGGCGAAGTTTTGGCGGCCATGGCGGGAGAAGAGAAATGCATAAAGCCGTTTGCAGCAATTGTGGAAAGGATTGTGAAGTTCCTTTTGAGCCAACTGGTAGTAAACCCGTTTATTGCAGCGAATGTTTTGAAAAAAACGGTGGCGGAGCCGATTCAAGAAGGTTTCAAGACAGAAGCCCAAGAAGGCCCGATTTTAAAAGAAGAAACGAGTCAAGACCACAAAGCAACGAGCAGTTTGAGGTAATTAACCGCAAATTGGACAAAATATTAGAGATGCTTACGATTACCCCCGTAAAGGGAGAAAAGGAAACAAAAGCAAAACCCGAGGAAATAACAATCATTGCCCAAAAGAAAACGAAACCCCCCAAAAAGAAAACTCCGGTTATAAATGGCTTTTGAGAACGTTATCCAAAAGAAATTCCTACTTAGAATTTAGAATGTAGAGGCGTCTGAATCAAGCTGGTTCAATTCTTTGTCAACTGCGTTCAGGTCAGTATTATCTAATTCAGAAGCTGCACTATTAAGGCCGCCGGCATCTTGTATTGCTGGTATGTTTTGACTTGTCTGTTGAGTTCCAGTCGGCAAGCCTCCTTTTTGAGTTGAAAGGAAAACTGCAACGACAATAACCACCACAACGACTATAATTACTGCCAGTATTAGACTTAATCCTTTTTGATTTCTTCTTTGTTTTTTCATAGATTATTCATTCTCGCCTTGACTTCCCGTCGGTTTTGGTGAAACCGAAGGATTGGTTCTTTCAATTGTTCCAGTAACTGAATGAACTGCTACGATTAAATTCTTTATTGATGTCCGGTAATCCTTTAAGGCAGATTTGACCGCCCGCATATCTTCTCTAAACTGCGACAACTGTCCTTTTGGGTCATTGCCATCACAGGCAAAAGTCCCAGCATTATTTTGGGCTGTAGTCAAAGCTGTTTGTACCGCTCCTTTTTTAGCTTGAATGTCTGCGACCAGGCTATCATAGTTGGCGACTGTCTTTCCGCTCGGTACTACCTTTGAGGTATAGTATTCCTCGACCCTCCCGGCAATAGCATCAAACTTCTCTTGCATAGTGGCAGCCAGTTTTGTTAACTGCCCTGTTCGCTTTTTAATGGCATTTTCTTTAGCTTGACAGAGTTTTAGTTTTACCTCAGTCAAACGGTTCTGTGCTTGCTGTCTACCGATAACGGTTTCAGGCCTGCCTACAGTATCTGGTTTGCCAATAGCAAAAACAGAAGGGGCAAGAATAAAGAGGAGAAGCGTGCTGACAGGTATAAAATATCGAAGCTTTGCTAAGTTTTTCATTCGCATATTATTTTATCTTACTTTATATTAGGGTGCAACTGCATTAGCTGCATTTACTCGACCTGCCGACCAGTAAGTTCCTGTTCCGGTAATTTTATCAGCGGTTGTTTCAAGTCTGTTTCTTACAGATACAG
>CAYICL010000017.1:0-9061 GCA_964361885.1 uncultured Pseudomonadales bacterium
CCTGGTGCTGGTTGATAAACTCCACAAAACTGTTCACCAACTCTGTTCTTTCCGGCTTTTGCCAGCCCTCGATTCCTGTAATCTTATCTTCAGCCTTAATCCCTGCCTTCTCTGCCGGCGAATCTTTAGTTATGGCTGTGACTAATAAATAGTCTACTTGTTCCGGAATTCCGATCTTGGTGTAAATGGCTGCAAACAAAACAATTCCCAACAAAAAATTCATCACTACGCCGGCCATTAACACCATGATTCTGACTCTTTTTTTCTGCTTATAAAAAGCTCGTTTGTAATCAGAGCCTGCCCCGCGTAGCTCTTTGAGCGAAGTGGGGTCTTCCCCCATCATCCTGACAAAACCGCCAAACGGCAATAAGTTAAGGCTGTAAATTGTCTCTCCGATCTTTTTCCCCAAGATTTTCGGTGGATAGCCCAGGCCAAACTCTTCAATCTTAATCTTAAACAATCGAGCCAGTAAAAAATGGCCAATCTCATGAACCAGGATCAAAACCGACAGGATAATGACAAAACTTAAAACATTCTGCATTTATAGGTTAATTTTATATCGCCATTAATTCTTGTTCTTTTTTCTCTTCCAGCTCTTCTAATTTTTTATTAAACTCGTCAATTAGTTCTTGCAAGCTGTCGTACATCTTATGAATATCATCCTCCGACACTCCTGCCTGATCTTTCTGGTGGTCAATATCTTTTTTCAAATCAATCCTGACTTGCCTTAACATGGCTTTGCCGGCCTCTACCCTTTGCTTGACAACCTTGACCAGCTCCTCCCGCCTTTCCTGGGTCAAACTGGGCACGCTGATCCGGACGATCTCATTATCCACCACCGGATTCACCTGTAAATCCGACTGCTGGATAGCTTTGGCAATCTTGGCAACCAAACTAATATCCCAAGGTTTTATCATCACTGTTTTCGGATCCGGAGCCGTAATATTGGCCAATTCCCTGATCTCCATCGTGCTGCCCTCATACGCTTCTAGCTTAATTCCTTCCACCATCGCCGGCTTGGCCCTGCCCGTTTGAATACTGGTTAAATCCTCGCTTACCAGCTTTACCACTTCTTCCATCTTCTGTCTGCCCGGGTTCAAAAAGCTCTCATCCATACTAAAAATTAGTTTAGCATTAAAGTTTTAGTCTGACAATCTCTGCCACCACGATCTTTTCCTTGACTTTTCCGGCCAGTTCTTCCACCAGCTCCGTCACTTTTTTGTCCTTATCTCTGATATAGGTCTGGTTCAATAACTCTTTTTCCGTTTTCGGCTCCATGCTGGCCACCTGCATCGCTAACTCTTTACACAGTTTCTCAAACTCCTCTGACTTGGCCACAAAATCTGTCTCGCACATCACTTTAACCATGGCTCCGACCCGGCCGCCGCTGTGAATATAGCCGTACACCCGACCTTCTTTGGCTTCTTTGCCGGCCCGTTTACCCGCCTTTTCCAAACCCAGCTTTTTTAATTTTGCTTTGGCCTGCTTCATCTTACCTTTAGCCTCTTCCAAAGCTTTTTTGACTTCCATAATGCCGGCTCCTGTCTCTTTTCTTAAAGTTTTAATGTCTTTAGCGCTTATCTTTTTCATGAGCCTCCTTTTTGCTGGCTCTTTTGCCGTCCGTATAAGCTTCGGCTATCTTGGACACAATCATCTTAATCGAACTGACCGCATCATCATTAGCCGGAATCATGTAGTCCACCAAATCCGGATCAGTGTTAGTATCCACGATCCCGATTATTGTAATGCCTTTATTCCTGGCCTCCCTGACTGCCGCCACCTCTTTTTTTACATCGACCACAAAAATGGCTGCCGGAATCTCGGTCAAATCCCTCAAACCTCCCAAAAACCGCTCCAGCTTGCTAATATCCCTATCAATCAATAAGTTCTCTTTTTTAGTGTACATCTTAAACTCACCCTTAGCCTTTTTCTCTTCCAATTCCTTCATTCGATCCAAACTCTTTTTAATCTGCTCCCAGTTGGTAATAATGCCGCCCATCCACCGCTCACAAATATATGGCGCTTTGCATTTTAAAGCTTCTTCTTTAATAATGGCCGATGCCTGCCTTTTGGTTCCCACCAGAACTATCTGTTTATGCTCCCCTACCAAATCTCTTATAAATCCCATCGCTTCTCCCAATTTTTTGGCAGTAATCCCTAAGTCAAAAATGTGCACTCCTTCACGCTTGGTAAAAATATACGGTTTCATCTTCGGATTCCACCGTCTGGCCTGGTGGCCAAAATGGCAACCGGCTTCCAGTAAATCTTTTAAACTGATCTTGTATTCGGTTAATTTAGTCGTCATCTGTTGAGCCAGTATACAGGCAGTTAACTAAGTTTTCAAGCAAACAAACTACCGTAATCGGCCCGACCCCGCCCGGTACCGGCGTAATGAAACCGGCCTTTTGGACCACAGATTCAAAATCAACATCGCCTTTCGGCCAGCCGACGTCAATCACTGTTGCTCCGACTTTCACCATGTCAGCTTTGATTAAATTCTGTTTGCCGGTACAGCTGATTAAAATATCTGCCTTTTTAGTAATTTTCGCTAAGTCTTTCGTCTCTATATCTACGCCAAAAGCCTTCAGCCTTCTCACCAACTGCCTGCCGATCATCCCTTGGCTACCCACCACCGCTATATAATCTGCTTTGCGATCGCCAACCGATTTATATATAGACAAAATTAACTCCACTGCCCTGACAGTTGCCGGAATGAACTTTGAGTTTTCCCTCAAGCCGTCCACATCCTTGTCCGCGGCAATTACTTCAGCCAACTGCCGCCACCACATTTCAAAACTTCGCCTGTTAAGCTGGTGTTTTTTACCCCAGTTTATACCCGGGTGCTGGATCATAATTCCCTGCACTTGATGATCTCGGTTTAAATCACCAATCTTCTGCATTATTAATTTTAGCTCTTGGAAACTAAATTCATGCTTTTCCAATTCTATCCCCACTCTTTGAGCCGCCGCTTGCTTTAACCGGGAATAAAGTTGGCCGGCAGCATCGTCAGCCATCACCAAAACCGCCAACTTTGGCCTGATCCCCTTGGTTTTTAAAGCCTCAACTTGCTGCTTTAGTTGAAATTCAAGGCTTAAAGCTAACTGTTCGCCGTCAATAATAACTGCCATGGTTTAATTATAGACCCGGCACCGGATACTTTTTGCACCACCCGGCCACTGCCTGTCTGATCTTAGCCAACTCTTGGTTTTTAGCTGCCCTGGCTCTAAACTCTTGGGTGAACTTGGCCCGTTTTTTCGGATTAACCGGCATCTTCTCCTGCTTAACTATATTAATCACCCTGTCGATCCAGTCCGCCACTTTCACCATCTCTTTTTCCTTCATCCCTCTTGTAGTTAAAATCGGTGTGCCCAGTCTGATCCCGGACGGATACATCGGCGGATTGGTGTCAAACGGTACGCTGTTATAGTTTAAGATAATACCGCTATAGTCCAAAGCCCAGGCCGCCACCACTCCATTAACGCCCTTGTTTCGAAGGTCAATCAGCATTAAATGATTGTCTGTGCCCCCGGACACCAGTTGATAACCCTTGCGGTTAAACTCACCAGCTAGTTTTTTAGCATTCTTTACAATCTGCTGGCTATAAGTTTTAAAAGCTGGTTTCATTGCCTCGGCTAAAGCCACCGCTATGCCGGCCAAAGTGTGAATATGCGGTCCCCCTTGCAAACCCGGAAACACCGCCCGGTCAATCTTGTTTGACAAATCCAGATCTTTCTTTAAACCTCTTTTCGTCACCATGATCATGGCGCCTCTTGGCCCCCGCAAAGTTTTATGGGTGGTGGTGGTAATTACATCTGCAAAAGCAGCTGGTGACGGATGAACTCCAGCGGCCACTAAACCGGCAATATGGGCAATATCAGCCATTAGCCAGGCTCCGACCGTATCAGCCACCGTTCTAAACTTCTCCCATTCCAAAATCCGCGGATAAGCGGTGGTACCGCAGATAATCAGTTTTGGTTTGACCTTTTTAGCCAACTTGGCGATCTCGTCATAGTTCAGCCAGCCGTCTTTACCCACCGAGTACTGAACAGAATTAAAGTACTTGCCTGAAAAAGTAATCTTGGGATGTCCGTGAGTCAAATGTCCGCCCGAAGCCAAAGCCAAACCCATGATCGTATCTCCCGGATTTAAAAGCGCAAACTGGACCGCACTGTTGGCCGGTGAACCGGAATACGGCTGCACATTAACAAAAGGCACTTTAAACAACTTTTTGGCCCGCTCTTTAGCCAGATTCTCAATCTCGTCTATATACTGGTTGCCTTGATAATAACGCTTGCCTGCCTGGCCTTCGGCATACTTGTTCATCAAAACCGATCCCACTGCTTTCATCACCGCCTTGGAAGTGTAATTCTCCGACGGAATCAAATGCAGCTGTTCTTTCTGCCTTTGCTTTTCTTTTCTGATGAAGTTAAAAATCTTGTCCATTTGAAAAAATCTTACCACAAATGGTGAATTAGCTTTGGTCGAGTTAGCCCGCCCGGCAAAGAATCAAAACTGTAAAACGGATCTGGATCGCAAGACTTGTCTAGATTCAAATCCACGTCCCAACGTTCAGATAATACTTGTCTAAACTCTTCAATCGCTTGGACTACTTTGGCTCTTTCTTTATATGAATAGCACACTAAACCGGACTTAACATGAATTAGTCTGCCATCATCATTTGGTTTCTGACCCAAAACTGTCGCTAAAGCCTGTTTTTCTGTATCTAAATAAGTTATCGCTTCCTCAAAAGCCAGACTGACTGCTTCTCCTCTTGATAAACGCCTCATAATCTCTAATACCCTTTGTCGAAAATCTTCTAAATTCCTTTGAGCATATGCGCCTCTTAGTAAAGCTTCAGCCTTCGACTTGGAAATCCCAGCCGCACCTAAAGCCTTAACCGCCAGCTTCTGTTCCCTGTGAAGATAAATTTTGTCTATTGCCCGCATATTCCCTTTCATTAAAATCGGAAGAGTATACTTTAGGACGCGCAGATTCTCCGCCACTGTCTCTGCCAATAGTTTCTGGACATAGGGGGATCGACCCACTCTTGATTGTCGAGCAACAGCAAAAATATTATCCAACTCCCAACACGCTCTTTTGAAATCAGATTCTTGGGTCTGATCAACCCTATCTGAGGCCTTATCAATTACTACTAATGGTCTCCGCCATGATCGAGGCACTAACAATTTTCTTAATAAACTTGCCTGTGGTGAACCGATCATGTCCAGCATGTCTGCCAGCTCAAAAAAATTCAAACAATGCTCAAAAGCCTGCTGGTCATTATCATCTTTAAACCGCATTAATTCGATCAATGTGCGCTTATCTTGAAGCCTGGCCTCAATTTTATCGCCGGAATCACTTTCTAGCCGCGGATCCAAACCGTGAGGCGCAGCTTCACTGACTAAATCAACTGTTTTTTTACCCTCAATAGTAATAACGACTATATCATCATAGATTAAACTATAAGCATTCACTTCACCTTCTTTCCATTTAGCGGCTAACAATACCGAGTCGTGGCGAAAATCAGCTGCCTGCCCGGCAGCAGTCAATCTTTTTTGAACCAACTTCGGCTCACCATGAACAGCATTCATCAGCATCACTGCGCCGATGATTCTATCCACCCGGTCAGTCGTCACCTCATAGGTTTGAGCTAACTCTTGACTAAAAACTCCCACCACGACTGCTGCAGCCGGTCCATGTGCTTTTTTAGCGTCATAATCGGTGTCTGCCTGCCTGTTTCTCTCTTGAACCAATAATTGATCAAAGCAATCATGGGTTTCTGTGCTGATAAAAAAAGCCGGCAGCCAGTCTCCAATATTTTCCGGCCCATGGCGGACAAATTCAACATTCATCATCATACTTTCTCCTCGTCTCTCCATGCGTCTGGTATGAGGACGAGCATGATCACTGTTCAACGGATTTTCTCTCGCTTGATTTAAAAAAAAGCCAAACTCGCCACCATACCTGATCACTCTTTGGATTAACTCATTCCCACCTCTATCTGCCAAAGCCATTTGGCCACAGAACATAATGCCCTCAACAGCCACTCCTGGCAGATGAGATAAAGACCTGAAAAAATCTTGAGGCGTTTTGATGCCATAATCAGCTAGCGACCAATCTCTACCTTTTCTTAACACTGTTTCCCGCCACCAGGCATCAATCCCCAAAAGAAAAATCAAGGCTTTATGGTTGACATTATTTAAAGATTCTCCCTCAGCTAATAGCCTAGTTCTTCTGGCCGGGTTGCGGTTATGGTCGACAATAGCGCTAACTACTTCTCTCATAAATATTTTTGGTGATTCTGACTAATGACCTGGTCATTTCAATTTCTCCCGATTTAGTTAACACCACTTCCTTTTCGCTGATCGAAACGACTTTAATTTTTTTTCTTCTTAATTTCTCTTTAAGTTTTTCCAAACCTTTATCAATCTGCTGCAAATAAGTTTCATTGTAATATTTAAGCTCAAAGCCCCGGCCGCGTTTTTTAATTCGTTTAATTAAAGTCGGGACTGAACATTCCAAAGCTACCACCAAAGAGCTGGTGAATAAATTGATGGCGATTTTATCAAACAGCCGGCGATACAGCTGCCATTCGTCCGGCGTCATCGTTCCTGACAGAAAATGACCGTGAGTATAAGCCCAACTCATCAACAACCCGGAGTCAATCACCAGCAAGTGACTTTTGTGCTGTTTTAAGTATTTTTTCACCAAGATCACCCGCTCTAACGTCAACCATAGCTCATTAGCCAATGCCCAGCGTTTAATATCGTTCAAATACAATTCCCGAAAAGGATCAACT
Source organism: uncultured Pseudomonadales bacterium (assembly GCA_964361885.1). Lineage (GTDB taxonomy): Bacteria > Patescibacteriota > Microgenomatia > UBA1400 > CG1-02-47-37 > CAYICL01. The sequence goes on from CAYICL010000017.1 coordinate 6,800, forward strand.
GTCTGGAATAAATTATCAGCAAACACCACTTTTGCCTTTAACTTTTTGGCAATCAGCGGCGTCACAGTGGTCTTGCCCGAACCGATATTGCCGATGATGGTGATCATTTTCGGTTTTTTGACCATTTTACTCCCACTCCATTGTTGCCGGCGGTTTGGTGGTAATATCATAAACTACCCGGTTGATCCCTGCCACCTCATTGACAATTCTTGATGATACTTTAGCCAGCAATTCATAAGGCAGTCTCGTCCAATCAGCGGTCATGGCATCCTTTGAAGTCAACGACCTGATGGCAATCATTTCCTCAAAACTCCGGTAATCACCTTTAACGCCGGTGGTTTTTAAAGCTATGTAAATAGCAAAAGTCATCCAAGTCTGTTCCGGCTTTAAATATTTACTTACCTCATGCTGTAAAATCGCTTCAGCTTGACGCAATCGCTCTAATCTTTTTTTAGTCACCTCTCCTCTGATTCTGACTGCCAAGCCCGGACCCGGAAACGGCTGGCGCCAAATCATTGTCTCCGGCAACTTCAGCTGCTTGGCCACCTGCCTGACTTCGTCTTTGTAAAACTCTCTTAACGGCTCAATCAGTTTTAACTGCATCTTTTTTGGCAAGCCGCCGACATTATGATGAGTCTTGATTACTCTGGCAGTATCATACCCTGCCTGCCGGCGAGGCAGGTTTTTACCACTCTCAATTACATCCGGATAAATCGTGCCTTGCACCAACCACTTGGCTCTCCATTTTTTAGCTTCTATTTCAAATATTTGAATAAACAGCCTCCCGATTATCTTCCTTTTCTTTTCCGGATCTTCCACTCCTTTTAAAGCAGTTAAAAACCGCTTCTCCGCTTTTACTACCGTCAAAGCTTTGCCAAACCATTGCTTAAACTCTTTTGCCACTATCTCGCTTTCGTTCAATCTCATCAAGCCATTATCTACATAAATACACTTTAATTGTTCACCCGCTGCCTGATAAACTATCCTGGCGGCTGTGGCCGAATCCACTCCGCCGGACAAACCGCAAATCACTTTATCTTTTCCCACTGTCTTTCTAATTCTCTCCACTTCCGTCTCTACCAACTTCTCCGGCTGCCAACTGTTTTTAGCCCTGCAAACCAGTTTGACAAAATTTCTTAAAATCTTCATGCCGTTGTCCGTATGTTCCACTTCCGGATGAAACTGCAAGCCGTAGATTTTTTTGGCTTTGTCCTCCATGGCAATATGAGTCGTTAACCTGGATCTGCCGATATTTTTAAAACCCTTAGGTAGCCCTATCACCTGATCTCCATGGCTCATCCAAACCTTCTGCTTACCTGGCAAACCCTGAAACAATAAACCTCGTCTTAATCTCACCTCGACTCCGCCAAATTCCTTACTATTCTCTGCCTTGACCTTTCCGCCTAACAGCTTAGCCATTAACTGCATGCCATAGCAAATACCTAACACCGGGATTCCCAGTTTTAAAATTTCTTTGTCAATTGTTACTGCACCGGTTTCATAAGCCGAGTCCGGCCCGCCGGATAAAATAACCCCTTCTAAATTCTTTAACTGCTTTAAGTTTTCCGCTTTGGTTTTGTGGCTCATTAATTGGCTGTAGACTTTCAGTTCCCTGACTCTTCGATTAATTAAATGGGCCGTTTGTGAGCCTAAATCAATTACTGCTATCATATCGCCAACTCTACCTGGTCATGCTCGCCTAATTTTTTCACCCTAACGCAAGAAAATACCTTAATTCCCAATTGAGCAATTTTTTCTAACCCGCCCTGAAAAACTTTATCAAATAAAACCGCAAACCCCACGACGTTGACTCCCCGGTTTTTTAATCCGGTCACGATTCTTAAACCTGTCTCACCTTTAGCACAAACATCGTCTAACAGTAGCACCCGGTCGCCTTTTTTCACAAACGACAAATTAATGCCTGAAAACACGTCTATCCCGCCGGTGCTGGTGGTAAACGACCGCACCTCTTCCCGGTAGACGTCTTTCCAGGAAGTCGGAATATTCTGGTCTTTCCTGGAACTATGCAGTCTTACCTGGCCTTTTAAAACCAAAGCCACGGCAGTAGCCAGATAATTGCCTGAATGAGGAATACCATGAACCGTATCGATCTTGTCGTTTTTGAAAAAATCCGCGATCACTTCAGCCGCGGCTTTTAACACTTCCGGTTTCATCCTTAAATTAAACGAAGACACCGAAATATAGCCTCTATCCGCATCAATCACTTTTGCATCCCGCAAAAACTCTTTTCTTAAAAACTCC
>CAYICL010000017.1:9161-14998 GCA_964361885.1 uncultured Pseudomonadales bacterium
CCAATAAAAATAGGGCGTATTTCTAGCCCTATATTGTTAAAATATCCTGTTATTAATCTACTGTCAAGCCCTAATTTCCTTTGCTATCTTACTCGCCACGCTGATTATCTTTAACTTCTTGTGTCCGTTTCTGGGTTGGACCGTATCCGTTACCAACAGACTATTAATCGGGCTTTGGTCAATTTGTTTCTGCACTCCGGGTAAGTACAAATGATGAGTTGCCGCCACTTCAATTGATTTAACTCCGTGTTTGGTTAAAAACTTAGCCGCTTCCAGCAAAGTGCTGCCGGTAACAATCAAATCATCCTTAATCAACACCTTCTTGCCGATGACTTTGCGGCTGATGCCTAAAATGGTAATCTTGCCGCTGCTTAAATCCCTGATTTTTTTAATATAAGCAATCCCCACTCCCAAATTTCTGGCAAACCTAGCTGAAGACTCTCTGGCCCCCTTATCCGGCGCTACCACTACCGTCTGTTTATCTACTTTGTTTATAAAATATTCCCTAAACAACTTTCTACCGGATAAATTGATAATTTTTGTCTTAAAAAATCTGGTGATATTAGAATTATGCAAATCATAAGTAATTATCTTTTTTAAGGCCGTTACCTCAAGCATTTTAGCTACCACCGCTGCCGATAACGGTTCACCCGGCCGGAAAACTTTGTCCTGCTTTGAATATCCTAACCAGGGAATTACCCCGATAATCTCTTTCACTCCTTTTCTTTTTAAAGCATCGCAAATCAAACAAAACTCAATTAAATGGCTGTCTGTCGGATGGGAGATCGACTGCACCACTACGGCTTTTTTCCCAACCTGCTTTTCCGTCACCCAAACCCTGATCTCATCATTAGGAAACCTGGACAACTCCATCTTCCCTAACCGCGTTCTTAATTTAGCTGCAATTCTTTCGGCCAAAAATCTATTTGAAGAACCGCTAAATACTAACATAGTTACAGTTTATACCACTTAGGTAAAAAATGCCGCAATAAATGGCCGGCATCCCCGACTGCCCGGGTACCAATTAAATAATACATATTATTAAGCTCGTTGCACTCGCCGACTGAATAAAAACTGCTGGCTATTCCCAATGCCTCCAGTTCCCGCCTGACAAAACCCACCCCTTGACGCGTCAGGCTAATCGAGCGATGGTTGATTTTTTTTGGCTTGATCCCCAGTTCTTTGGCTGCCAAAATAAAAGCTAAGCCGGAAGCGCCGGAAGCCGGATTGACAAAGTCGGACAGCAAAACCTCCTGATTATTGATCGTTTTTAATTTATCCCTCTCCCGCCATTTCACTGTCACTGTTAAATATGTTTCCGGTTCTGCTTTTAAATGAGTTCTTTTAGTCACCACTCTGACTTCATTGTCAATCTTTTCGTCCTTACCTAATTCCAAAGTCAACCTGGTCGTCACCAACCCGGCCCGCTCCAAACTGACCGGAATCCCCACCACCGGCTTATGCTTATTTAACATTTCATAGCCGGCTTTGGCCAAATTAAAGTATTCTTGGCAAAAACTTAAATCATCATAAAGCTTAGCATCCTTAATCACCTGTTGGGCTAACTGATTGACCTGATCCATTAATTTTTTAGCCTCATCATAATGATGTTCTAAAACCACTACGCCCTCTGCGGGCAACTGCTGATCACTTTTCCCTATCAGCGGCTCAAACACTCCGCCAAACTTCACCACTTGATCCACCCGGCTATCACCATAAAACTCCTCCGGATGTCGCAGCATAGGTAAGACATTAATTGTTTGGCCTCTCTCAGCCGAATCAACCTCAATAGTTTGGCCGGCAAATTGAAATTTCATCGGTATTGATTTATTTCTTCTTTTAATTTTTTGGTTTCCAGACGGGGATTATCGGAAAAAATTATTCCCCTGGATGAATTAATTATCATCCCCATCTTTTTAGAATTCAACCCTGCTTTGACGGTTCTTTCAATATCCCCGCCTTGGGCTCCGATTCCCGGCACCAATAAAGTCATCTCCCCCACAATCTTCCTGATCTTTTTTAACTCTTCCGGATAAGTCGCTCCCGCCACCAGCAGGCAATTATTATTTTTATTCCAATTGGTCACCACATTTTTGGCTACTTTTTGCCACAATCCATCCTGAAATTCGCCGGCGCCGGGATTACTCGTCCGACATAAAATTATGATCCCCTTGTCCGCCCGATCCAGAAACGGCTGCAGCGCTTCTTTGCCAAAATAAGGGTTAACGGTGACCGCATCAAACCCCATTTCATCAAAAATCGCCGTCACATAACCTTGATTGGTATTGCCGATATCCGCCCTTTTGGCATCAGCAATAGTGACAATTTCCGGATATTTCTCCCGCAAATACTCAACTGTTTTTTTAAGATTTTCCCAGCCTTTCACCCCCAACGCTTCATAAAAAGCAAAGTTAGGCTTATAAGCGCAAACCAAGTCATGTGTCTGGTCAATTATTTTTTGGTTAAATTCCCACTCGCCCTGATCCAATCCGACGCAGACCAGCGAATCATTCTTCTTCACAATCTTGTCTAACTTTTCCTGAAACTTCATTGCTTACCTTTCTCCTCTAAATATTGCTTGCCGTGACCGACGGTAGTGTTAATTGGTTTATTGGCCTTACACCATGGACAAGTGACTTCGTCAAAAGCTTGGGCTTCTAAAACATCTGCGGCTACAAAGGGCGCGCCGACTGAAGCCTCGTTGACGTTTTTGGGGTCACGGTTGACCATGACACAGACGCTGACAACTTCACCGCCGGCAGCGCGGACACAATCAACCACTTGCTTAACGGAAATGCCGGTGGTTGTCAAATCTTCCAACACTAATACTTTTTTGCCTTTCACAATTAAATCATAGCCTCGGCGGAATAGCTGATTGCTCTCGGCTGCCGAAGCGGTTGTGCCGGCGTCTTTTTCTGTATAAGCGCTCAAGATTTCTTTATTTTTGAGTTGGGATAAATGATAAGCTACCCATTGGGACAAAATCGTCCCTCCCACTGCCGGCGCCACCACCACATCAATATCTTTATCCTTGAACATCTCCGCCATTGTCCGACACACCTCGCTGGTCTCGGCCGTATGAGGGTAGAGCGCGTCTTTATTAATATACACACTCCCGTGCTTACCGGAAGTGTAAACAAAATGATCGTCGGTAATCACCGCGCCGATCTTTTTTAAAATATCCACCACTTTACCCATGAGCTCCTCCTATTAACTCTTTTAATGATTTAATTTTATTGTCTTTCATGTAAGTAATCAATCCTGTTTTAATTTTTTCATATATGGAAAAACCATAACTGTACATAGCACAACCAACTCCGACCAAGCTGGCTCCGGCTAACATCATTTCTATTACGTCTTTGGCAGTCTCCACTCCACCCATGCCAATAATCGGTATTTTAAGTTCTTTGTAAATATCATAAACGCATCTGACGGCAATCGGCCGAATCCCCGGACCGGACAAACCGCCCTCTTTGTTTCCCAATATTGGTCTTTTGGTTTTAATATCAATCACCATCCCCGGGCCAACCGTATTGATGGCCGTAATCCCGTCGGCGCCGCTAACTTCCGCGGCTTTGGCGACTTCGCCGATATTATTAACATTCGGGCTTAACTTGGCCAATACTTTTGTCTCTTTTTTTAAAGCTTTCCTAACGGCTTTGACCGCGGCTGCCGTTGACTCAACCCCCATTCCCAACGGCTGGCCCAACTCGTCGGTCGTATTAGGGCAAGAAAGATTCAATTCAATCATTGCCGGATGGATTTTTTCTACTTCAGTAGCCAAATGGACAAAATCCGATACTTTAACGGCAAAAACGCTGGCAATCACCGGAATCTTGGAATCTTTGACAAACTTGGTTAATTGTTTAACCCCTGCTTTAATCCCCGGATTTTTTAACCCGACTGAGTTTAAAAATCCACACTCATATTTAATCACCCGCGGCATTGGATTGCCTTCTCTTGACTCAACTGTCAACGACTTCACCGTCACTCCGCCCAAACCGTATCTTTCCGCCTGTCGATGAGCCGCTATTTCCTGTAAAATCCCCGACGGTAAAATTAACGGGTTATTAAAATTTATCCCTAAAAATTTAACTTTTAATGTTTGCATAAGTTCTCCATTACCACCTTAGCCATTGAAAGATCAGTAATCAATGATATCCCTGCCTCGGCAGTCGCCCGACGAATCAGTTTGCCGTCGGTCAAAGCGTCCGTCTTCCCTCGGGGAATATTAATGACCAAATCAAACACTCGGCGCTTTAACAAATCAGAAATATTGGGGCTTTGCCCAATTTCAGAAATCTTATGAACCAGGGCAGTTTTCACTCTGTGCTCGGCCAAAAATTGATGTGTCTTTTGCGTCGCATAGAGAGTGAAATTTTTATTTAATTTAGCAATATCTTGTAGCAGTTTCTTTTTATCAGCTAATTTGCCAATGGTTAAAAGAACTTGTTTTTTATCGGCGCTAAAAATCGCCGCCTGACCATAATGCTTAACATGCCAATCTTGAGACTGACGATTCAATAATGAAAACAAAGAAACATTTCGAATATCGGCTTCACCAAAAATAAATTGCAACACCCTTTCATTGCCAATACCGTACCCGGCATGAGGATAAGTTCCCTGTTTTTTAATAATATCTAAATACCATCTAAAATCTGCCAGTTTGCCGCCTCTTTGCCGATGCAGTTTATACATCGTAGAAGTTAGCAAACGCAACTTTAACTTATCAAATTCATGCTCTCTGACTGCTGAACCCGTGGCTTCACCTGAATAAGGAAAAATTAAATCTGCCGACAAAACCACCTGCGGATCACGCCTAGAAACTTTCATATTAAAAAATTTAATTTCTTTAGGATAACGGGTAATAAACACCGGTTGCTCGGAGTTCCCTCGGTTTAATAAACGCACCACCGTTTGTTCATGATTGGCCTTCAAGTCATCACCAAACTTTAACTTTTTAAATCCGTTTTTATTTAATAACTTGATTGCTTCTATATAGTTAATTCTTAAAAAATTATTTTTTGCGGCATATACTAATTTTTTGACTTGACGACCATAGACTTTTGCCAAAACTTGCTTGTTTTCCTTTAAAACATTTTTAACCATTGCCTGGATCGCACTCTGAATGTGTTTTAATAACGCTTCGAACATTTTTTCTTCATCATAATTTTTGCGATCCATGCCCGTTAAAGTGCAGTCAAATTCTTCTTCAGTTAAACGAAATTGGCGCAAATGTCTTTCATCTTCTTCTTCCTCGTCGCGACCGGAATGAATCACCGTATAAGCACCTGGGAAAGATTGCAGTGATTGCTCCAAAGATAACTGTCCCGTTTGGGTAAAAAATAAAGGAATGTCTAAGCGATTCCCTACTTTAAATAAAGTGTCAACATTCTCACAGGCCCCAGTAATGCCGACGATTTCCGGCACGTCTACATAGGTCAAGCCGGAATTTTTATAGTTTTCCCGGGCGCCAGTGTTCAGACTTTCGTTAATTTTGGTTAAATTGGCAAAATGATCATTAAATTTTAATGCTTTCTTTCTGCCTTCGATTGACAGTTGAATATTAGTCATCGCCCCTCCTTAAAAAAAACCGCCCGGTTGGGTGGTTCATTCAATTATTTTTATTTTATTTTGAGTATCTCTGTTTAGTTGTTTCATTTTTTCCTTTAAAAAACCAGAGCTTGTGGCTCTGGGATTCTAAGTTATCAATATTAAACTAACTTGTCAAGCAGGAAAATTAATCTTGAGGAATAAACTCGCCGGCTGACTCCAGTTTATCCACTCCGCCTTCTTCAATCGGTGGACTTACGGTGTCCGCAACGGGAAGCGTTATT
>CAYICL010000018.1:0-14076 GCA_964361885.1 uncultured Pseudomonadales bacterium
AAGGTTTTAAAAGCCAGGGCGTCAGCCTGAAAATGAGAGGATGTGTTGTCAATTAAGGTTTCATCAAGATCAAAAAAGACAGCCCGGATCATAGATTGAGAATTTTGCCTTTAAGGGTTTGGAAGCTTTGATCATTTAATAAATCCGGCTTGCAGGGAGTAATGGAAATATAACCACTTCTTAGAGCATCGGCATCTGTGTTGACAAAACCCTGAAGCTCCGGCTGAAAGCCTTTGGGGTAAGAATATTGCTGATTAACTTTGTCAATTTTTAAGGGGCAGAAAAAGTCGCCGAAGTAATAGGCAAAGCGGGTAAATTTTGCTTCCTTGGTCGGCTGTTCGGGAAAGTTAATGTTCAGTAAATAGTTACCCCAAAAATTATTTTTGATAGCAAGGTTAATTAGTTTATAAGCGGCTGCACCGGGAAAGACGCGATAAATCCCTAAGTCTTCGTCTCCCTGATGATCGCGGTACCAAAAAGAGCCAGGCGCGATCCAGGAAAAAGCGATGGCTTTGGGGGCCAGCCGAAGCTTAATCGCCCGGACAGCGGCAGTAAAAGTGCCGGAAGCCAGATCGCCGACAATATTAGGGCCTAAGTTAATGCCGGAAAGGACCAAATCAAAAGATTTTTTAAAGTAACTGTTGGCCAACTCCATGGCATCGCCGGGAGTGCCGCTAACCCAAAGGGCGGGAACGCCGTCAACCTGCACTTTACCCCATTTACCGCCTTCTTTAATACTGAGTTTACCACCGACGCCGCTTTGCTGAACTTTAGTGGCAGCAATACATAACTCATATTTATTTTTGAGAAAATGGATTAAAAGGCGGGTACCGATGGAGTTATAGCCGTCGTCGCCGGTTAATAAAATGCGTTTGATTTTCATTCAACAATGATAACATGACGACTCAAGTTGGTAGATTTTTGGCGGCGGGAGGTAGCGGTAAATTTGAGTTCAACCGTGCCAACCGAGCCGTTATAGACAGTAGTAAACTGGCCGTCAGGATCAAGATTGACGGTTTTATTGTTTAAGGTCAAAGTGGCATCACGATCGGTTTTACCTTTGATTAAGACCGGATTTTTAAGCTCCTGACCGTTTTCCGGCTGAGTCAAAGTCAGTGGAGGCGGTTGGTAAAGATGATAGAGAGACAGCCCTAGATAGGAAAAAAGTAAGACAGCAATAATAACAATGGTAATGATTGTGCGCGTGGTGGAGCTAAGCGGCTGAGGCAAGTTTAAAGGTTGAGTTAAACCCTGGGGTAGAATTTTTTTTGATTGCTTCTGGCGGTAATCACGCTTAAAAACAGCCAAGGTTTTTTGGGGGTTAAGATTTAAAACTTTAGCGTAGTTTTGAATAAATCCCTGAACATAGGTTAAAGAAGGCAGTTTAGAAAACTGATTTTTTTCTAAAGCTTTTAAGGTGGCTTTGGGGATTTTGGTTAGGGCCTCGGCTTGAGTTAAGGTTAGTTTGGATTTGATCCGGGCATGAAAAAGTAGCTGGCCACTGGTCTGCATAGGTTATGATTCTGGTTGTTGGCGTTGGGCCAAGAAAGCATCGGGGCTAGAAATAAGAATGTCTCTTGGTTTGGCGCCCTCGCCCGGGCCAATGACTCCGGCGCGTTCGAGCTGGTCTAAAATCCGGGCGGCCCGGGCATAACCGATGGATAAGCGGCGCTGCAAGAGCGAGGCCGAAGCCCGGTCGTATTGACAGACAATCCGAACCGCTTCATTGAAAAGCTCGTCAATCTCTTCAGCCTCGGTGGTACCTAATCGGCCGGGAACTTGAGCCCGATATTTATTGGTAACTTCTTCAGTGTATTCGACTTTTAGGGAGGATTTTTTCAAAAAGTCGATTAAGTTTTTAGTGTCTTTGTCCGAGAGAAAAGTGCCTTGGATGCGGGTTGGCTTGGCTTGCTCGGGCGGGATATAGAGCATGTCTCCCCGACCGAGAAGTTTTTCAGCTCCGGGAGAATCAATAATGACCCGGGAGTCAACCATGGAGTTAACATTAAAAGCAATACGGCAGTTGATGTTGGCTTTGATCAGGCCGGTTAAGACATCAACCGACGGTCTTTGGGTGGCCAGCACCAGGTGAATGCCAGTGGCCCGGGCCATTTGGGCTAACCGGGTAATGCTGTCCTCGACTTCTGATGGGGCAAAAAGAATAATATCTGCCAACTCATCAATGATGATGATGATGTAGGGCAAAGCCTGAAAACCGGAAAGTTCATTGTAGCCGGCAATGTTTCTGGCGCCGATTTCGGCAAAAAATTTGTAGCGTTGCTCCATCTCGGAAATCGCCCATCTTAAGGCGGAAACAACTTTTTCCGGTTCAACAATAACCGGTGTCAATAGATGAGGAATGTCGTTATAAACAGTCAACTCGACCCGTTTGGGATCAACCAGGATAAACTTAATTTCTTGGGGAGAGGCCCGGTATAAAAGGGTGGCAATAATGGAGTTGATGCAGACCGATTTACCAGAACCGGTGGCGCCGGCAATCAGAACATGAGGCATTCTATCAATGTCAGTGATTATAGGCTGACCGGAAACATCCAGGCCTAAAGCCACGGCCAACCGGGAGTCGGTGTTTTTCAGCAGTTTGGATTCCAGCATCTTTTTTAAAGGCACAATTTCCAAAGACCGGTTGGGAATTTCCAAACCGACCAAAGACCGACCGGGAATCGGAGCTTCGATCCGGATCTGACCTTGAGGAGCAGCCAAAGCTAAAGCCAGATTGTTTTGTAAGCTGGTAATTTTACTTAAGCGGGTGCCTGAAGCAATTTCAATGGCATATTGAGTCACGGCCGGACCGTTATTAACTTCTGCCACCCGGGCTTTAATACCAAAACTTTCCAGAGTAGTTTCAATAATGGCAGCGCTTTGCTTAACATCACCCCGATCGGCTTTGCCGCCGTGAGTATCAGACAATAAAGACAAAGGCGGATAATGCCAGATTTCCTGCTGGGCACCAGGGGTGTTGCTAATGACCGGAACGGTACTAACAACTTTAAGCGGTGGTTTTTTAGGAGTGGCGGCAGGTTGAAGGCTGGGTCTGGAGTCAACATCAGTATCCAAACCTTTAACAGTAAAACCGGACCGGGAATGATCAAAAGAGGCAGATTTGGTTTTAAATTTTAAAGAGGTTTTGATATTTTTAAGTTTGGTCCAGGTTTTTTGAACCATTAAGAGAATGTCTTCGAGGCTGGTTTCAAAGATGATAACCAGGCTGATAAAAACTCCGGCGATTAAAACCAGGAAAGCCCCGGCTGAGAAAATTAAAGAAACTAAGCTTTGCCAGATCTGACGGCCAAACAAACCGGCGCGGGTTAAACCGGTGAAGCTAAGCAGTAAAACCAGAGAACCGACAAAAACATTGGGCTTGGTAATGCGCCATTTAAGCCGGGTCAGCATTAAGCCGGCAGATAAAAAAATAAATGGCAAAAGCAGGATAGCCCAGCCAAAGAGATTATAAATATAGCTATAGATAAGCTCTAAAAAGGGGCTTTGGCGAGATAAAGAAACCATGATCAGGCCGCCGATTAAGATCAGACCGGTTGAGGCCAAAGTATAGATGGTTTCTTTAGGCAACTTGAGCCTGAAGGCTTGTTTCCTTTTACCTTTAGTAGAGTGTCTTTTAGACATAATTATTAGTTGGTTTTTCTTGGTTTTGGTTAAAACGGATTTGTTTTAATTGAAGTGTTTCAGCAAATTTAAACCGGCCGTCAGAAGTAAACTCAACCGCCTGACTGGCATGGGGCAAGATAATTTGGTTTTTTTGGAAACCTTGCTCCAAGCTTAAACGCTGGTATTGACGCAAGTGACGGAAGCTGCCGCCAATGGGATAAAGAAATTTAGGGTTAACCAGCTGCATTAATAGTTTTAGTTCTTCGGCAGCAGCATGGCCGGAAACATGAAGATCGTCAGCCATCTCGCCGTAAACCACGTTAGCGCCGGCCTGAGCCAATTGATCAATGACATGATAAACAACCTGTTCGTTGCCGGGAATGATGTCGGTGGAGTAAATAACGGTGTCAGTCTCTTTGACTTTGATCATTTTATGTTGGCCCGAAGCATAGCGGGTTAAGGAAGACGACTCCTGGCCCTGGCTGCCGGCGACGATGAGGCAGAGTTTATGATCAGGAGTCCTTTTTAAGTTGTGCCGATTTAAAACGGCTTTTTTGGGAAAACGCAAAAAACCCAAGTTGTTGGCGGTTTTGGTGTTCCTTTCCATAGAGCGGCCGATAAACATGACTTGGCGGCCGTGGGAGGCAGAGACATCAATGGCCTGTTGAATCCGGTGAATTTGGGAAGACATAGTGGTAAAGACCAGCCGGCCGGAACAATGGGTCAGTTCGCGGTTAATAGCAGAGGCTAAGGAGCTTTCCGACAGAGTATAACCGGGGCGCTCACTTCTTAAACAGTCGGACAACAAACAAAGAACGCCGGATTGGCTTAAAGAAACAATTTTTTTAAAGTTGGGCGGCCAGTTATCAACCGGAGTTAAATCAAACTTAAAGTCAGAGCCGTGATAGATAGAACCAAGAGGAGTTTTAATCAGGTAGTGGAAAGAGTCGGGCACAGAATGAGTGATGTGAATCGGATGAATGGTAAAAGGGCCCAGGGTTAGTTGGTCTGATTCTTTTAAAACATTAATTTTGGTTTTTAGGTTAAACTCTTTGAGCCGATCCTGGGCAAAGCCGGCGGTTAAGCGGGAGGCATAAACAGGCGGATAGTTTAACTCCGGCAAGATGTGGGGCAAGGCAGCATGGTGATCATCATGGCCGTGAGTTAATAAAATGCCGCGGATAGTTTTTGGGTTTTGTCTAAGGTAAGAAATGTCCGGGATAAGAATGTCGTCGGAAACTTTATCTTCGGGAAAGCCAATGCCGCAGTCAACGATTAAAGCCTCATTGCCGTACTCGTATAAATACATATTGTTGGTAACCATACCGGGACCACCACCTAGGGGGATGATTCTGAGACTGTTAGGCATAAGTTAATAAGTGGGCAGATAATTTTTAATTGTGTCCAAGGTTAAATGAAAGTGTTTGGCTTTGCCTTCAACAATAGAGCGGGCAATTTTACGGGCCACGCCTTCAATGGTTCTTTCCAAAGTCCGGATACCGGCATCATAACCTAAGGGGCGAACAATTTTGGGCCAGACAGCCTCATCAATGGTCAAGTTGTCGGGAGTGAGGCCGGACTCTTTTAAGACTTTGGGCAGCATATATTGCTTGGCAATTATAGTTTTTTCTTCATCGGTGTAGGAAGGCATGTCAATAATTTCCAACCGGTCAAGAACAGCAGTGGCGATATTTCTGGTGTTATTGGCGGTAGCCACAAACAGGGCATCAGACAAGTTAAAGGGGTAGTCCAAGTAGTGGTCGGTGAATTGGGAGTTTTGTTCCGGATCCAAAAGTTCAACCAAAACACCCATGATGTCACCGCGGGCATCGGCAGTGACCCGGTCGATTTCATCCAGAAGTAAAACCGGATTGTTGGTAGCGGCGCGGCGCATGGCTTTAATAAGCAGGCCGGGTTCTGTGTCCGGGTGAAGCCGGGACTGACCCCGAAGATCGCGGGCCGAGCCCATACCGCCGAAAGGAATCCGGATGAACTGGCGGCCCATGGCTTCTGCCAAAGAGTGGCCAAAAGTAGTTTTACCGGTACCAACCAAGCCAACCAAACAAAGGATCGGAGCCCGGGAAACTTCTTTTTGGCCGCGGGTTAAAGCCATGATAGATAAATGCTCCAAAATTCTGTCTTTGACATGATCCATGCCGTAGTGATGCTGATCCAAAACCTCTTTGGCGGCTTTGAGGTCAAGTTTGTCCTGGCTGGATTTAGTCCAGGGCAGGGCGGTAATCCAACTGATGTATTGAGAAGTGCGTTCATATTCGGAAGAGTAGCCCTCAAATTGGCTCATTACTTTTAACCGTTCCACCATAGTTTCGGCTTTGGCTTTAAGCTCCGGAGGCAAAGTCACCGCATCAAGCTTAGCTTTAAGATTTAAAGTTTCTTTTTCCAGGGCAGAGACAGATTTCATAAGGTCATTTTATCACAAGAGAAGAATAAAGTTAGCTATAATAGCTAATATGAAAACTTTGGGAATTGATTTTGGGGCCAGTTTTATTGATGTGGTGATGGTTGACGGTAAAAAGATTTTATTCAAACAATCGGTGGAAAAGAAAAAATTTAAGCAGAGTTTTATTAAACAGCTGCCTAAGGTTGACAGGGTTGTATCTACCGGCGGCAAACCAAGAAAAGGTTTCCTTTATTTAAACGAGTTTGATTGTTTAGGGCAAGGGGCTTTAAGGCTGTCAGGTTTAAAGTCGGCAGTCGTGGTCAGCGGCGGCACTGGTACGGCAGTGGTGTTGGCAAAAAAGAATCAGCCGGCAGTTCATTTGGGCGGTACCGGAGTCGGCGGCGGAACAATTCAGGGTCTGGGTAAATTATTATTAAAAACTATGTCTGTCGAAGAAATTTTTAAGCTGGCTAAAAACGGCAACCGAACTAAAGTTGATTTAACAATTAAAGATATTTTAGGTAAAGGCATTGGTCTAATGCCGCCAGAGGCGACGGCGGCTAATTTTGGCAAACTAGCGTCAAAGAAAAAAACAGACTTGGCGCAAAGCCTGGTGGGAATGGTAGCAGAAACGATGGGGATGGTAGCTTGTTTAGCAGCGCAAAAAACCGGAGAAAAAAAGATAGTGTTTGTCGGCCGGGTAGGAACAAATAAATTGATCCAGAAATATTTACAACAAGTCTGTAATTTGTTTAAACTCTCGTCTGTTTTCCCTAATCACGCTGAATATGCGACAGCTTTAGGCGCGGCAATGCTGGGATAATCCCGGAGAATAGCCTATCACACCTCGGGAGTGTGATCACTTGACAAAGGAATTTTATTAACATACAATTATTGTATATTTATTGTATAAAGGAGTTTATGCAGACACAAACAATCAACCTTTCTATTCCTAAGCCGCTGCTGACAATGATTAGCCAGCAGGCAAAAAGTGAGGCGCGAACTAAAAGCGGTTTAATCCAGGAGGCAATCCGGGTTTATCTAACCCAGAAAAATGCCTGGCAGGGTTTATTTGATTACGGCCAGGCCCGGGCGAAGAAACTAAAAATTAAAGCCAGTCAAATAGAAAAAATTGTTGATGATTACCGCCAAGGCCGTTAAATGCTAAAAATTGTCTTAGACACAAATGTAATTGTCTCGGCAATTGTTTTCGGGGCCAAACCAAGACTGATATTAAATTTAGTTTTATCCGGGCAAGTGAGAGGCTATATTTCCCGTTTTATTATTACTGAAGTTTGTGGCGTCTTAAGAGAAAAGTTTAAATTTTCTGAAGGAAAAATAGAACAAATAGAAAATTTACTGAAAAGTAGTTTTATTTTAACAGAACCGGATTTTTCTATAAAGATAATTAAAGCATGTCAGGCGGATAATAAAATTTTAGCTTGCGCTTTGGCCGCTAAAGCCGATTATTTAATTTCAGGAGATAAAAAACACATTTTACTGCTGAAAAAAATTAAAAATATTCCAATTCTATCCCCTGAGCAATTCCTTAAACTCGTTTTTTAATTTTTGTACGATTCGCGCCACATTCGCGCCACACCTATCACACCTCGGGAGTGTGATAGGGGTAGTTTAGCGACGGGGGCCAAAAGATCGGCGAGGCCCACCAGAACCACGACGATCGCGGTTAAAGGGCGGACGGCCACCACCGGGGCGGAAACCGCCGGGGCGCGGACCATTGCTGGGTCGGTTTTGGCTGACTTGCTGCTCCTGTTCAGGAGTTAAGGTAGTTAAACTGACCCGACCCAGGTCATCAATTTCTCTAACTCTGACGTGGAGAATGTCACCAAGATTAACGATAGTATTGGGGTCAGCCACATAGCCGGTCGATAATCGGGAAACATGGACCAAACCGTCTCTACCAGGTAAAAGCTCGACAAAGGCGCCAAAGGGTTCGATGCGGACGACTTTACCGTCAAACTCTTCACCGACTTTGAATTCCCTAGTCATACCATCAATCCAGGTAATGGCTTTTTGCAGGTTTTCCGGGTTGGTGCCGGTAATCACCACCCGGCCGTCATCATCAACATCAACCTGACATTCTGTCTCCTTAATAATCTGGCGGATGTTTTTACCGCCCGGGCCGATGAGTTCGCCGATTTTCTCCTGAGGAATATTTATGGTGGCGATTTTCGGGGCAAAAGCAGAAACTTTTTCCCGGGGTTTATCTAGAGTGGTTAACATGTGCTCCAAGATAGTTAAGCGGCCTGTTTTAGCTTGCTTTAAAGCAGTTTCCAAGACATCAAAGGTAATACCGGAAATCTTAATGTCCATCTGCAAAGCAGTGATACCGTCCTTGGTGCCGGCAACTTTAAAGTCCATGTCGCCCAAATGGTCTTCCAACCCTTGAATATCGGTTAAGACGATAAAGTCTTTAATCGTGTCTTTTTCGAGTTTGGCCATTAAACCCATCGCAATACCGGCCACCGGTTTTTTAATCGGCACACCGGCATCCATTAAGGACAAGGTGGACCCGCAGACCGAAGCCATTGAGGTAGAGCCGTTAGAAGACATGATTTCCGAGACTACCATAATGGTGTAAGGAAAGATGTTTTCGTCAGGAATAACCGGCTCTAAGGCCCGTTCGACTAAGGCACCATGACCGACTTCCCTTCTGGAAGGCCAACCAATACGGCCGGTTTCACCAACCGAAAAAGGCGGAAAAGCATAGTGGTGAATGAAGCGTTTGGTGGTTTCGCCTTCCAGGTCTTCGATCAACTGCTCTAAGCTGGGTGAACCAAGAGTGGTGATGGCTAAAGCCTGAGTGGCGCCGCGCTTAAACATGGCAGAACCATGAGTCCGGGGCAGTAAGCCGACTTGGCTGGAAAGCGGTCTGATTTGATCAGGTTTGCGGCCATCGGCCCGGATTTTTTTAGCAAAGGTGATTTGCCTTAGGGTGGATTTAAAGTAGTCGTTGATAATCGTCTTAATTTGATCAGGGTCAGCTTCGGGCAAAGCTTCAAGGCAAGCAGAAGCAATATCGGCTAAACCAAAATCGGCGACTTTTTCATGAGTGCTTTCTTGTAATCGGCTAATCAAGCCGTCAAGACTGGTTTTGGTTTTAGAGATGATTTGTTTTACCAAGGACGGATCGGTTTTGGCGGCAGGCAAAATTTCTTTTTTCGGGGAAATCCCGGCGACTAATTCATTAATGGTAGTAATGATGGTTTTAATGGCCTGGTGACCGGCTTTTAAAGCTTCCAGAGTTTGAGCTTCGGAAACTTCGTTAGCATCGGCTTCAACCATAACAATGGCTTGATCAGAACCGGAAACCACTAAGTCGAGCTTGGAAGTTTTTTGCTCGGTTCTGGTGGGGTTAACGATTAATTCAGCTTGGTCGTTTAAACCGACCCGAACAGCAGCAATCGGGCCCTGCCAGGGAATGTTAGAAATACTTAAAGCGGCTGAAGTGGCACAAAGGGCTAAGATGTCGGCATCATTTTCCTGATCATAGGAAAGAACTGTGGCTATCACCTGAACTTCTTTCATGTAGTTTGAGGGAAACAAAGGCCGGATGGACCGGTCAATAAACCTAGCCCTTAAAATGGCCTCATCGGTGGGCCGGCCGTCACGCTTAACCCAACGGGAACCTTTGATAATGCCTGAAGCATAGAGTTTTTCCTGATATTCAACCGATAAAGGAAAGTAGTCCAGATCAGGATTTTCCTTGCCGGCCACTACGGTAACATGGACTACAGTGTCGCCGGAGCGGACCAAAACTGCGGCAGTGGCTTGCTCGGCAAAATGGCCGAGTTCAAAAGTAATATCTTTATGGTTGATCTGAACGGTTTTTTTAACCAAGTCTTTTTGTGACATTATTAATTAATTTATTTCGCCAATTTTAATTGACTGGTTAAATGCTGATGGCGGGTTTTATCTTTTTTAACCAAGTAGTTTAATAAGCGCCTTCTTTTGGAAACCATGGATAAAAGTCCGCGGCGGGAGTGGTTATCTTTAAGATGAGCTTTTAAGTGTTCTATTAGTTGCTTGATGCGCTCGGATAATAAAGCTACCTGGACTTCGGGTGAGCCGGTATCGCCTTTTTGAGTGGCGAATTTTTTAATAATTTTTTGTTTAGCGTCTACGGATAAAGGCATAAGTATAGAGGGTATTTTAGCAAAGAATCAGGGGTTTTAAAAGAGTTAGATTTTTAGGTGTTGGTGGATTTGAAAACTTTAGGCCTGAGCCAATCAGCAGAAGGATTAGTAGGGGCGGGTTGAGGAAAAGCCGGAGGAAATTGGCTAAGCCTAGGCATCTGGGGTTGACTAAAAGAAGTAAAAGGCCGAGGTATGTCGGCCGGAGGAGAAGTCAGTTGACCTTTTTTGGCGCCATAACGCAGTAATTGAGCCACAGTTTCAAAAGTATCGGCAGTAACCAGAGGAGAGGTAAAGTTTTGGGTGGCAGACTCAATCCCGGCCAAAAGATTGGTAGCAATGTCGGCTTCCATGGTTAAACCCAAGCTGTTAATAACAGTTAAAGTAATTTCACTGACACCGGTGGCGGTGGGGTCAAACAGATTGACGGTGCCGAATTGGCTATTTTTATCCAGATGAGACAGATTAATCAAGGTTTTGGTTTTATCTTCAAAAAGCCTTTTTTCGTCCTGATACAACTGGCCTAGATCTTCCAGGGTGCGACAACCAACAACAAAGATCAGATCGGCCTGGCAGCCGGTATATGAATATTCAACCGAGTTGGCATCAAGGGGTTCCTGACCGGCTTTGGGTTCAATGACAAGATGAAATTTTTGGTTCTGAGGATCTTTGTCATAAGAGACTTTTTCCAAAGAATCTTCGGGGTAATTGAAAGAAATAACCAAGTTTTGGTTGCCGATGCGGGGCTTGATTTTATCAATACCGAAAAGGCGGTTTAAACCAACGGTCATGGGTGTAGAACAACCAATGGTAGTGTTTAAAGATTTTTTGGAAAAAGACAGATAAAGACTTAAGCCGGCAGCAACCGTGTCTAAAGGGGGGTTTCCAGGCAGCAGAATCAGCACGGTTTTAGCGGTTTGTAGAGCTTGTAAAATCGGTTGGGTGTTATAGGTTTTTGGCATATAAGTCGTTTAATTCTAGCAGAAAAATAACAAAAGTCAAAGCTATAGGATATTAAGATTTTTTGTAAGCAATCAACTTGTCCTTGAGTTTAAAATCTAAGGGAGGAGAAAAAGCCAAGCCGCATTCGTCGCCGCGTTTGGCTTTATCAAGAGTGTCTTTCCCCTGATGAATAGACTTAATTCTGGAGTCGGCCAGCTGATCCTTGCCTCTTTGAAGATGAACTAAATCATTAACCTTAAGCTTACCGGAAATAACTTGACAACCGGCAATCCGACTACCCTTAACAATGAATTCAGCCACGATTTTAGCGTCACCTAAGATATCTTCATCAATGGTCGGCTCAAGCTGTTTTAGGATTTGAGCTTGTAAATCATCCAATAGCTCGTGGATGAGATTGTAGGTTTTAATTAAAATTCCTTCAATCTCCGCCAGTTTTTCGGCTGAAGTGTTAGTTTTAACCCGAAAGCCGATAATTTTAGCCCCGGTCGATTGAGCCAAGAGAACATCAGATTCGTTAATCTCACCGACCCCCTGAGAGATAAGAGCCACTTCATTACCCAGATTTTGAGTAATGGCTTCAAGAGTGCCGGCAGCATCAGTTTTAAGAATGATCTTAATGGCAAAACCTGCCTGAGGCTTGGTTGCGGAAACAGGAGCCGGAGAAGCAAGGTCAGAATTGGGTTTAGACTGGACTTTTGAAGTAACGATTGAGCCAACAACAGGAAGGTGTTTAAATCCCAAGATTAAAGCCGGCTGGCCGGGGTTAACCTGGTGTAAAGAACGGCCGGCAGCATCAAACATGGCTTTGACTTTGCCAGAAACATTATCGGCATAAAGATTGTCACCGAGTTTTAATTGGCCTTGGTGAACTATCAGGGTGGCAACCGGGCCGCGGTTTTTATCCAAGGATGATTCAATCACTACGGCTTTTAAAGGAGCTTTAAGGTCAGCTTTAAGGTCTTGCATGTCGGAAAGCAATAAAATCATCTCCAGAAGTTGAGGCAGACCTGCTTGGGTTTTGGCGGAGATTTCACAACAGACAACATCACCGCCATAACCTTCAACCAAAACACCGGCATCGGCCAGATCTTTTTTAACAATAGCCGGAGCGGCATTAGGTAAGTCAATTTTATTTAAAGCCACCAAAAAAGGCACGTTAGCGGCTTTGATGTGCTCCAGGCATTCTTTGGTTTGAGGCTTAACGCTGTCTAAAACATCAATCACCAAGATGACCAGGTCGGTGGCTTTGGCGCCCCGGGATCGCATGGCGGCAAAAGCAGCATGACCAGGAGTGTCAATAAAGGTTAAAGGCCGGCCTTGATATTCTATCTGGTAAGCACCGATATGCTGGGTAATGCCGCCGGATTCTTTATCAGCCACGTGGGTATGGCGTAAAGCATCCAAAAGAGTGGTCTTACCATGGTCAATATGGCCCATGATAGTAATAATCGGAGCTCGAGTCGTACCTTTAGTCGGTGTTTTGGTGGTCTTTTTTGTGAGTTTTGTCATCGCTTAGTTTGGCTTTGGTCTTTTTAGTTTTTTTGATCTTTGTGATCTTTTTGGTAGCGGTGACAGCCTTGCCTTTAGGACCCTTAAGATTGATTTTATAGCCGGTTAATTTAGCGGCCAGTCTAACATTTTGGCCGTCTTTGCCGATAGCTAAGGAAAGTTGGTCTTCGGGAACGGTGACGTCGGCAATTTTTTTCTTGTCATTGATTTTAATTGCCAGTTTTTCGGCCGGCTGAAGAGCGGCGGTGATAAATTTTTTCGGGTCTTCAAAATACTCAATAATATCAATTTTTTCGCCGCCGAGTTGGTTGATAACAGTCTGGACCCGGACGCCTTTTTGGCCGACACAGGAACCAACCGGGTCAACTCCGGCCTGAGTGGAAACAACGGCCACCTTAGAACGGCTGCCGGCTTCCCGGGCAATGACTTTAATCTCAACGGCGCCGGAATTGACTTCAGGAACTTCGCGTTTAAAAAGACCGATAACCAAGTCCGGATCGGCACGGGAGACAATGATTTGCTGACCTTTTAAGGTATCACTGATGTCTTTGATAAAGAGGGTTAAACGCTGGTTTAAGTGGTAGTGTTCGTCACGGGCCTGTTCTTCGGGCGGCATTAAACCCTGACCCCGGCCAATGTCGCAAACAATAAATTGGCCGTCAAATCTTAGGACCATGCCGTTGACAAGAGTGTTGATTTTATCCTTATATTCGCCAATAATGGCGTCTTTTTCGGCTTCGCGGATTTTTTGTAAGATGACCTGTTTGGCGGTCTGGGCAGCAATGCGGCCAAAACCGGGAGGAGTGACGTTTTTTCTGTCTTTAGGTTTATCAACCGGAAATTCAAAAATTTTGGCTGATCCGGAGACTTCGTCCAGTTCGGCTTCGAATTCCAACTCTTCTGACGGACTAAAGTCTTTTTTGTAAGCAGCGACCAGGGCAGCTTTAATGGTATCGATCACCGCCTGAGGACTAATGCCTCTTTCAGAGCAGATCTGATTTAAGGCCGAGGTAAACTCGGTCCGGGCAGATTTAGGTAAGTTAGTTATGTCAACCATATTTGGCTATTTTAATTAAAAAGGCGGGTATTAGCCCACCTCTTCTTTAAACTCTTGTAACGAAGATAGTTTAGCACATCATGGCGATTTTTTCCACTGGTTAATTAAGGCCATGGCGCTGGTTTTCGTCGCTAGCAATTCGGTTTTTAAGGGTTTAAATCCGGGAAAACCGGTCTTACCCACAACCAGTTTGGCTTTGGCAACGAGAAAGTTTTTAGCCTGACGGCGGAGAATCAGGAGTAAGTAGCCGTACGGTTTAGGTATGGCCCACTCTTTATATTCAACCCGGTTCCAGGTAACAAACCAGTGTGACATTACTTTTATTTTATCACACTCCCGAGGTGTGATAGAGCTAACTTTCCTCTTCA
>CAYICL010000019.1:0-12641 GCA_964361885.1 uncultured Pseudomonadales bacterium
TGGGAAAATTTTCCCGCTTGGTTTTGTCAAAACAGCTGATTTAGTGGCTCTTTATAATCTGGCCACTGTTTACGTTCAAGTAAGTTTAGCCGAAGGCTTCGGTCTGCCGGTTCTGGAAGCTTTTAGCTGCGGTTGTCCGGTAATTACCTCCAAAGCAACTTCTTTGGCAGAAATCAGCGGTTCGGCCGCCATCTTAGTCAATCCCAGAGACAAGTTAGCCATCAGCCAAGCTTTAAAGGCTTTTTGGCTTGACCCGGCTTTACAAAAAAAATATCGCCTCTTAGGCTTACTTCAAGCCAGGCAATTTTCTTGGGAGAAAACCGGGAAGGAAACTTTGAAAGTTTATGAAAAAGTTCTTTCACAACCATAGTCTCTTAACTTTCGGCTTAAGTTTGGCTGTCATTGTCAGAATCTATCTGCAATTGATTGCCGGTTTAGCTCTTAAATTTGTTCCTTTTAAAGGGAGTTTTCCCTATTGGGATATTTTCTTAAACACTAAAGGTCCGGATTGGCTCTGGCTCTGGGGCAATTTCGACGGCGCTCACTATATTAGCATTGCTCAGGAAGGTTATCTGTATGGTTTAACCCAAGTGTTTTTTCCACTCTACCCCAACTTGATCAGATTATTTACCCTTCTTATTCATAACCAGCTTTGGTCAGGTTTAATTATTTCCCACTTATGCCTGGTTGGTTTTATCTATTTCTTTATTAAACTAGCTCAACTGGACTATTCCGACAAAATCATCCGCTGGACTCTGCTTTTCCTTTTGCTTTTCCCTGCTTCTTTTTTCCTCTTTTCCGTTTATACAGAATCTTTATTTCTTTTTTTGACCGCCTTAAGTCTGTATTTAGCCAGAACCAAGCGTTTTACTGCCGCCGGCCTGGTAGTGGGACTGGCTTCGGCCACCCGCTTGATCGGTATATTTTTATTACTGGCCATTTTATGGGAATACTATCAAGTCCACCATAAACCTCGTTTATTCAGTCTCATTAAAATTTCTGTTTTAGCTGCTTCCGGTTTGTTAACCTATTTATTCTATCTTCATCACCGTTTTGATAACTTTTTAATTTTTATCACTGCCCAACCGGGTTTTGGCACCGGCCGCCAGGTAGACACTCTGGTCATGCTCTATCAGGTAATCTTTAGATATATAAAAATGTTTTTTGGAGTTGGCCTGCAAAATGATATTTATCCGGTCTTAGTCTTTGAATTTTCAATCTCTGTTATTTTTCTTGGTTTAATTATCTATGCCCTGATTAAAAAATTCCGGCCCGGTTATTTACTGTTTTTTATTCCCAGCTTCTTACTGCCGACCTTTACCGGCAGCTTTGCCTCTATGCCCCGCTATGTTCTGGCCGGTTTCCCGCTCTTTTGTTTATTGGCCGGGATTAAAAACAAAACTGTTAAAGTCATGATTCTAATCATTTCAGCCTTGCTTTTGACCTGGGCTTTTATTAGATTTTCCCGAGGTTATTGGATCTCATGAATAAAAAAATCTTAGTCACCGGCGGTTTAGGCTTTATCGGCTCCCACTTAGTGGAAAGATTAATGAATTTAAACTATTCGGTTTCTGTGATTGATAATTATGCCGCCGGTCCGGGCTTTAAACCGCCTCAACCGGTCAAGTTTTACCGTCAGGATATCAGCCACCCTAAGGTCGTTGACTTAGTCGCTAAAATCAAACCCCGGGTTATTTTTCATCTGGCCGCCGACAACCGGATCACCAGTTCTCCCGCTGACGTCTTGAAAAGTAATATTATCGGTACCTTTAATTTACTCGAAGCCGGTAAAAAAGCCGGCATTAAACAGTTTATTTTTACTTCTTCCGCCGCGGTCTACGGCGATCCGGCCAAACTGCCGATCAACGAAACCCATCCCAACCGGCCGATCTCTGCTTACGGTCTGTCTAAATTAACCGGCGAGCTTTACTGTGGTCAATACCAATCTGATTTTGCCGCCTCGATCTTTAGATTTGCCAATGTTTACGGCCCCCGCCAAAGCAGCCGCTCCGAGGGCGGCGTCGTCGCCATTTTTATCGACCGGTTATTAAAAGGCCAAAAACCGCTAATTTACGGTGACGGCAGCCAGACGCGGGATTTTGTCTTTGTTAATGACGTGGTTGATGCTTTAACTATGGCTTTAAAAATCCCCAAAAAATTTACTCTTAACATCGGTTCCAACCGGCCGGTGACTATCGCCTCGTTATTAAACCAAATTGCCGCCTTAATCGAAACCAAGCCTGTCTTTATCCAAAAACCCTTCCGGCCGATGGAAATAACCAACAGTCTTTTTAGCTATTATTTGGCTAAAAAAACCTTAAACTGGCAGCCCCGCACCAGCCTGATTGCTGGTCTTAAATCCACCATTAAATACTTTCAGTCAGTATGAAATTAATTTTAATCTTGCCGGCCTTAAATGAAGCCAAGGTTATTGCCCGAGTCTTGCGCCAAATCAAACTAGTCGCGGCTAAATTGCCCGTCTCTACAGAAATCTGCGTTATCAACGATGGTTCCGGGGATCAAACTGCCGCTATCAGTAAAAAAGCCGGCGTCACGGTTTTAACTCATGTGATTAATCGGGGATTGGGTGCCTCTTTATCTACCGGTTTGGAATATGCCAAAAGAGTTAAAGCCGATTTTGCCATTACCATGGATTCGGACGGCCAGCACGATCCGGCTGATTTAATCACGGTTTTAACGCCGTTATTAAATAAACAAACCGACGTAGTCATTGGCAGCCGGCTGCTTCGGCCAACCGGTCATATGCCCTGGTTAAGAAAAATTAACAATCAGGCCTTTAATTTACTTACCCGCTTGCTCTTTGGTGTTGTCACTACCGATTCTTTATCCGGTTTTCGTGGCTTTAGTAAACCAGCCATTCAATCAATTGAACTAAAAACCGAACGCATGGAAGTTTCTAATGAGTTTTTTACCGAAATTAAACGCCATCATTTAAAATTTGCCGAAGTGCCAATTAGAGTCATTTACACCGATTATTCTCTGACCAAAGGCGTCAAGCCTGGTAATGTATTTGCAATTCTCTTTCGGCTTTTGCTAAGATTAGTCAGATAATATGTCAGCCTTTTTACCGGTCCAGATAATCTTTAGTCTTTTCTTGCTTTTTGCTGCTTCCCGGGTATGGTTGCGCCTCAAAGACGGCAGCTTAACTTTGGCTAACTTTTTCTTTTGGTTTGGTTTATTTGTTTTCGCTATCATCGGTGTTTTTAAACCCGAACTAACTTCTATGGTTGCTAAAAGCTTAGGCATTAACCGGGGCAGCGACGCGGTTATTTATGCTTCGATACTTTTGCTTTTCTATTTGATTTTTAGAACTAATGTGCTTTTGGAAAACCTGCGCCATGATTTAACCAAACTGGTCCGCACCATTGCTTTAAGTCAACAGAAAAAAAAATGAAGCTGTTGTTTTTAACCGAGTTTTTCCCCCAGGATGAACAAAAGATTTTTAGCGGCGGAGTTGAAGCCCGGACTTACTATGTAGTTAATCAAGCCAAAACAGACTTTTCGGTTCAAGTCATTTCCTCCAGTTTTCAGCAAATTCCGGCCACACCCTTATCGGTTTTTACCCGGATTTTATACTTATTTATATCTTTTTTTAAAGCCTTGCTGGCTGATTTTGATTTAATCGAAGCTTCCAATGTCGTTACTTACTTGCCGGCTTTTCTGGCTGCCAGACTAAAAAGACGGCCGGTGGTTATCTGGATTCCCGATGTTTTAAATCATTCTTGGTTTGAATTCGGTTGGTTTGTCGGTTTGTTTGGGTTTATCATTGAAAAAATCTGCCTTAAATTAAGCTGGGACGGCATTATTGCTTTAAGCCAATCAACTAAATCAAAGTTAATTAAAGCTAAAGTCAAAACCAAACACTTAACCGTAGTTCATGGCGGCATTGACCCGGATGAATTTAGATTAACCGTTAAACCGCCAAAATTTGCTAAACCCACCATCTGCTCTGTGGCTCGTCTGGTGAAAACCAAACGGCTTGATATTTTAATTAAGTCTTTAGCCTTACTTGATTCTTTATCAGAAGTACGTTTATTGATTATCGGCCGGGGGCCACAAAAAAATCACTTAAACCAACTCATTAACCAATTGAAACTAACCGGAAAAGTCAAAATAATCAACTATTTAACCCGCCCGGAGTTGATCAAAACACTTTATCGTTCCCGGTTTTTTTGTCTGCCTTCAATCGTGGAGGGTTTTGGTCTGGCTACTATCGAAGCGATGGCTTGCGGTTTGCCGGCCATCTTAGCTGATATTCCGATTAATCAGGAAATTACTCATTTCAACCAAGCCGCTCTCTTCTTTCAACCGGATTCCGCCGAAAATTTGGCCTTACAAATAAAATCGCTTTTAACTGATAAAACTCTTTACCGCCAAAAACAGCTTGAAGCCATAAAACTATCCCAAACCTACACTTGGCAAAAAGTATATGATCAAACTAAAAAATTCTATGAAACTTGTTTTCATCACTGATGCCTGGCAGCCTTTAGTCGGCGGCGGCCAGAAACTATTCTGGGAGCTTACCAACCGTTTGGCCAAAGATCACCACTGCCAAATTATTGTTATTACCCGGGCTTTGAAGTTTGCCAATCAAACTTTTAACCAACCTGAAAGTTATTTAGACAACCAGCTGAAAATTATCCGCCTTGGTCCGGCCTTACCTTTTTTTAACCCTTTTGGCCGTATTTGGTTTACTTTTCAGTCACTCATTTACTGTCTTAAGTTTAAGCCGGATATTTATCTTGCCTCCACCTGGCTGCCGGCCTTTACCCTATATTTTCTTAAGCTGATGAAAAGAATTCCAATGGTTTTAATTGCCATTGGTTTCGGCACTAGCAACCGTTTTTATCAGTCTTTAGAAAAATTTATCAGCCAAACTTTAAAATATGACTTAATCATCACCGATGACTATACTTTTTATCAAATCAAGAAAAATATTAAATTTATTCCGAATGGGGTAACTCTACCCCATTCGCCCCGCGAAGCCTTGGCGAAGTGGGGCCAGTTTACTTTTCTAACTATTGCCAGAAACGAACCCAGAAAGGGGATTCCAATTTTGTTAAAAGCCTTTAATCAGGTTAAAAAGCAGTTTCCTCAAGCTAAACTGCGCTTGTTCGGTCCTGGTTTTAAAACTATCAGCCAGCCGGAATTAGACAAGGAATTATTCAAAGCCCACTGTTTAGTTTCGCCTTCTTTAGCCGAAGGCCATCCTTTGGTTTTGTTTGAAGCTTGGGCTCATCAGTTGCCGGTGATCGCCACTAATGTCGGCAGTGTCAGCCGGTTTGTTAACCATGACAACGGTTATCTGGTTCCACCCAATGACTGGCTGGCTTTAAGCCGCGCGATGAAACTGGCTATTAAAAATCCCAGCCTGTTGGTCATGGGTCAAAACGGCTGTCAATTAGTCTCTCAGCACTATTCCTGGAAAAAAACCATTAATCAATACTATCAGGCCTTGTCGCGATTAGTGGCGTAATTGTGGCGTGATTTGTGGTATAATTATAATTATGTATCAACCAAAATTTACAATTACCCCGGAAATCAATAATAGAATTGCTGAGATAGAGCGGATAAAAGAAGTGGTGAACAAGAGCAGGATTTTGCCGGAGCAGGAAGCAGTTTTGCGTTTCAGGGCTAAAGTAGATGCGATTCATAGCTCAACTTCAATTGAAGGGAATATCTTGAATAAGAGAGAGGTAGAGAAAGTTTTAGGCGGTGAAATGGTAAAAGCTAATGAGCAAATGATAACAGAGGCTTTAAACTATAAAAAAGCGATTGACTGGATGGAGAAAAGGTTGATTGAGTCTGGAAAGATTGAAGTTAAAGATATTTTGCAACTTCATTATTTGACAATGAAAGATTTGTTACTAAAAGAAAAAGTGGGGTTTTTTAGGAAAGGGCCGGTTTATATAGTAGATGTAATTAATGGACAAGATGTAGTGAGATATATTGGGCCTAAAGGTGAAAGAGTGAAGAGATTAATTAAAGAACTGCTGATTTGGCTCAATAAAGAGGGGAGTAGATTGCATCCGATATTAATGGCAGGGTTATTGCATTATGAATTTGTATCAATTCATCCGTTTAGTGATGGTAATGGCCGGGTAACAAGATTATTAACGTTGTTTTTTCTGTGGCTAAATAGATACGAATTTAAAAGAGTTTTGGTGCCGGATATTTACTATTGGCAAAATAGGATGGCTTATTATGATGCTTTGAATAGAGCTAAGACATATGATGGACGAGAAAGAGTCGACGTAACGCCCTGGCTGGAGTTTTTTACGAAAGGGTTTTTAGTAGTAGCTAAGGATTTAGAAAAAGAAATTACAGCAGTATCATTAAGCGGGGAGGATAGAGAGATAGTCAGGTTATCAAACGATGATTTGACGATGGTTGATTTTGTAAAACAAATGGGTAGGGCGGACTTACAGGATATACTTTCTATATTAAATGGATCAGAACGAACAGTTCAGCGGAGATTGAAAGGACTGGTTGATAAAAAGATATTTAAGAAATGCGGAAAAGGAAGAGGTGTATTTTATAAATTAGCTAAGTAAGTTCTAAAACTGTATTCCCCTCCAATACCCCAAGATATCTTTCAGGCTTTGGTCAAGTGTAATTTCCGGCGCCCACCCGACCGCTTTTCTTATCTTTTGATTATCGCCGATAACCATATCCGGATCATTTTTTCGCCACTTAAGTTTCTCTTTGATCTTAAACGGTTTTTTGGCCAATTGCTGCAGTTTTTTCAAAACCTCTTTAATGCTATAACTTCTTCCCGAACAGACATTGTAGGTCTCTCCGGCTCGGCCTTTTTGCATTAACAGCCAATAAGCCCTGACCGCATCCCGGACGTCGGTAAAATCACGCCTAGTGCTTAATTTACCCACTTCTATCTCAGCCTCACCCGCCACCACTTTTCTGATTAAATCAGTCACCACAAATCCGGGTTTTTGCCCCGATCCGATGAGTAAGAAAGTTCTGGTGCAAATTAAAGGCAGCTGGTAACTTTCAGCTAATTTCCTGCAAACTAATTCTTGGGTTAACTTGCTTAAGCCGTAAGCGGTTATTGGTGACAGCTTAAATGTTTCTTTAATCGCTTTTGAACCAACCGCTTGATAAACCGCGGCCGTTCCGGTGATTAACATTCTTGGTTTTTGTTTTAATTTAGCCGCCGTTTCCAATAAATTTACACTGCCGAATAAATCCACTTCTAGGTTTTTTATCAACGTCTCGTCAACCAGCTGATCACTTCTGATTAACGGACTGGCAAGATGGAAGATATAATCAGGTTGTTCTTTATTTAAGATTTTTTCCAATCTTTTTTTGTCAGTTAAATCTGCTTGGTAATACTTACCCTTATTTACATCAATCCCCGTCACCTTAATCTTTTCCTTTTTTAACAGTTCTGCCAGATGTTTACCGGAAAATCCAACAATGCCGGTGATAAACGCTTTCATGAGTCTTGACTTTCTGAACTCTATTTGATAATGTGATTATTGGTACAAGGTGAAAGAGTTTTTACTCTTCATGACGCTAACGCACAATCGCTTAAGCGTGAGGCACCTTATACCATTTTTTTAATTCTCCTCCTTAATCTCTTTTTGTCCATAACTGATAAAAATATTTTATTTCCTTTTTTATCCTCTTCATAAACTACCCGAACTTTCCTGGGCGCTATTTTGTTTCCTTCGCTGATTGACACCATGGCTTCTAAGACAAAAAATGTTCTACTTTTTCTTTTAACTATATTTTGTATGGTCGTAGATTGTTTAGTAATTGATTTGGCATGAGGTAGTAATTTTAACCGTCGATAAACATCTTGATAGCCCCTTTTTTTACTTCCAGTAGCTCCAGTAATATGACGCCATCCCTTTAAAGAAAATCTGACATATTGTTTAAAAGCTGGACAGTATATTTTTTGTTTACGCCAGCGATTATATATTCGAAAGGCATTCGTTTTGACTTTTTTCATATATAATTAGAACTATATCTTATATCATACAATGGCTCAATAAACGACCCAGAATGAACTTTTGGCGAAGACTAAGCAATTGGTTTAGCGGCTTGTATAATAAACTAGATGAATTCAAAACTGACTGTTATCATGCCGGTATATAATCAGGCCTCAACCGTTCTGGCCGCTGCTGACAGTATCTTAAATCAAACTTTTAAAGACTTTATTTTTTATATTGTTAATGATTTATCTACCGATGATTCAGTTCAAATTCTATTGGCAGCCGCCCAGCAGGATAAACGGATAAAACTGATTACTAACCAGCATCATTTAGGGTTGACCAAATCCTTAAATAAAGCCTTAAGGCAAATAAACACTCCTTATATTGCCCGTATGGACGCTGACGATATTGCTTTACCCGCTCGTTTCCAAAAACAGCTTCAATTTCTTGATACTCACCCACAAATTATGTTATTAGGCACTGCGGCTTATTTAATTAATGAGTCTGGGAAGCAAATCGGCCTTAAACGCCACCCCAGCGATCATAACCATCTTCGCTCTCAGGTTCTCAAATACTGCCCATTTATTCACCCGACTTGGATGTTTCGCCGCTCAATCCTTCAGGAAATCGGGGATTATAATGAAGCATTTCCTTTTAGCCAGGATTATGAACTGGTTTTAAGAATAGTCAGACGCTTCCAAACCGCCAATTTACCTGAACCGTTGTTAAAATATCGGGTTGACTCATCTCAAGCCATCTCGCTTAAAAACTTGAAAATGCAAGAGTGGTTAGCGCTTAAAGCCCGGTTTCTGGCCTTAACTCGTTATGGTTACCACATATCCGAAACCTGGAAATTAATTAAACCCCTCTTGTCTTTTTTAGTCCCTGTTAGTATAAAAAGACTTATCTATCGTCAATTTTACTGGCGCTAAATTATGTTTCAAAAAATTAAAATTATTATCATAATTTTATTAATTTTTATTACCCCTTCTTTTTTTGGCGGTTTTCTAAAACTTACCCGGGAAAAAAAAGACTCATTAAATCCCTCACCTTCTCCATCTCCAATTAGGTATCTTGGCTGGCCGGAATATTTAAATGATACTTATCGCTATAAACTTAAATATCCTTACGACTGGGTTCTTTTAAAATCAGAATCTGGTTCTCCCAACTCAATTGTTTTTTTGAATATTAAACAGGAAGAATATCCCAATAAACCACATATAACTTTTCAAATCTTGGTTGATAAATTTGCTGGGCAATCCCTTAATGATTACCCGGAAATTATCAAACTTATTTCTCAAGGATATGTTGCCAGAAAGCTGACGATTTCCAACTCACCGGCTTTATTTATCGATAATTTAGGAGATACTGGCGAGTTATCCAACACCTATATTAAACATAAAGACAATATTTTCCGCTTAAGCTGGGATCAGACAGAAATAGGTTTAATTCGTCCTTATGAGGATACTTTGCTACAAATCATTGCCTCTTTTAATTTTATCGATTAACCAGGGAGTTAAAATAAAGTTTTAAACCCTCTTTTAAGCTTATTTTCGGTTGCCAACCAATCGCCGCTTTAATTTTGGTCGTATCAATTCTGTTTTTATCCGCTTCACTGGGTCTGTCTTTTCCTGAATAAGATATTTTAGGAATTGTTCCGGAGATTTTAATCATCAAGACTACCAATTCTTTTAAAGTTGTCGGTTTATTTGGACCGACATTGTAAGCATCACCGGCTAAAGTTTTTGCTTGGGCTAGCTGAATATAAGCTTCGACTAAATCATCAATGTAAATAAAACTTCTTTCAACTTCCGGTTTGGTCAAAATTAACGGCTTTTTATCCAATAGGTGAGTGGCAATTACCGGGACGATGTAAATCTCATCTTGGCTTGGGCCATAGACATTTGAAGTTCTTAAAATAAGTGTCTCTACTCCATATACTCGGTTGTAAAATCTACACAACTCTTCCCCTAAAAACTTAGTAAAAGAGTAATGAGTTGACGGGTTAAGATTGTCAGACTCTTTTTTAAATTTTTCATACGGTTTGCCATAAACGTAAGTGCTGGAAAATATCATTTTAGCTTTGACTTTCCGGCAATATTCCAAAACATTGACCGTTCCCAAAACATTAACTTGGTAAGCCAAAGAAACATTTTCTTTAGAACTTTTGTATCCCGACACCGCGGCCAAGTGAAATACCGTATCTACTGGAGGCAATTTATCAAAATCAGCCGCCCTGGTCACATCTTGATGATTTTTCCGGCAAAACTCAACTACTTCAATGTTTTGGGTTTTTAATTTTGCCGCTATATGCCTGCCGATAAAACCGCTGCTGCCGGTTATTAACACTTTTTTCATCTGTCTTATTTTATCATCATGTTTTATTATTATCTTATGAGAATATTGATGCTTAACTATGAATATCCGCCCTTAGGCGGCGGCACGGGGATTGCTAACCGCTATTTATTAAAAGAGTTTTCTAAGCAAAAAGACCTCCAAATAGATTTACTAACTTCTTCCCCTGACAATTATTCTGAAGAAAAAATAAATCCTAATATCAAGATTATTCGATTAAATATCAATAAAAAAAACCATCAGCTTCATCATCAGACCATTATTAATTTAATCAGCTATTTTATTCAATCAACTATTTTTACCTTTAAACATAGGCCGGACTATGATTTAATCCATGCTTTTTCCGGTTTGCCCGGCAGCGTCACTGCTTGGCTGTCAGGCAAGCCTTATCTAGTTTCTTTTCGCGGCGCCGACGAACCGGATTATGAGCCGCGCCACCACCTGCTTTGGAAAATAATCAAACCTTTAGTTTACTTAATCTATCGCCGCGCCCGGTCTTTGGATGCCAACAGCCAATATCTTAAACAATTGGTTTTACAATCTTTTCCCGGGTTAAAGATTAAGGTTATTAATAACGGCGTTGATACTACCCAATTTTTTCCGGCCAAAAAACCGGTTAATAAACCAGTTATTCTCTGCACTAGCCGCTTGGCGGAAAGAAAAGGAGTAGAATATCTAGTCCGAGCAATGGCTTTAGTCCCCAAAGCTAAACTGATTTTGGCCGGAACAGGCATACTTGAACCAAAACTAAAACAGTTAGTCAAACAATTACACCTGTCTTCTAGAGTTAAGTTTTTAGGAATGGTGCCACACGATCGTCTGTCGTCAATTTATCGTCAATCAAGCTTATTTGTTTTACCCAGTTTATCTGAAAGTCAATCTAACTCACTATTGGAAGCATTAGCCACTGGGTTACCGGTAGTCGCCACGAATATTGGAGGCAATCCTGAAATAGTAAATCAGTCAAATGGCATATTAGTTCCTTCGGCCAATAGTTATGCTTTAGCTCAAGCAATTATAAAATTATTAAAACAGACATCGAAAAAAATAGACCTGGAGGAAAAATTTTCCTGGCAACAAACTGCTAAAAAATATTTTCAGCTATATTCTCGCTCAAATAATTTTTGATATTGCCTAACCGTATTTTTAATATCATGACATTGCCGGGCATAGTTATAAGCATTAGTTGCCAATCGCCGCCACAGTTGATTACTTTTCAACAGCTCTTTCAGTAAAATTATCATTTGCCTTTCATCGCCTTCAGCGCAAAAACCAATTTGGTACTTATCGATGATTTTATCTGGATTAACCTTAAAAGAAATAATTGGGGTCTTGTTCTTAGCTGCCTGAATAAAAGTGTTTGGAAAACCTTCGCTTAAAGACGTAGAAATAAACACTTTTGCTTTTGCAAAATAAGCATCAATATTTCTAAATGGCACTTGAGTAATAAAAATTAAATTTTTTACTTTTTCCGCCTTGGCCTTAATTAAATCAAAGTATTTTGGACAATTCTCCGCCGGCGGGCAAATCATGGTAAATTTTTCTTCAGGAATTTTTTTTGCTAACTCAATAAACAAATTAGGCATTTTCCATTCTTCGGCCCGGGCTACCCATAAAATTCCTTGTTTTTTAGTCTTGTTTTTTCTTGAAGATTTAATCGGATATCCTGATGGAATAACAAAACTTTTAGCTTTAAACTTTTTATTTAATTGAGTTTGCTGCTCTTTAGTTTGGCAAATAATTTTATCAGCCAATTTTAAACCTAAAAGAAACAGTTTTCCCCGAAAACCATTTTGCTTAACGAATTGCCCATTAATATCGTTTTGATGAGCAACCATGAAAATAAACTTTTTTCTTAAAATTTTGAGAATTAGGGCAATTAGGCCAGTTTCAGCGCTGGCAGCCCTTTGAACATAAACCTGGGAGTTAATTTTTTTTAATTGAATTAACAGGCGAATAAAGAAATGAAAATAACCTAAAGCGGGAAGACTGTATAAAAGATTCACCAACCGACCGTAAAACCCTGGAGTTTTTGGCGATCGAACAAACTGGTACACCCTGATTTGTCCAAACTTATCTTGCCTATTCGAGCTTTGATTATCAGTAAGAAAACTAGCGCTAAAATTTTTATCTTTGGCTAGTTCCTTAGCTAGTAAATATAACTGGATCTGGGCACCGCCAAAGACTATTTTTGATTTAGGATTAAAAAGCGGATAGGCGAAAAAATCGATAAAGCAGATTTCTATGGGATTGGTAGATTTCATTTTTTAATTTCAACGATTAAAGAGTAACCAATAGGGCATGACTTTA
>CAYICL010000020.1:0-12289 GCA_964361885.1 uncultured Pseudomonadales bacterium
TTGTTGATATGACATACTGGAGTGCTTTTGACGACCAAATGATTAAAGCCCGCAAACTTGTTCGAGAAGAGCATCCAGATTACCAGCCATTATATTTAGTAAGATCAGAACGACCGGTTATGCAAGAAGATGGGGGACAAGTTACGTTTCATTCAATTGAGAACTATAGAATTTTTTCAAGACTTATGGATTTATTGCTTCAAGATCCATTACTACCCTTGGATCAATTTATGGAATTACCGGAGTTTTATAGCGCCTTTCAAGATGATAAAATTCTTAAAAATAGAGCAATGTGTTATGCAGAAGCCTTTAAGAAGAACCCTAATAGTCCGAAAAACATTCTTGATGAAATGGATCCGGCATATCCAATAGCAGAAGAGCTTGATCAACAATATTGGGATGAAATAAAGCAACAAATAGAGCAAGAGAAAATATAATTATAGCCTTTTTGGGTTAATGAGATTTAAGGATTGGGAAGTAATTTTATAGATGCCAGCAAAGCTGGTATAAAAAAATTGCGCGTGAAAAAAATAACACATTAACAATCTTCCTTTAAACGTGTTCGAATTTGTTTGAAAACGCTCACAAATTTGTGATACAATGTATCCAATATTAATTATTTTTTTACGGGGTTTTTAATATGCTAGAACCTAAATTAGATAATCCTTTATCCGAAATTCAGTCTGTTACTATTTTAAATTTAGCAGAGAAATTTAAGGCGTTTGACCGAACTGGTGAATCGCATGAAAAAATTGCTGATTCAATACTAAAAATTGTTTCCAATGCCAAAGATCCCGCTGTCCGAAGGAAAGGTCTGGCTTTATTGGGAAATTATGCAGATGATTTCGGATATGATTATGGTATTCCGCAAGTGCAGGATAAAATAATTGACAAAATTGCCTCAATTGCTGCACAAGATCCAGATGCCGCAGTTAAAGATAACGTCTTATCTACAATTATTTATAGATTTGACCAACCTGATTCTAGCGGGGAAAGACACGGCCAAGCAGTTGAAGCAATCAAAAAAATCGCTGCCAGTGTTACTGTAAGTGAAGATAGCTCACCTGAAAAAACTTTAATTGTCAAAAAAGCAATAGACAAACTTGCTTCATACGTAAAAGGTTTGACGACTGGTAGAGAATATTTTCCGGAGGCTCAGTCTAAAGCTAAAGAAGCTGTTGATTATTTAATTGCAACAGTGGGTGTTGAAAAGTTCGAACATCTTAAACCCTAAGATTTGATTTATAGCTTGCTCAGCGAAATGGAAAAAACCAGAGCGGAAAAAATCAGTGAAATTCTTGACTCTTTAAAAGAACCACCCTTTAGATTAAGGCAGATTCTTTTTGCCATTTACCACGAAAAAATTCTTGATTTTAAACAGATGTCTAATCTACCTCTGCGTTTAAGGCGGATGTTAGCGGAAAAATTAGGGGGTGTTTTATCTTTAAAAGTGGTTAAAATCAGTGACGGCAGCCTGGCAAAAAAAATCCTTTTTGCCACCAAAGACGGCGCTCAATTGGAAACAGTTATCACTAAAACCAAACCGTTCGTTTGTCTTTCCTCAATGTCCGGATGCAACCTGGGCTGCCGCTTCTGTTCTACTGCCAGCATGGGGCTGGTTAAGCTGTTAACCGCTGATGAAATTATTGACCAGGTTTTATATTTCGAAACAATTGAAAACTTCCGCGGCCATATCACTTTTATGGGAATGGGGGAGCCGCTTTTAAACGAAGCTAATGTCTTTTCGGCTTTAAAAATCTTGACTGACAAAAACGCCTTTGGTTATGGACAGCGGAAAATCAGCTTGTCAACTGTCGGCATTATTCCCGGAATTATCAGGCTGGGAAAAGAGTTTCCCCAAATCAATCTGGCTTTTTCTTTACACTCACCCTTTAGCCAGCAACGGTCAAAGTTAATGCCTGTTAATAAACTCTATCCTCTGGAAAAAGTCATGTCTGCTTTAGACCATCATCTGCAAATTACCAAAAGAAAAGTTTTTATCGCCTACCTTATGCTTAACAACGTTAATGACTCCTTAAAACATGCAGAAGGTCTAGTTAAAATGCTTGAAACCAGGGGTAAATATAGTTATCTCTATCACGTTAATTTGATTCAATTTCACTCCAATTACGAGCGTTTTCCTTTTACTCAGTCGTCTCCGGAAAAACTTAAGGCTTTCAGTAATTTTTTAAGCGCTCACAAAGTGAATTTTACCTTAAGAAAATCATTCGGTGAAGATATTCACGCCGCTTGCGGTCAGCTTTGTCTGAAGAACAAGCCGGCTTTGTTATAATCATCTCATGAACCCGTTTAAGTATATTTTGATTTTTCTGACTTACCTCTGGCTGAGATTCGACATTGTCTTAAGAATTGCTTTTAAAAACGACTGGACTCCCCGGTACGAATTTATGGCCAGCTTGTTTGGCGAAGAGGATGGAGAAAAGTTTTTAGCCCACCGGGTTAAACTGGTTACTGCCCGGAACAAAAAACTCCCCCCCGCGATTTTACCCGGTCACGTGGTTAAACTGACCGATGAGTTTATCCAACAAAATATTGACACCAAAAAAGGCCGTTTAAAACGTCAGGAAATTATCAATACTCTTTTATTTTGGGCTCTTGATCCGGAAATAAACCAGTTTAATATCGAAAGCTACCAGACCCGTTCGGCCATCGTTGATAACTTATTAAGCGTTATCTTTAATAATGCCTTAATTGATGAAGCTGATACTGTTTTGGAGGGCGTCAGGAAAATTGTTTTTTCCCGGGTTACCTATTTGGGCGCTAAAGGTGAACCTTCACCCATTGTCCATGATGTTATCATCAGCGGCGTCGGCCGTTTACTGACTTCTCATTTTTATGAAATCATCCGTTTGCGGGACGAAAAATTGGACAAACTGACAAAAATCAAGCTGATCAAGGAAATCCAAAAAAGTAAGGAAACCACTGGTTCTTTAGCCTTTTCTGGTGAACCGAACTCAAAAGACGAACTCCAGCACAAATTCCCTTTACCGGATAAAACCGCTGCCATGCTGTACCGGATCTTAGAGCATTATCTGTATTCCGCCTGGGTTGATTCTCGGGAAAAAACCGCCAGATTGTTAGCGGACATGAAAAAGCAGCTCGGTTTTTCTCCTGAAGAATTTTTAAAAGTATGATAAAATAAACTCATTGTGGCCTTAGACATATCTATATCGGCTCCGCCGATTTTTAATTTCGGCAACTTTGAAATCACTAACTCCATGTTAGTCAGCTTAGGTGTAACTTTACTGCTGTCTTTTTTGGCCATTAAGTTCAGTCAACAGGTCAAATCCAACCAATCTTCCAAACTGGTCTTGTTTATCCAAACTTTGGTTGAATCTTTATACGAATTTGTCCAGTCCATTACCCCCAACCAAGCCGCCAAATTTTTCCCTTTAATTGCCACTATCTTTTTATTTATCGTTTGCGCCAACTGGGTTGGTTTACTGCCCGGAGTTGAGACTATCGGGATTTTAAAACAAGTTTCTGGTGAAATTAAGTTTGTGCCTTTGCTCCGGGGCGGCACCGCCGATCTTAATATTACTTTGGGTTTGGCCATCTTTGCCGTTATTTCCATTCAATTTTTTGGTTATCAGGCTAAAGGCATGAAATACTTTAAAAAGTTTTTAGACCTGACTAATCCAATTAATTTTTTTGTCAGTCTCCTGGAATTAATCAGCGAGATCGGCCGGATCATTTCTTTTGGTTTCCGTTTGTTTGGCAATATTTTTGCCGGTGAAGTCCTCTTGGCAGTCATTGCTTTATTAATTCCTGTTTTTGCTCCTTTGCCTTTCATTGGTTTGGAAATTTTTATTGGTTTTATTCAAGCCTTAGTTTTT
Organism: uncultured Pseudomonadales bacterium; assembly: GCA_964361885.1. Classification (GTDB taxonomy): domain Bacteria; phylum Patescibacteriota; class Microgenomatia; order UBA1400; family CG1-02-47-37; genus CAYICL01. Next base: position 3,858 of record CAYICL010000020.1, read on the forward strand.
GCCTTGCTAACTTTAGTCTTTATAAATATTGCCGTATCGGAAAATCATTAATTATTAATTTGTAGTATTATTAAAATATAATAAAGGAGGAAACATGGCAGACCCAAGCGGTTCAACTGACATTATTGTCGGCGCTACCATTGCTGTGGGCGGTATTGGCCCGGCTATAGCGATTGGTTTGATTGTTGCCAGAGCTTTAGAAGCGATTGGCCGTAATCCTGAAGCCGCCGCTAAAGTTCAAACCGTCATGATTTTAGGCGTGGCTTTTGCTGAAGCGATTGCTATCTACGCCTTAGTTGTGGCCTTGATATTAAAATTTGTCTAAAAGCCTCTACTATGGCTATACATTGGTATCAAATTTTATTCCAAATTATTAATTTTGGTATTTTGATTTTTGTTCTTAATAAATTTTTATACAAGCCGATTTTAAAAATTATTGAACAAAGAAACAAAAAAATTGAGGATAGCATCAAAGCTGCCGAAACTGCTTTAAAAGAGAAAGCTACCATTGAAGTGATTAAAAAAAAGGCGGTTGAAGAAGCTGAAAAAGAAGCGGTTAAAATTATTGAAGCTTCCCGGTCTCAGGCCGGCCAAACCGGTAAAGCGATCATTGAAGAGGCCAGGGCCCAGGCAGCCAAAGAAGTTGACAAAAAATTGATATTAATGACTGATAAGCTTAATCAGCAGGAGGCAGAAATTACTCACCGGCTTACCGACTTGGTGGTTAAAACCACCGGTAAAGTTTTAAAAGACAGTCTTTCGCCTCAAGAGCAAAAAGCGATTATTGATCAAGAAATTAACCAACTGGCTAAATTAAAATGAGTTCCGACCAATCAATCGATAATATTGTTAACGGCATTGTGACCTATTTAAAACAAGTCAAGGCGTTGGACTTGCTGCCCCAAATTGCCGAAAACTTGAAAAAATTAAGCTGGGTCAAGTATGATCCGGATTTAGCCACAGTCTATTCGGCTCAACCACTTTCCTCAACCCAAATCCGTGAGTTAACCACTTCCCTGTCTAAATACTTTAAGCGCCAAATCCGGGTTAAAAGCAGGCTCGACCCATCGATAATTGCCGGCCTTAAAATCCACTTGGCCGGCCAGGAAATTGATGCCACGATTAATCGCCGGCTTGAAGATCTAAAACAACAAATTATTTATGATTGATATTGCTTCGCAAATTAATAAAAAAATCAGTCAATTTACTCCTGTGGTAAAGTCCCGCAGTATCGGCCAGATTGTGGCTATTGGCGATGGTGTCGCTATTGTCAGCGGTTTGGCCGATGCGATGATGTCTGAAATCGTTGAGTTTCCTAAAAAAACTTATGGTTTGATTTTAAACTTGGATAAATATTCCGTTGGTGTCATTATCTTAGGCAGCAGCCGTCATTTAAAGGAAGGCGATCAGGTAGTCACTACCGGTAAAGTTTTGCAGATACCGGTTGGCGAAACTTTAATCGGCCGCGTTTTAGGCCCTTTAGGCATGCCCATCGACGGCCAGCCGGCTCCGAAAACCAACCAAGCGAATCCTTTGGAAAAAATCGCGCCTAATGTCATTACCCGGGAAAAGGTTTCCCAGCCGGTTCAAACCGGCATCGTCTCCGTCGATACGATGATTCCGATCGGCCGGGGCCAAAGAGAGTTGATTATCGGTGATCGCAACACCGGTAAATCGTCAATCGCCCTTACTACGGTTATCAATCAAAAGGGGAAAAATTTAATTTGTATTTATGTGGTCATCGGTCAAAAAGCCGCTTTTACCGCCCAGCTGGTAGAAACCTTAAAAAAATTTAAAGCCATGGAACACACGATTATTATTGCCGCTAATGCCTCCGATTCTCCGGCTTTACAATTTTTGGCCCCTTACGCCGGTGTGGCAGTGGCCGAATATTTTGCTTCGAAAGGCCGGGATGCTTTAGTGATTTATGATGATTTAAGCAAGCATGCTTGGGCTTACCGTGAGTTATCTTTGCTTTTAAGACGTCCTTCAGGCCGTGAAGCTTATCCCGGAGACGTGTTTTATCTCCATTCGCGCTTACTCGAAAGAGCCATTAAGTTTAGTAAAAAATTCGGCAGCGGCTCCATTACCGCTCTGCCGATTATTGAAACTCAAGCCGGTGATATTTCTGCTTATATTCCGACTAACGTTATTTCTATTACCGATGGCCAGATTTACCTGGAAACCGATCTGTTTAATGCCGGTATCCGTCCCGCGATTAACGCGGGATTGTCGGTTTCCCGGGTCGGCGGTGACGCTCAAATTAAAGCCATGCGCCAGGTGGCCGGTAAATTAAGGCTGGATCTGGCCCAATACCGTGAGTTGGCTGCTTTTGCCCAGTTTTCTTCCGATTTGGATGAAATCACCAAAGCTCAGCTGGATCGGGGAGCCCGGATTACCGAGATCTTAAAACAAGGCTGGGACTCACCCATGGCGGTTGAGGACCAAATCGTTTTAATTTGGGCGGTCACTAACGGCTATCTTGATCAAACGCCGTTAAATAAAGTCAAAACTTGGGAAGAAGAATTCGTTAAATATCTGTTTTCAACCCGCCCGGCTTTAAAAACTACTCTGGCCAAGGAAAAGATCCTGTCCGACGCCACCATTAAAGAGCTGGAAAAATATACCGTCAGATTTAACCACAGCCATCCGGACTTAATTATTGAGCCCGATTTAGACAAGGACAAGCTATGAGTTCAATTAGAAATATCAAACGCCGGATTAAATCGGCCAAAAATATTTCCCAAATCACTAAAGCCATGGAAATGGTTTCCGCTTCCAAGATGAAACGGGCTCAATTGATGACCTTATCTTCCCGGCCTTACTCCCAAAAAATGACCGATATTATTAATGCTTTGGCTCAAGCGGCTCAAAAACAAGTCGACCATTTTTTGCTTAATGATCCTCGTGTCAACTGGCCTGAAGAAGCCGAGTTTAATCTGTTAATCTTAGTTCTTTCCACCGATAAATCTCTTTGCGGCGGCCTGAATACTAATTTGTTTCGGGGCTTGGAAAACTGGCTTAAAAACTTAACCGCTAACTATACTTTACCTTCCAAAACCAAACTTCATTTTGTGACTGTCGGTAAAAAAGCCAAAGAACATATTATTAAAACCAATCGTTATTTGGCGGCTGAGTTTCCTCAATTGGGTGACCGGCCGCGCTTCCAGGACATTATTCCCATTTCCAAATTGGTGATTGACGGTTTTGAGCAAAAAAATTACCAAATGGCCTTTATGGTTTACATGGAGTTTGTCTCGACTATCTCTCAAAAATTGGCTGTTCAGCAGTTACTGCCGATTGAGGCTTCACAAATCCGCCTGGCCACTGAAACCGCCCGCTTTCAGGGTGACTATATCTTTGAACCTAAACCGGCCGATATTTTTGCTACTTTGCTGCCGCAATACATTGAATTACGAGTTTACCATGTTTTGTTGGAGTCCATTGCCAGCGAACATTCGGCCCGGATGGTGGCGATGAAAAACGCTAATGAAAATGCCTTGGATATTGTTTCTGATCTGACCCTTCTGAATAATCAGCTGCGTCAAGCCAAAATTACCAATGAGCTACTGGATGTCATCGGCGCCCGTATGACACTGGAATAAATTATGAAACCAAAAGGTAAAATCACTCAAATTATTTCCGTGGTTGTTGACGTGGTTTTTGCCACTCATCTGCCTGAGATTTACAACGCTCTTGAAGTTATTAAACCTGACGGATCCAAATTAATTCTTGAAGTCCAACAGCATTTGGGCAACCACGAAGTCCGGACCATTGCCATGGGGTCTACGGACGGCTTAAAAAGAGACTTGGACGTTTATGATACCAATGAAAAAATTATGGTCCCGGCCGGAAACAAAGCTTTAGGCAGAATTTTTAACGTTATTGGTGAAACGATCGATGACGGCCCCCAGCTTAAAGGCGTTAAACTGACATCGATCCACCAACAGCCGCCGCTTTTTATTGAGATTGAACCAAAGCCTCAAATGCTGGAAACAGGTATTAAAGTTATCGATCTTATCTGTCCTTTTGCCCGCGGCGGAAAAGTGGCTGCTTTCGGCGGAGCCGGAGTCGGTAAAACTATTATTATCCAGGAGTTGATCCGGAACATCGCCGAAGAGCACTCCGGCCACTCTGTTTTTGCCGGTGTCGGTGAAAGAACCAGGGAAGGCAATGATTTATACACTGAAATGAAAGCTTCCGGAGTCATGAAAAATACTGTGATGGTTTTTGGCCAGATGAACGAACCGCCCGGAGCCAGATTAAGAGTGGCTTTATCGGCCTTGACTTTTGCCGAATATTTCCGGGATCAAAAAGGCGAAGATGTCTTACTGTTTATCGACAACATCTTTAGGTTTTCTCAAGCCGGCAGTGAAGTCTCCGCTTTACTTGGCAGAATTCCTTCCGCGGTTGGCTACCAGCCGACTTTGGCCTCGGAAATGGCGACTCTTCAGGAAAGAATTACTTCTACCAAAAAAGGTTCCATTACCTCGTTTCAGGCTGTTTATGTTCCGGCAGACGACTATACTGATCCGGCTCCCGTCACCACTTTTGCCCACCTGGATTCATCCATCCATTTAGACCGCTCCTTGTCTGAACAGGCTTTATATCCGGCGGTAGACCCTTTGGTTTCTTCGTCCAAAATTTTAACCCCCGAGACTGTTGGTCAGGAGCACTACCAAATCGCCCGGGGCGTCCAAAAGGTTTTACAACGTTACAAAGATCTTCAGGATATCATTGCTATCTTGGGCATTGATGAACTATCAGATGAAGACAAGTTAATCGTTTCCCGGGCCAGAAAAATTCAAAGATTTTTAACCCAGCCTTTTTATGTCGCCGAACAGTTTTCCGGAACCAAAGGGGAATATGTTAAAGTAGAAGATACCATTAAAGGCTTTAAAGAAATCCTTGAAGGCAAGCATGACTCTATCCCCGAACAAGCTTTTTACATGATCGGGACTATCGAAACAGCGGTTAAAAGAGCCAAAACCTTCAAGTAACTATGCCGGCAAAAAAAATTTATTTGGAAATTCTGACTCAGGAAAAGCAGGTTTATAAAGGCGAAGCTGATATTGTCTTGGCCCCGGGCTATGACGGCCAGATCGGTATTTTGGTCAACCATGTCAATATGCTGACCAAGTTGTCCGGCGGTGAACTTTTTATTATTTCCGGTCCTTCGATGACTGTTTTGGCCATTACCGGGGGCTTGCTCGACGTTCATAATAATCAGGTTACCATCCTCGCCGATAATGCCGTCAGAGCCGATCAAATCGATATTGCTGTTGTTGAAGCCGCTAAACGCAAAGCCGAAGAAGCTTTAAGAGAAAAACTTTCTGACAAAGAGTTCGCCATTGCTTCCGCTGATTTAAGACGGGCGGTTTTAGAGTTAAAAATTGCTAAAAAACGCCGTTACCATTATCAAACCAGTCTTTAAATTATTTTCTTAAAGGAGGTGAGAAAAAAATGAAAGATTCATCCATCGGTCATATCAGCCATTATTACGATAAAATCGGCGTAGCTGTTTTGGAGCTCACTGGCTCTTTAAAAGTCGGGGATTCAATCAAAATTACTAAAGGTGACCAGGAATTTACTCAAACCGTTTCTTCCATGCAGGTTGAACATCAAGCGGTTAAATTAGCCAAAAAAGGCGATTCTGTTGGCCTTAAAGTCGATCAACCGGTTAAACCGGGCGCCAAAGTTTTCAAAGTCGGCTAATTAGGTATAATTAGCTTTATGGAATTTATCTTAGCCGCGGATATCAAAAAGCAGCTGAAGCTGATTCAAAGCCGGCTTCAACTGCCTCACCTGAGCTTAACCAATATCGTCTGTTTTAGAAGCCGCGGTTCCAAAGCCAGGGCCCGCGCCAGAATTTGGGCTTTTCCTAAAATTTGGCAACTGGCCTTAAAGCTGCCTCCCTATTACTGTATCGAAGTTATCTCTGAAAGGTTTGACTGCCTAAAATCTGACGATCAAACCAGAATCCTGATTCATGAACTAATGCATATCCCCAAAAATTTCTCCGGTAGTTTGTTGCCTCATCATGGCCGGGCCAAACTTCAAATTAACTCCCGCAATGTCGAAAAGTTGTTTAAAATGTTTAAAGGTTTATGATTTCCCTTTATTACGGTGACAACTATGTTTTAAGCCGGCAGCGCTTAAATCAACATCTGGACCAATTAAAAAACACCGGAGTTAATTTAACCCGCTTTCTGGCCAAGGATTTAAGCCTGGAAGCTTTAACTCAGGAATTGGAATCAAACTCTTTGTTTAATCTTCAACCAGCTTTAATCATTGAAAATCTGTTTTCTCTGCCTGATGCCGGCTTAAGAAACTCCGTTATAAGCTTAATCGTTAAAAATCAGCATCAAACTATTATTCTTTGGGATAAAAAGCCTCTGACTAAAACCAGCCTCAAACCCTTAACTCAGGTTAAAACGATTAAGTTTAATGAATTCCCACTGCCTTTAACCGTGTTTAAATTTTTGGACTCAATTGTTCCTAACCAGGGGGGTAGCGGCTTAAAATATCTTCACCAAAGCCTTCAGACTAATCCGATCGAGCTGGTCTTCTACTTTTTGTCCCGGCGCGTCAGTCAATTAATTCAGGCTTTAAGTCAGCCTCAAACCTTAAAATCTTCTCCTTGGCAAAAAAATAAACTGGTCAGCCAGGCAACCAACTTTACTCTTGATCAGTTAATCCAGCTTCATCATCAATTGCTTCAACTGGACTATCTTAACAAAACCGGTCAAACCCCTTTTGATTTATTGACTGAACTTGATCTATTGTTGGTTAATCTTTAGAATGAGTTTATGGCCTTAGATCCTCAAATTTTTAAAGATTACGACATTAGAGCCGTGGTTCCTGATCAACTTGACGAAGCCGGCATCAAACGTATTGCTCAAGCCATTGTTTATTGCTTTAAACCCAAATCTGTTCAAGTTGGCCGGGACATGCGTTTAACCTCAGCCTCGTTTCAAAAAGCTCTTATTGATACTTTTTTAACTTCCGGAGTTAATGTCGTTGATCTTGGTCTAACCGCCACTGACATGATTTATTACGCCAGCGCTACTTATTCTGAAGATTTGGCTATTACTGTCAGCGCCTCCCATAATCCGCCTGAATACAACGGCATGAAAATGGTTAAAAAAGGGGCGATTGCCGTTAGCGGTGACAGCGGCATTTATCAATTGCGTGATTTGGCTGTTTCCAATAAAGATTTATTTGTTAAACCTATTCAAATAGCTAAACTAACTCAAAGAAATCTTCTTCCTGGCTGGGTAGATCATGTTTTGAAATTTATCGATTTAACCAAAATGAAGCCTTTTTCCGTTGTCATTGACGCCGGTAATGCTATGGCCGGTTATTTTATGCCTGCTTTTGAAAAACAATTACCTTGGCGGGTCACTCGGCTGTTTTATGATTTGGACGGCCGGTTTCCTAATCATCTTCCCAGTCCGATTGAACCAAAAAACATGCAAAGCTTAATTGATAAAGTTAAGGCCGTTAAAGCTGATGTCGGGATGGCTTTTGATGGTGATGGCGATCGGGTTTTTCTGGTTGATGAAACCGGTAAAATTATGTCCGGCACGATCATGACTGCTATTATCACTGAAAATTTACTTCAAAAATATCCGAAAGATTCTATCCTTTATAACGCTATTGTCGGCCGGATAGTCCCGGAAATTATTAATAAACATCAGGCTAAGCCTGTTCGTGTCAGAGTCGGCCACACTTTAATTAAAGAAGCCATGAGACAACAAAATGGTCTATTTTGCGGTGAACATTCCGGCCATTATTATTTTAGAAACAACTTCTATGCTGACTCGGCTATCATTGCCGCTTTATTAGTTCTCGAGTTAATGTCTCAAAAAAATCTAAAACTGTCTCAGCTTATTAAGCTATATGATAAGTATCCGAATTCCGGAGAAATTAACTTTGAAGTCAAAGATAAACAATCAATGATGAAGCAAATAGAAGCTAATTATAAATCTAAAGCTGAATTAACTGACTGGCTTGACGGCATTACCATTTGGTTTTCCGATTGGTGGGCTAATGTCAGACCTTCTAATACTGAGCCTCTTTTAAGACTTAATCTGGAAGCTGATAATCAAACAATTTTAAAAGAAAAACTGGCCGAGTTGGTTAAATTGATAGAATCATTAGGTGGAGTTAAAAAGCTATGATTGATTTAATTAAAGCTTTAAATGTGGCTGAAACTGCTGCTGTTGCCGCCGGAGACTGGCTTAAAACCAATCAATCCAAAGTTAAAATAGTCAAACACAAGGACTACGTGGATATTCAAACCGACGCGGATTTGAAAGCTGAAAGCCTGATTATAAACCAGATCTCCAAAGTTTTTCCCTCTCACAACATTTTATCCGAAGAAGGCGGCCTGATCGATCATCAATCTGAATATACGTGGATAATTGACC
>CAYICL010000021.1:0-12163 GCA_964361885.1 uncultured Pseudomonadales bacterium
TAGCATCAGCAATAATCTAAAGCCAAAAACTGTTTGAGTCAGTGCAGCAAAATAATATATTGCTGGAGGTTTGTTGTCGTAAATTTGGCTATACAAAGTAAGCCCGTGTCTAATGGCTTGACCTAATACCAAATAAATCCCCTCGTCTCCATACCAGTTAGGTTCATACAAAGAGGGGATTCTTAAAACTATCGTCAAAAACAAAATCCACACAAGACTCGGATTTTTACCTAGCCACTTCCAAAACCTTTTTAGCATAACTGTTTGATTATAACTTTTTTAGACTTTTTCCGTCACCCTGTATTCCATATATCTCCCCAGCATCAATCTGGTATGAGCATCCAGTCCCGGTAAAGCCGCAAAGAAAAACCCCACCACCGGCAGCAACACAAACTCAAATGGGCTTAAAATCCGCCTCCATAACTTAACCTCTTTCGGCGCCTTTGGCTTTTGCTGCCAGTCGACAAAAATAATCGCCAGTAAAGCCACCAAAGACAGAGTTAATATTCCTGACGACACTTGCGGCAAAGTCTTGCCGATAATCGTCCGGTTAAAATCTTTGTTTAACAGGGGCGGAATATTGGCCCCTAAAGTAATCGCAAACCAAGTAACTGGCCACAAAATATGATCTTTTATTACATAAATCGACCTGATGGATTTTTCGAAAAAAGGCATATCTTTTACTGTCAGCCATTTATAGATAATATAAACATCATCACTTACTCCCCAAGCCCAACGTTTAATCTGCTCATACTGGTTTTTCATCGTCTTCCACCAGCTGTTGGATTCGGCTGCGTCGCAAAATGACGGTAAAAAGATCGGTTCCACCTCCACTCTGCCGCGGGTTTTGTAAAATGCCTTAAAAAACATCCGGTAATCTTCCGGAATTACATCCGTATCCCAGTAGCCGATCTTATCTACCAGCTTTAAGCTAATTGAATAAGTCGAAAAATTCATCAACCTGTCTTTACGCATTAAAATCCCGGTTTGCACCACACTTGATATTCGGTTATAAACCCGGGTGATTGCCGGCAGCTTCCAAATATTGTTATAAAACTGAATGGCCGACTGCCAGATTTTTGTATACCTATGCGGATCATCCAAAAACTTAAAAGTCAAATAAGAAAAATATTGTGGGTGTAAGACCGCATCTGCGTCACTTGAAGTAATGGTGGTGTAATTTAAGTTTTCTTTCTGTTCGTCAATCAACTTCTGCTTGGCGATTTTTGCCCCCCAGGTCATATTTGAAGACTTACCTTTAACTTCACCCGGTAAATCCGGATGAAAGGTCATGATTAAATTCTTAAATACTTCCTTAAACTCTGCCTCTAGCTTTTTGGCTTTTTCTTTAGCTGCTCCGCCCTCTCTTTTCTCAAATGATACTACCACCGTCAGATTTTCTCTCGGAAAAGTCTGTTGGCTTAAGCCTTTTAAAGTTCTTTGTAAAATGTGTAGCGGTTCCTGATAAGTCGGTATCACCACTATATGCTGTACCCGTTTCCAGTCCAAAAACGACCTAGCCTCATTAAGCCAATCGAATACCTGCGCTGCTTTTAACCGGTAATGAGCCAGTACTGACAATGAGGCTGACCATAAAGATCGGTAGAGCCAATAAACATCAAAAGCAATAATGTAATAAGCTACTGCCGTGGGTATCACCAAAGAGCCCCAAATCGGAAAAATAATCAAAGACCAGGAAACAAATCCCGGCAGAATCTCTAAGCCCCGGACCACCTTTTTCTCGTGCTTAATTAACCACTCTCTCATAGATTAAATAATTCCTGGGCATTTTTAGTGGTTATTTTCTCCAGCTTGTCCACTTCAACCTTTTTAAGCTTAGCCAGGAAGTTGGCCACGACCTTAACATTAGCCGGCTCATTCCTCAAATATTTACCCCTTGTTTGTCGCAGGGGCATAGGGGTTAAGTAGGGCGAATCTGTTTCTATCACCAATCTATTCAGCGGCACTTCTTTAGCCAGTTTTTGTACCTCTTGGCTATATGTCACATTACCGTCTACTCCGATATAAAAACCCATCTTCAAACCTTGCTTTAAATACTTTTTGGTTCCGGAAATACAATGTAGCACTCCCCGGGGATACCGGCAGTCACTTTTACAAAAATGATCAATCGTATCCAACACTTCCATGTCTGCCTTGCGGTTATGAATCACCATCGGTAAATTCATTTCTTTTGCCAACTGTATCTGCATTCCAAAAACCTGTTTCTGTAAGTTTTTTAATTTCTGCCATTCTGTTTTCGAACTTCTAATACTAATATGATAGTCTAAGCCACACTCTCCGATTCCTACCAGTTTTTTATCTTTAGCCAGTTTTTTCAGCTGATCGGTAATCTGGGCCAACTGGACCCTGGCATAAGCCAGTTTAATAAAAGACCCGACATGATGAGGGTGATACCCGACAGTGGCATATAAAGCCTTATTTTGCTTAGCCATTTCTATTGCTTTTTCACTGGTTTTAATATCTGTCCCCACCACCACCATTTTATTTACTCCCATTTCTTGGGCTCTGCGTACCGCCTCCTGCCAGTCGGTCTTAAACGCCTCAAAATTCAAATGCGTGTGTGTATCTATTAGCATGAGGTAATTATATCCTACCCAACCTAATCACCATTCATTCCAATGAACTAGTTTCTCGATTTTGGTTCGTTTTTGTGGGTAAGGCGGATTTTTTTGATAACCCAGGGTAATTAAGGCAGTGGCTTTCCAGTTTTTAGGAATTTTTAAAATTTTTTCTACTCCGGGAAAATCAAAGGCGCCGACCCAGCAAGACGCCAAGCCCTTATCGGTTGCTGCCAAAAGCAAAGTCGCTCCGGCGGTATCCGCATCCTGCAAAGGGTAGAGCCGCTTCCAAATCAGATAGTTAATGTCAAATTTTTTGGGCAAAGCCATCTGCCATTTTCCCTTAATGATTTTGATTAAGTCTTTTTTTGGGAAAAATCCTTGAGTATTGGTAGCCATCACCACGACCACCGGTGCTTCTAAAATATGTTCCTGTTTACAAGCGGCCAAATAAATCTTTTTTTTGATTTTAGGATCGTCAATGACAATAAAATGCCTGTTTTCCAAACCACAGGCTGTTGGCGCCAAATGGGCCAGTTCCAAAAGCTCTTTCATTAAGCCTCTGGAAACTTTTTTATTTTGATAACTTCTGATGCTGCGGCGGGCCTTTATGGCCGATATTAGCGTCATCATACGGCGGCAGATAAATACATAATATTTTTAGATTTTTTTTACTGTTGTTTTTTAGAAACATCTTTTGACCGGCTTTAATTGTAACTAAATCTCCTTTTTTAATTGGTTTGCTTTCAAATAACCCTTTTCCGCTAATTACATAGTATATGGCGACGCCTTTTTTCAGGTAAGTTCCCGGTTCGTCTGGTGTAGAGCCCGGGGTAATAATATCCACCCCAACGCTTAATTCTTTAGTCACCCCGACTATAATTAATTCACCCCAGGGAAACTTAATTTTTTCCATATTAAAGCCTTGGGAAAAGTCCTTTATCTATTTTAATTTTACTACCGGTAAATATTTTCTCAATTTTTGCCGCCGTTTCCGGCAGAAAGATTTGTAACTGCCACGACAAGGTCAAAATCTTTTTGGCATAGTCGACGAGCTTGTCTTTTCTTTGTTCGGCGTTTTTCTCCCAAGGGGCAAAACAAGAAATTTCCAGATCCAAACTTCTGACACTTTCCCATAATTTAGTTAACGCCAAATTAAATTCATAGCGGTCTAAATAGTCGCTAACGGTAATTTGTTTTTCAAAATTTTTAATTCCAACCAAACCGTCCTTTTCGCACAGCGTCGCTACCCTGGAAACCAAATTCCCCAACCCATTAGCCAAATCCGCGTTATACACCTCTTTAAACCTCGCTTCGGTAAAGTCCCCGTCAGACTGAGTCGGAATTTCTTTTAAGAGGTAATACCTCACCCCATCTACACCATATTTATTTAAAATCTCCTCCGGATCAATCACATTACCCAAAGACTTAGCCATTTTTTGCCCGCCTGAAGTCACATAACCATGAACCAACACTGTTTTAGGTAAGGGGAGTCCGGCTGACAATAGCATTGCCGGCCAGTAAACCGTGTGGAACCGGTAAATACCCTTACCGATCACATGTATTTCTGCCGGCCACCATTTTTCCCACAGCTTTTGGTCATAACCCCAGCCAACCGCGGTCATATATATTGTCAAAGCGTCAAACCAGACATACATCACTTGTTTAGGATCATCCGGTACCGGAATACCCCAGCCGCCCAAGCGTTCCTGAGGTCTGGAAACCGAAAAATCCTCCAAGCCTTGTTTAATAAATCCCAAAGTCTCATTCTTTCTGATTCCCGGCAGCACTTTTAATTCATCCTTGGAAATTAATTTCTCTAACCTATCTTGATACTTGGACAGCTTGAAAAAATAGTTTTCTTCCTCTACGTCTTCTGGTGTTGTTAAATGTTCCGGGCACTTGCCCTCCACCAACTCGTTTTTGGTATAAAACTGCTCGCAGCCCACGCAATAAAGCCCTTTATACTTTTTCTTGTAAATATCCCCGTTTTTTACGCATAACTTCCATAGCTCCTGCACCCCAGGCCAATGTAATTTTTGATCAGTTGCCCGGCGCCAAACGTCGAAAGCGACATTTAAGTGTTTCAAGTGGTCCAAAAACGCCTGGGTATTTTTGTCGGCCAGCTGTTGCGGTTCCAGTTTTTCTTTTTTAGCCGCCTCCAAAATCTTTTGTCCGTTCTCGTCCGATCCGCAGGTAAACATCACCTCATCACCAATTAATTGGTGGTATCGGTTAATCACATCAGAGATTGTAAACTCAAGTGCATGGCCCACGTGTGGCCAAGAGTTGGTATAAGGGATCGCATTGGTAATATAGAATTTTGACATAAACTGATTTTATCAGATTACAATCTTGATAATAGGTTTTTCAATGCTAATTTAGCCATCTTTACTCTATTAAAATGCCGCAGGTATGGGAACAATCGACTTAAGCACTTAAAAGTAGCCATTTTTTCAGATAAGCTTATTCTCCAAAAATCACCGTTTTGTTTGTTTTTCCCGGCAGGGGTTTCTAAGTTGAAAGAGTTTTGAATTTGTAGGGCCAATAGTTTGTTGTGAATCTTGCTAAGTATTTTTTTGTCATATGATCCGACTCTAAATCTTGTCATTTTGTTGTAAATTCCTATACTCCCTTCAGCGTCTGTATAGCCGGCGAAAAAAGCAAAAAAACATTCTTCATCTTCTACTATCCACTTGGGAATATTTTTAAACTTGATTGTTAGAAAATCAAAGGATTTATTTAACGAAGTAGCAAAGGTAAATACCTTCCGATTTTTGTATATTGTTTTTCCTATCCAAATTGGTCCATATTTTGCAAACAATTTTTTCATCATTATTAGCTGATCAATCTTAGTTGTATTAGAAGAAACATGGATGAAGTTTAATGATTTTGTGATATGAAGATCGCCAATTCTAAATCCAATTAAATGAGCCTTTTCAATTAAACTTCCAGAAAAATTTAATCTTTTGTGAATTATGTTTGATTCCCAGCAAGACCTTGACTTAATGTTGTATTTTCTTATCTTTCTCAAAACCGCAGCCGAACAACACCCAAGTTTTTTACCAATTGATGCCATTGATAAACCCTGGTTATAGAGAGACTCAATAAGTTCTTTTGATGTGTGAATAACTTTTCTTGGCCTAGTGGGGATTTGAAAAGACTTCAACCAATAATAGACAGTTTTAGCATCACAGTCACAAATTTCAGATATTTGGTAGGTAGATAAACCTTCTTTTAGATACCAATTACTAAGTTGTTGTTTTGTAAAAAAGGAAGAGGGCATTACCCTAATAATACCCAAAATTAACAGGCATTACAAGTAGCAGTTATGTTAGAATGTCTTAATGATTCGGTTAATTATTTTTGACTGGGTGGCTATCTTACCATCAAAGAAGAACTTTGGCAGCAACTTATCTCTTAAACACTTTTTTTAAGCTCAAACTTACTTTTTCCGCCATCTCTCCGGCCCACTCATCCGCCTCAATTGTCTTGATGGCTAACTGCAAACCCTCGCCGCCTTTTTCCAGCCATTTTTGCACACTGGCAATCGTGGCTGACGACACTTTTAAATCCTGCCTGATTGCCTCATATGATTTGTTTTTTGACAAATAATAAGCAATTCCCAGTCTTTTGGCCAAAACCGTTCTCTCCGTTTCACTTAAAACATCCTCTAGAAACTTTTCCACCTCGTTTGGTTTTTTTAAGTCCGCAATTACCTGGTACAAAGATTTAAAAATCTTTTTTTCAATTGACTTAGAAACATCTTGTTTGGATACCTGCATATTGATCCGCCTTTGGTGGAAGTTTAATTAATTAAACTATAGGAACTTTTTATCTTTTTGTCAACTCGTCCAAAACCGATCCACCGCCACCAAAATCCCGGCCATTAACAATAAATTTAATAAATTTCCCAGCTCAAAAACCCTTAAGATTAAAAACCCGGTCAATCCTAATGCCGCCAATAAGCCTCTTTTGGTATTAGCCAAAACCATAGTTAAAGTTAAAAAACAGGCTGGGAAAAAGACTAAAAAAAACGGCAAATACAACCCCGGTATCAGTAAATCTTTAACCAACTCCGGTTCCACCTGAGTCATTATTGCTCCCAATAATCCCCATAACACCAAGATCAATATGGCGGTCGGTAAATAATTTTTTCTTCGGTTTTTCATCCTTACCTATTAAGTATATGTTAGAATTAACTGCTTATCTATGCCACCGGAAATATTTCTTTTAACCGCTATCATCATTATCGGTTTTGCCATTGTTGTTTGGTATGTGTCAAAAAAGCCCGCTGACACCACTTTATTGGAATGGGCCAAAACCACTCAAAAAGACATTAAGGATTTACAAACTGTTTTGTCCAGCTCCCTTCAAACCTCCAACAAGCACTTAGTCGACTCACTTCAAAAATCTTCTCAAAGTTTAAACCAGCGCCTGGACAAAGCCGCCGAAGTCATTGCCGGCTTACAAAAAGAAGCCGGTCAGTTTACCGAAGTGTCCCGCTCCATGAAAGAATTAAACGAATTTTTACGCTCGCCAAAAATTAGGGGCAACATCGGCGAACAAGTCTTAAAAGACCTCATCTCCCAGATGTTTCCCAAAAAATCCTTTCATCTCCAGTATAGTTTTAAGTCCGGCAACAAAGTTGATGCTGCCATTCAAACCGACGCCGGCATCTTACCGATTGACTCCAAATTTCCCATGGAAAACTTTCAAAGAATCGTTAAAGCCAAAGACAAAGCCGCCGAAGTCATTGCCCGCAAAGCTTTTGGCGCCGATGTTAAAAAACACATTAAAGACATATCCACCAAATATATTCTGCCTGAAGAAGGTACCATGGACTTTGCTTTAATGTATGTGCCCTCCGAAGCCGTTTATTACGAACTGGTCAACTTAACCGAGTTGATGGACTATGCCAAAAGAAACCGCATCTTCCCAGTCTCCCCATCTACCCTTTACGCCCACCTCCAGATGATCTTGCTCTCTTTTGAAGGCAAGAAAATCGAGAAAAAATCCCGGGAAATCTTTAGTCTGCTTCGGGCCATTCAAACCGACTATGACCAAGTTGACGAAAAACTTTCGACACTAGGTAATCATATCAGCAATGCCTACAATAAATTTTCTGAGGTTTCCAGTTCTTACACCCGCATTGGCCAAAAATTAAAATCCAGCCGGGAACTTTCTCCGGAAACCGATACCCCCAAACTAACATGAAGCTGAATCCAGCCCAGCAACTGGCCGTTGATACCACCGAAGGCCCGGTTATGGTCATTGCCGGGCCTGGCACCGGTAAAACCCAGATTATTGCCCAGCGCATTGCCAGCATCTTAAAAAAAACCGACACTTCCCCTGATTCTATCTTAGCTTTAACTTTTACCGAATCCGGCGCCAAAGCCATCAAGGAAAGACTTTTGGCTACAATCGGTGATACTGCCTACTACGCTAACATTTTTACTTTCCACTCCTTTTGTTCCTCAGTCATCCAGGAGTTTCCCGACCGTTTTATCATCTCTCCGGAAATTGCCGCTCTGTCTGAACTGGAACGGGTGGAAATATTTCACCATATTTTATCCTCTCACCAATTTGACTATTTAAAGCCACCCAACTCTCCCTTTTTTTACGCCCCAAGCTTAATCAAAGCCATTCAGGATTTAAAGCGTGAGGCCATTACTCCGCCAATCTTCAAATCCATCTTAAAAAACGAAGCCAAGAAAAATTTATCCAAAAACCAAGAGCTCTTAACCGTCTATCAAGCCTACCAGAAAATCCTCATTGAGAGGGGCCGCTACGACTTTGAAGACATGATTAATCTGGTGGTTGAAGCTTTCAAAACCGACAAGAATCTGCTTCGTACCTATCAGGAAAGACTGCAATATTTTTTGGTTGATGAATATCAAGATACCAACTCGGCCCAAAACCAAGTGGTTGACCTGTTGGCTTCTTACTGGGGCGATCAAGCCAATGTCTTTGTTGTCGGTGACTCTAATCAATCAATTTTTAGATTTCAAGGGGCCTCATTGGAAAATATTATCAGTTTTACTCAAACCTATCCCTCAGCCACGATTATCTCTTTGGATCAAAACTACCGCTCCACCCAGACCATCTTAAACGCCGGTTACCAATTGATCCAAAAAAACCGCTTAAAAATTGAAGACGTGGTTAAATCCGCCAAGCCTAAACTTTTTAGCCAAAAACATCTTCCCGAAACCAAGCTTAACTTGGTTCGCCTGCCCTCGGAAACTTTAGAAACTTTTTGGCTTGTTCAGACAGTCAAAACCCTGATTGACAAAGGTGTTGCCCCCAACGACATTGCCGTGATCTACCGTCACAACGCCGACGCTTTAACTCTGGCCGACTTTTTTGCCAAAGTCAGCGTGGCTATCGATATCGAGGGCGGCGGCGATGTTTTACAGGACCTCACCATTATTAAGCTCTTAACCCTGTTAAAAGCCATTCACTTAAGCCCCAAAAAGTTAGAAGATCTCGACATTTTTACCCTGCTTCATTATGAGTTTTTAAACCTAAATTCATTAGACATCTTAAAACTTAGCCGTTATGCCTCTAAAACCAACTCTTCCATCATTGACATCATTCTAAGCGGGGATTTATCTAAATTAAACTTAAATGATTCTGATCGTCTGCTTCAGTTTGTCAATCAGCTTTCTTCTTGGCAGCAGCTTGCTGGTCAAAAGACATTTTCTGAATTTTTTGAAACCTTGGTTAAACAATCAGGCTTTTTGGACTGGATTATTGGTCAGCCTGACGCTGTTGCCAAACTTAACCGCCTTAACTCTCTTTTTAGTGAGATTAAAAGATTAAATCAAACCCAGCATGATCTGAACTTGAGTTCTTTCTTAAACTCACTTGAACTAATGGAGCTCAATCACTTAAAAATTACCGAAGCTGATCTGGATATTAAAACCAATGCCGTCACTTTAACTACCGCTCATAAAGCCAAGGGCAAAGAATGGGCCCATGTTTTTATTTACAAGGCGATTGACGGTAAGTGGGGCAACAATCGCGCCCGGGAGTTAATCAAACTGCCCTCAGGCATCCTCAAAAATACCCGCCTGGAAAAGAAAGAGAAAAACGAAGACGAACGCCGCTTGTTTTACGTTTGTTTAACTCGGGCCAAACAACAAGTCTACATCACCCTGGCTGACCGCTACTCAAGTTTTGGTTATGTCACCGAAGCCGTTCCCACCATGTTTATAAGCGAGATTCCCCAAAAACTTATTGCCTTTATCAAGCCTCGGTCACTGTCTTCTCAGGCAATCTTAAGGCAATACTTGGAGCCGCCCGTGCAACCACCCCTCACTCTGGCAGAAAAAGACTTTTTGCTCCACATTCTGAAAGACTTTAAGCTTTCACCCACGGCTTTAAACACATATCTGACCTGCTCTTATAAATTCAAGTTAAATAATCTGATCCGGGTTCCCCGCGCCAAAGCCACCTATCTGTCTTTTGGTTCGGCAGTTCACAAAGCCCTGGAAATGTTCCATCGCCGCTTTATTGCCGACGACAAGCATCCCAGTAAGCAGTATCTCTTGGATGAAT
Source organism: uncultured Pseudomonadales bacterium (assembly GCA_964361885.1). Taxonomy (GTDB): domain Bacteria; phylum Patescibacteriota; class Microgenomatia; order UBA1400; family CG1-02-47-37; genus CAYICL01. The sequence goes on from CAYICL010000021.1 coordinate 10,140, forward strand.
TCACCAAAGCCATTAAAAAAGAAGTCTTAACTTCGGCTGAACTGGCTCTTCGCTTAAAGCAAGGCAAAAAGATTCTTGCTGGCTACTACGATTTTTACCAGGATGATTTTACCAAACCTTTACTGACCGAAAAATTCTTTGGCTACGGTTGGTCCAAGACTTTCCTGGGCGATATTGCTTTAGCCGGTAAAGTTGACCGCATCGATGTTTTAGACCCGGCTGATAAAACCGTTAAAGTTGTTGACTACAAAACCGGTTCTCTAAAATCCAGAAACGAAATTTTGGGTAAAACCAAAAACTCCACCGCCGACTACTACCGCCAGCTGGTGTTTTACAAGCTTTTAAGCCAGCTGGACCGGACTTTTAAAGCTCAAGTTATTAAGGCAGAAGTTGATTTTATCGAACCAGCCAAAACCGGCAAGTTTAAAAAAGAAGCTTTTATCATTGCCGATGACGACGTCAAAGATCTTCAGCAGACTATTAAAAAGGCAGTGAAAGAAATCAGAAACTTAAATTTTACCCGCACCACCGACTACCCCAACTGCATCCGTTGTGAATACCGTCATCACTGCTGGCCCGAAGGCATCCCCGCAGCGCCAACAGTCGACAAATAAGATTTTTAATCTAGTTTACCCGATGATCTAAACCCTAGAGTATAATATTGTTCCATGAGCGAAAAAGTAGAAAAATTATTTACAGAAATAAAAGATTTTCCTGAAATCCAAAGACCTCAAATCCGCTCGTTGCTTGTAAGTCTTATTGCCAGTTATCAAGAAGCAGATCATGATCAGGTAGGTGCAGCATTAAGTTGGACAGTCAACGATAAATTTCTTCATGAGACTGTCGATAAAGACGTGGACCAAGCTTTTTCTTTTGCTGTTTCCCTAGCGACTCTTCTCCCTAAATCTGAAAATGAAACTTATGAATGGTTTCGCCGTTATTTAATCGGCAATGGTTTAACCATTCTTGCCGATGATCGACTGCATTCAAGATTAAATCAATATTTAAGTGAAGACGAAAACGGAAAAACGCTTGCAGCTAGCATTCAAGAATCGTTATCAGTCAACGTTAAGGGGTGGGATAAAGAGAAAATCTTTAGCACCCCAGAATCGTTTAATTGTTTTGCCTCTCTGGTTTTAGGTGTCAGCCTAAACGATAATCCGGCAGGATCTTTAGCGAAAAATCTGGCAGAAAAAGCTGAAAGCCGGCTCGCAGAGGCTTCTGTGAGAAAGTTAGTTAATTGTTTTACGCCACTGCCAGAAGCTCGCAGATTAAGCACAAAACTAAAACCCTACTTATAAAAAACTTTTACTTGTCTGCCTTAAACCCAATTTTGGCGTGTGTTCCGTCGCAAAACGGCTTGTTTTTTGACCCGCCGCAGCGGCACAACAAAACATCCTCGCCCATTTTCACCTCTTTTATTTTGCCGCTGGCGTCTTCAATCGTTATTGGCCCGCTGACTTTATAGGGCCCGTTTTTCGTTGCCGTTATTTTGGCCATAAAAGCTCCTTGAAATTAAATTTACTAAATGATCCGATATATTCTACTTTGACTCCTCCAAAACTTCTTTTAAATCTGGTAAAACCCTGCCATTTTTTGGTTATCGGAAACCGCTCATCAGCAATCCCTTCAAAATCAAACCGGACACAACCTAATTTTTTCGCTAATTTAATCGCTTCCCAGGTCAATAAAGTCGGTATAAATTTTTGCCTGCCTTCTTTTGTGGTTCCGTTGTGGCTATAATAAGCGGTTTTGTCATGTATTAGTAAAATCAACCCGCCTAAACCTTTTACCTTCAGCAGATAACTTTTTCCTCCAAACGCCTCAAACAAACTTTTTAATTGATTAAAGTTAACTCCCCAAAAGCCCTGCCTCTTCGCGTTTTTCTTATACATCTCATAAAGCGCTCGTAAATGATCGTCTTTGACTTTATCGCCTCGAATAATTTCGAATTCCTGCCCGTCCGCTTCGTGTTTACGGATGTTGTACCTGGTTTTATGATGCATTTCCTTTAATAATTCTTT
>CAYICL010000022.1:0-12133 GCA_964361885.1 uncultured Pseudomonadales bacterium
CAAACTCTTTGAGAAGGTCTTTTTGGCGGCGGGAGAGACGGTCAGGGATTTTAATTAAGAAACGAACGTATTGATCTCCCCTGCCGGAACTGCGGAGATGGGGCATGCCTTTACCCCGAAGCCTGACCAGGGTGCCGGGTTGAGTAGCAGGCAGGACTTTGAGTTTTAAATCGCCGTCAACTGTCGGCACCTGAATAACAGCACCTAAAGCTGCTTCTGAAAAAGAAATGGGTTGGTCAATAAAAATGTCGGCGCCGTCACGCTTGAAAGCATGATGGGGTTTAACTTCGATAGTGACATAAAACTCGTTAAAGCGGATGCGGGTGCCGTCGTCGGCGCCGGCAGGAATTTTAATGGTATATTCTTTGCCCTGATGAACCAAGGTGCGGGTAGTGCCTTTGACTGCCTCCATAAAATCTATTGAAATACCATAGCGAGGAATCCGGGTCTGGCGAAAGGGCGAACCGCCGCCAAAAAAAGATTCAAAGATTTCAAAGGGATCGGAAAAACCACCGAAATCAAATCCACCCGGACTGCCGGAAGTAGAATAAGTATAGGTGAAAGGACCTTGGCGGTAGGTGCGGGCGCCTCCACTAAAACCGCCAAAACCTTGAGACGGATCAAAGGCGGCGTGACCAAACTGGTCATAGGTTTTTTTCTTTTCAGAATTAGATAAAACTTCGTAAGCCTCGGAAATTTCTTTGAATTTCTCGGTGGCGTCAGCGGATTTGTTCCGGTCGGGATGGTACTTCAAAGCCAACTGACGGTAAGCCTTCTTAAGCTCGGCCGCCGAGGCGCTTTTGTTTACCCCCAAAACATCGTAAAAATCCCGTTTGGTGGTCATTAGTCTTCAACGACTTCGCCTTCTTGGGCTTTGGACTTGTCGTCGGCTTTTTTATCACCGTCAGGTTTTTTCTCGTCCTTTTTCTCCTCGCCAGCCGGTTTTTCATACATGGCCGCGCCGACTTTTTGGATGGCTTCTGACAAGTCTTTGGTTTTAGCTTCAAGCTCGTCTTTACTGCCGGAGTCCAAAATGTCTTTCAAGGCTTTGATCTTTGACTCAACCTCGTCTTTATCTTCTTTTTTCACTTTGTCGCCGGCTTCCTTAAGAGTTTTTTCAGCGGTAAAGATCAAGGTGTCGGCTTGATTTTTAGCTTCCACTTGCTCTTTTTTAAGTTTATCCTCTTCGGCATGTTTTTCGGCTTCTTTGGTAATTTTTTCCACTTCTTCGTCAGATAAGCCGGTGGAGCCTTTAATGGTAATTTTTTGCTCTTTACTGGTGGCTTTGTCTAAGGCTTTCACATTTAAAATGCCGTTGGCATCAATGTCAAAGCTGACTTCGATTTGAGGCACCCCTCGCGGACTCGGGGGAATTCCGTCCAGGATAAACCGGCCCAAGGATTTATTGTCCCCGGCCATCGGCCGTTCACCCTGTAAAACATTGATTTCCACTGAAGTTTGGTTGTCGGCAGCAGTGGAAAAGACTTGAGACTTTGAAGTAGGGATAGTAGTGTTTCGGTCAATCAAGGGAGTGGAAACACTGCCCAGGGTTTCAATGCCCAAAGTTAAAGGGGTAACGTCAAGCAGTAAAACGTCAGTAACGTCGCCCATTAAAACGCCTGCCTGAATGGCCGCACCGACCGCTACCACTTCATCTGGGTTAACTGATTTGTTTGGTTCCTGGCCAAAGAAGTCTTTGACTGTCTGGTAAACCTTAGGCATCCTTGTTTGGCCGCCAACCAAAACCACGGCATCAATGTCTTTGGGGTCTTTTTTGGCATCTTTAAGACAGGCTTTGACCGGTTTCATGGTTGATTCAATTAAGTCTTCAACCAGACTTTCCAGTTTGGCCCGGGTCAGCTTCATGGTTAAATGGAGAGGCTGACCATCTTTAGATTGAGTAATAAAGGGTTGATTGATTTCGCTTTCTTTTGAGGAAGAAAGTTCGATTTTGGCTTTCTCGGCCGCATCTTTGATTCTTTGCAAAGCTTGTTTATCGGCCTTTAAGTCAATGCCGTGTTCTTTTTTAAACTCGGCGGTAATATATTCAATAATTCTTTGGTCGAAATCATCGCCGCCCAAATGAGTGTCACCATTGGTGGCTTTAACCTCATAAACATTGTCGCCCAGCTCCAAGACAGAAATGTCAAAGGTGCCGCCGCCTAAGTCATAGACAGCGATGGTTTCGACTTTTTTCTTTTCCAAGCCGTAGGCTAAAGCAGCCGCAGTGGGTTCGTTGATAATACGCTCGACTTTTAAGCCGGCAATCTCACCGGCTTGTTTGGTGGCTTGACGCTGAGCATCGTTAAAGTAGGCCGGAACAGTAATAACGGCTTGATCGATTGATTGACCTAAGTAGGCCTCGGCGTCGGTCTTGGCTTTTTGGAGGATTTTTGCGGAGATTTCTTGGGGAGAATAGGTTTTACCGGCAACTTCAATAACGGCTAAGTCGCCTTTCCCGGCAACGATTTTGTACGCCACCATCCCTTGAGTTTTTTTAACTTCTGCGTCAGAGATTTTCCGACCCATCAGCCGTTTAACTGAATAGATAGAGTTCTCAGGATTTAAGACCATCTGGCGTTTAGCGATGTCGCCAACCAGATTTTTAGTCGGTTCAACCACCGAAGGAATCAAGTTTCTGCCTTCGGCAGAAGGAATGACTTTAGGTGAACCGCCTTCCATAATAGCGACGGCTGAGTTGGTGGTACCGAGATCAATACCGATAATTTTTCCCATATAAACCTCCTTTAATTTTTAGGCGGGGCAGAAACCCCGTTGCCAACCTTAACTTGGGCAGGTCTTAAAACCCGGCCGTTTAAGGTATAACCTTTAATAATAACAAATATTACCTGATTTTTGACACCAGAAACCATTTCAATACATTCAGCCCGGTGAGGATCAAAAGTTTTACCTAAAACAGTAATTTCTTCAACCCCTTCTGCTTTTAGGGCTGATTTAAACTGATTGATGGCCAGTTGTAAACCTTTATCTTTTAAGTGGGCTTGGGCTCTCTCCAGGTCATCAAGAACCGGTAAGAGATTTTTTATTAAGTCGGCAGCAGCAAATTTGGCAAAAGCCAAGCGGTCGGCTTGATGTCTTTTTTCCAGGTTTTGATAGTCGGCCAATGCCCGCTTTAAATTGGTTTCAAGATCAGTTTTTTTCATAATTACCAGTTTTTAGCAATTTGACTGACTAGGTTGCCAAAATATCTGATGATGGGAATAATATGAGAGTAGTTTAAGCGGGACGGGCCGATGATGCCTAAGCACCCGGAAAAATCATTGGTAGCAAAATCAGTAAAAACTAAACCTAGACCTTGAAAGGAGTCTTTTTCCAGATCGTCACCAACTAAGATATGAATCTGTTCATCGCCGCTGGCTTTGGCAAAAAGAGCATGAAGCTGGTTAAATTCATCAATTAGGCTTAAGACTTCACGAGCGACATCAATATCATAAAACTCGGGATTGTCTAAAATATGGGCGTGACCAGCATGATAAACATCACCCTTGCTGGTGCAAGACACGGCCAAAGTTTTGGTTTTATCCGCCAAAACCCGAGTAATTTCTTTTAAAAACCGATCGACTTCAAAACGATGATCCCAGACTTTTTCTTTAACAGCCACTTCTTCGGCGACAGAGACTTCTTCTTCTTTTAAAAGCTCTCTGACGTAATATTTTAAGGCCATGGGGGTGGGGGTCCGGCCGGCTGAAGTATGGGGTTGATATAAAAATCCTGCCTGGGTCAGATTAACCATTTCGTTTCTAATGGTGGCCGGAGAGACACTCAGGTTGTATTTTTTTTCTAAAGTAACGCTGCCAACCGGCTGGGCAGTAGCGGTGTACTCCTCGATAATGGCTTTGAGAATTTGAGCCTGACGGTCGTTGAGATTCATAATTAGCAGTAGAGTATCACGACTGCTAAATGATGTCAAGGTGTTATAATATATTGATGAAGCTTAAAATTTTTGGGTTGATTGTTTTAATAGTGGGTTTGATAATTAGTTTGGATTTGGGGAAAAAGGTGAGCCAACTTTTATCTGAAGCGTCAGGGAAAAAAGCCGAAATTATAGTTGAAGCGGATAAAGAATTAGGGAAAATGCCCAGACCCTGGAATAGCTATGGCCAGGGAGGTGAAGCCAGTGACGGCATGCTGCAAACAGCGGTGAGCCAAATGAAGTCCTTGTCCCCCGACTATATCCGGATAGACCATATTTATGATTTTTATGAAGTGGTGCAAAAAGAGAATGATAGTTTAAGATTTTCTTTTGATAAACTGGATAAAGAAGTCGAAGCAATTTTAGCCAGTGGAGCCAAGCCGTTTTTGGCTTTATCCTACATGCCGCCGGCAATGGCTAATAATGTAACCGATCAGCCAAACAACTGGGGCGAGTGGCAAGCGCTGGTCAAGGCTACGATTGAGCATTATTCGGGCAAACAGAATAAAAATATCAGTAATGTCTATTATGAAGTTTGGAATGAGCCGGATCTGTTTGGCAACTGGAAGATGTATGGAGAAAAAAACTATCTGGAACTTTACCGCCAATCAGCCATAGCCGCAGACAAAGCCGGTAATGTGCAACCGTTTAAGTTGGGCGGGCCGGCAACAACCGGGCTTTACAAAAACTGGACCGAGGGTTTGTTTAAGTTTATTAACGACGGAAACTTACGCTTTGATTTTGTTTCATGGCATAGGTACAGCCTGAATCCGGACGGATTTGTCCAAGACGTAGAGAGTTTAAGCCGAATTTTAAGCCGGTACCCAAGACTGGCTTTAAAAGAAAGGGTGATCAGCGAGTGGGGGCCGGATGCAAAAAACCACCCGGCTTATGACAATCAGATAGGAGCGGCTCATGCGGTAGCAGCAGCAAGAGAGATGCTGGGGATAATCAATAAAGCCATCGCTTTTGAAATCAAGGACGGTTTAAGCCCTGAAGGTAAGGCCTTCTGGGGCCGGTGGGGACTAATGACCCACGAGAAGACCGGACTACAGTTAAAACCAAGGTATAAAGCCTTTCTCTGGTTGAATGAAATCGGGGAAACCAGGGTGCGATTAACCGGGGAGGGTAGTTTTGTTAAGGGCATCGCGGCTAAAAAAGGAGAGGAGATCCAGATAAACTTAGTTAATTTTGATCCATATAATGCCCATCAAGAAGCGGTACCGGTGATTGTAAAAAATTTATCGCCGGGGAATTATCAAGTGGTGAGGCAAGATTTTGAAGGGAAAAAGTCGACCGCTGAAGTGACGATTACTCAGGGCACCTGGGTAGGTCAAGTATTGTTAAGACCTAATGATATTGTCAGGGTAGTCCTAAAAAAGATTTAGACTATCTTCTTAACAAAGCCAAAAATGCTTCTTGGGGAAGAGTAATTTTACCGATTTGTTTAAGCCGCTTTTTGCCCCTTTTTTGCTTGGTTAAGAGTTTGTCTTTTCTGGTTTGATCACCACCATAGAGTTTGGCGGTAACGTCTTTTCGAAAAGCCTTGAGGGTTTCTCGGGCTAAAACATGGCCGTTTAAACAAACCTGAATGGGAACTTCAAACTGTTGACGAGGAATAACCGCTTTTAAGCGTGTGGCTAAGGCTTTGGCCAGGATTTCGGCTTTGGAGCGAACGGTTAAGGTTGCCAAGGGTTCAATCGGTTGGCGGTTAATCAAAACGTCGAGTTTAACAATATCGGCCGCTTTAAATTGACTAAACTGCCAGTCAAGACTGGCAAAACCGGAAGAGACCGATTTTAGCTGGCCAAAAAAATCACTAATGAGCTCCTGAAGCGGCATCAAGTAAGTTAATTTAACGTGGTTGGCAAAAAATTCTTGATCTTTGACTTGAGCCCTAAACTGGCGGCATAAATCCATAATCCGGCCCAGGTATTGAATGGGAGAATAGATCGATAAGAGTATAAACGGTTCTTTAATTTGATTAATTAAAGCGAGGTCGGGTAAGGCAGTCGGGCTGAGAATGGAAATGGTTTGGTGGTTTTTTTTCAACTCAACTTGATATTCAACAGAAGGACTGGTGGAGATTAAATCAAGATCAAATTCGCGCTCTAAACGCTCCTGAACAATGTCGGCATGAAGCAAACCCTGAAAACCGACTTTGTAGCCACTGCCTAAAACAGCTGAAGCCACCGGCTGAAAAGACAGACTGGAGTCGATCAGCCTTAACTTGGCTAAAGAATTTTTTAGTTTAAGAAAATCCTGGTTGTCAACCGGATAAAGATCCATAAAAACCATTGGTTGAGGTTCCCGATAACCGGGCAGGGACTTAGAAGCAGGGTCTAAAGCAGCAGTCATGGTATCGCCAACCCGGCATAAAGACAGATCTTTCAGGCCGGTTGCGATAAAACCGACTTCGCCGGCGTTCAAACCGTCGGAAGGAACCATTTGAGGAGAAAAGAAACCAATTTGATCGGCTTGAAAAGCGGCTTTTGAAGACATTAATAAAAGATCTTGATGGGGTTTAATTTGACCATTAACGACCCGGATCGAGGCGATAACACCGTGATGGGGATGATAAAAAGAGTTGAAAACCAAAGCTTGAAGAGGCGAGTTCTGACTGCCCTGAGGAGACGGTAAACGGTCAATCACTGCTTTAATTAATTGAATTACGTGTTGACCGGTTCTGGCAGAGATAGAAATAATATCGTCCAGCTTAAAGTTAAAGGTGGTTTGTATTTGAAGCATAACTTTGTCAATTTCGGCATTTGGCAAATCAATTTTGTTGATAACCGGAATAAGTTTTAACTTGGCGGCTAAAGCATGGGAGGCATTAGCCATAGTTTGAGCTTGAATTCCCTGAGTCGCATCAACTAATAGAATGGCGCCTTCACAAGCGGCCAAAGAACGGGAAACTTCATAAGAGAAGTCGACATGGCCGGGGGTATCAATTAAATTCAGCGTATAGCGATTAGCGCCTAGGGTATAGTGCATACGAACCGGAGCCAGCTTAATAGTAATCCCCCGTTCTTGTTCAATGGGGTTAGAGTCCAATAGCCTGTCTTTCAGATCTTTTTTTAAAACAGTGTTGGTGTATTCAAGAAATCTATCGGTAAGAGTGGTTTTGCCATGATCGATATGACTGATAACACAAAAATTTCTAATGGAATCAAGCCGGGTATTCATGGTGAAGAAGGGAGGGGCGGTTCTAAAATCTCGTTAGTTTGGGACAATATTTTAGGTAAATTTTTCAAACGTTTAATTAAGTTGATAAAACTGTTTAGCTCCTGGATTTTAAACAGTTTAGAAAGCAAAAAGTAAACAGACAAACCAATTAAAGTGGTAAGGATAGAAAGAATGATTAAGTCTAAGGTTTTAGTAGTGTTTAAGATATAGCGGTCAAGTAACCGTAAGGGTACCCACAAAGCAAAACCGGTGATGATGGTGGCCAAAGACATTTTGGCAAAGGGAAGGGCAAATTCGGAGCGATGAAAGCCATTAACAAGACGGGACAGAAAGATAAAGAGAAGGCCGGCGTGAAGAAAGCTAGCCAGAGAGATAGCCAAAGCCAAACCAAGAACACTTAAATGAAACCGGTAAACAAACAAAAAGCTTAAGACAACATTGGTAATCACCGCCAGAGATCCAAGAAACAATGGAGTTCTGGTGTCAGATAGGGCATAAAACCCCCTAACCAAGATTTGGATGGCTGATTGAGCAAAGACGGAAATGGCAAACAAAGCCACGACTTGTCCGGTTAATAAGGTGGCTTCCCAAGGAAAACCCCGGGCCCCAAAAGCCAAGCGAACGGCCGGCAGACGCAAAACCAAGAGAATCATACTGGCCGGCAAACTTAAATAAAGAACCTGGTTTAAGGAAGTTAAGAGCAAAGATTTAAAGCGATCAAATGAGCCCTGAGGATGTTGCTGAGATAAACTCGGCAGAGCGGCTTGACCAATGGTGGCGCCAAATAAACCAACCGGCAAGGAGTTAAGGTGCTGGGCAAAATAAAAGATGGCCAAAGAACCGGCCGAAAGCGAGGTGGCAATAAAAACAGCCACTGTCAATTCAATCTGACTAATAGCTAAAGCAATAGTCCGGGGCAACATCAAACGGCCGATACGCTTGACGCCGGGATGATTAAAATCAAAAGAAGGTTGATAACGATAGCCAATAGCTTTAACTAAAGGCAGTTGGACTAATAGATGCAAAAAAGCCCCTAAAATAACACCGAGGGCCGGACCGTAAATGCCAAAAAAGGGGCTTAAAACCAAGATGCCAAAAATGATACCAAGATTGTAGGCGATCGGAGATAAAGCCGGAACAATAAAATGGCGGTAAGACTGTAAGATTCCGGTAATAAAGTTGGAAACTAAGAAGCTAACTTGAGCAATTAGGAGAACTCGGGTCAGGTTAACCATTAAGCTTAATTCCTGAAAAGAAAAAGTCGGGGCGATCAGGCGACTTAGGGGCCAAGTAAAAATAATTAAAATCAGGCTTAAAAGCACAAACAGCAGCAAACCGAAAGTAATGACGGTGGAAGCAATATGCCAAGCCTGCTTCCTGTCTTTCATCATATATTGAGAAAAAACCGGGATAAAGGCGGCAGAAAGGGCGCCGACCACTAAAAGTTGAAAGATCATATCAGGTAAACGGAAAGCGGCAAAGTAAACATCCAGCTGCCAAATAGAATCAGGGCCGAAAAAGGTGCCGGCTAAAAATCGGTCACGCAATAAACCTAAAACGCGGGACAAAAAAACCGCCACCATTAAAACAGAGGCAGCAGACAGGATGTTATTCTGGCGACGATTGAGAAATTGGCGGCCGTTTTTGAAAAAATCATTATTCATATAAAAATAGAGTGGCGTTTGCGAGTATAACATGGGGCTTGTCAGGGAAACAACCGAGATGGTATGATACGGGTCATGCCAATACTCAAGTCGGCTATCAAAAAACAAAAACAGGATAAAAAAAGAACGGCGGTAAATAAGCCCTACAAATTACAGTATCGGGCGGCGATTAAAAAGATGAGAGAAGAAAAAACCAAGAAAGCTTTACAAGCAGCTTTTCAGGCTTTAGATAAGGCAGCGCAAAAAAGAGTGATTCATAAAAATAAAGCTTCAAGGTTGAAATCAAGATTAAATAAACTGCTTAAAACAGCGGGTAAAAAAGCGGCAAGGTGACTTTTGGGATCGGATTCTTGTATACTTTAAACAGAATGTCTGCCCAATCAAAAGAACTTAATTTATTACCCAGTGGAAAATGGGAAACAGGAATTCCAGGGAAGTTATTGCGCTGGGCATTAAAAACCGGCAGATATATTGTAGTCTTTACCGAATTAGTAGTTATTTCCGCTTTTTTATACCGTTTTGGTTTGGACAGAAAATTAACGGACTTAAACGAAGAGATGAAACGGCAACTGTCGGCGGTGAATACTTACGGGGATTTGGAAACAAATTTTAGAAACTTACAGTCAAGGTTAGAACTGATAAAACAGGGCCAGGAAAGTAGTTTAAAACCGGATTTGATTTTAACTAATATCAGTCAAATTACTCCCATAGATACCTCATATTCAACCATTAGCATTGATAAAGAAACCGTGTCGCTACAAGGCCAGACATTAAGTGAAATTGGTTTGGCGACTTTATTGGCAAAAGCCCAGGCGAATGAGGTTTTTTCAGAAGTGAATTTAGAAAATGTCAGTTCGCCAACAGAAGAAAGCCAGGCAATTGATTTCAGATTAAGTTTAACTTTAAAAAATGTACCAAAATAGAATCAATTACTTGAAATATTATAAAAGGTTAAAGCAATTATCCCAAAACCCTTTGGCGAGAGTTTCCGGTTTGGTGAGTTTGACGTTTTTTACCATAGCATTTTTTGGAATGTTTGCAATTTCACCGACTTTAAAAACCATTGCTCAATTAAACAAACAAATTGAAGACACGGAAGCGGTTAACAGTAAATTAAAAAGTAAGGTTAAGGATTTAGAGAAAGCCGAAATTGTCTACAGCCAGGTGCTAGAGAGTTTAGATTTGGTGAATCGGGTGTTGCCGGAAAAAAATGAGTTTGAAAGATTAGCCTGGCAGATAAGCTGGTTAGCGGTTGAAAGCGGAGTGGAGATAACCAACAGCAGTTTTGGAGAGTTTGTGATTGTTGGCAGTCAGGATAAAGCTGAAGGGAAAATTCAATTAATCAGTTTGGATTTATCGGTAAGCGGCAGCTATAACAAGATTAAAGCTTTTCTAAAAAAAATAACAGAGATTGACCGGTTAATTGAGATAGAAACGGTGAGTTTGACTAAAAATGCTGCTGATGGCGGCGGAAAAAGTCAAGCGCTAACAGCCAATCTGAAGCTTAAGGCCGACTATTTTGATACCAAGGCGGGGGTAAAATGATCGCAGAAATATACGAAAAAAAATTAAGAAAAGATCTGTTTATATTATCGGTGTGCACTCTGGCGACAGTGGTGATTTGGATCGGCTTAACCATTTACTGGACTTTAACCAAAAGCCGGGTTAATCCAGATGTAAAAAAGCAGATTTTGCCCTTGACGCCAACGATTGAGCTTGACACAATGGAATCAATTAAACAGAGACTTTTGGTGCCGGAAGCCAGCTGGAGCAGTATTAAATTAAAGCCGGTAGTACCGGTGATTATAGAAGTTCCAGAAGCAACTGAGAGTGCCCAAGAAGCAACTGAGAGTGCCAGCGAGTAAATAAAATGCTAAATAATCCAAAATCCATTAAGATTCACTTCCCGACTGCTTTAGGTTTGTTGATTTTGTTGGTGGGAGTAGGAGTAGGAATTTTTTTCATAAAAACCAAACCGCTGGGTGAAACCGGAACAGATAATAGTTTAACGCCGACCCAGGTAAAAATTACCAATGTGACAGATACTGGTTTTAGCGTTTCCTTCGTAACCAATAAAGCCGTTACCGGCTCAATTAAATACGGGGCAGATATAAATAGTTTAAAACAAAGCGGGCTAGACGACCGCGACCAACTGTCTGGTGAAGCCGGCAGCTTTGAAATCCACCATATATCAATAAAAAATCTAACCGCTCAAACCAAGTATTTTTTTAAGATCGAGTCTGGGGGCAAACAGTTTGATAATCAAGGCAAGGTGTTTGAAATCACCACCGGCATCAGTTTAGGCAGTCCACCGGCAGCCGATCCGATCTATGGAACAATTTTAACCACGGCCGGGACTCCGGCAGAAGGAGTGGTAGTTTATGTGAATGTGGCCAACGGAGCACCGCTGTCGGCTCTGGCCAAAACCAACGGCAACTGGGCTTTGTCTTTGTCAACGGCAAGAACGGCCGATTTAGCCAGTTATTTAACTTATGACACTCAAGCAACAATGGTAAATATTTTAGCCCAAGGCGGCAAACAAGGAACGGCGCCGGCAATTACCACCACGTCTAACGACAGCCCGGTACCGGATATTGCTTTAGGCAAGTCTCATGATTTCAGAAATCTAGCTGAAGCAAAACCGACGGCAACCCCAACAACAATAGAAAAAACAGCGACTCAGAGTGCAAGCAAGAGCGGCTTTGGGCTGGATCCAATCATAGCGGAAGCAACTGATAGCGGTGACGTGGGTGAGGTGACTTTAGACAATCCGAGCGTTGACGGAGAAGTGATTAATGCGACAATGCCGGCATTTATCGGTACCGGGCCGCCGGGGAAAGTGCTGGCAATAGAGATCAATTCAGAAAATACTTATACCGGTTCGGCTAAAATTGATGAAGACGGCAATTGGGAGTTTACCCCGCCAACCGGATTAACTCCGGGAGAGCACACAGTGACGATTTCATATATTAATGATGCCGGAGAGGAGCAGACGATCAAAAGAAGTTTTGTGATTGCGGCGGCCGGACAAAGCGATGTGCCAGCGATCACCGCTACCCAGTCAGGATCAACAGAAAACGGCAGGACTGAAATGCCGTCAACCGATTCGGGCGTGCCGCATCCGGGAACCGGTGAGACAACCTTATTAATCGTCTTGGCCGGCATCGGTTTAGTGATAGGCGGAATAAAATTAAAAAATATTGTGTAAATGATGAAAGACATGTATAAATATATCTATGGATGATAACGGCCTGCAGACTCCAGCCAGCACGATACCAGGAAGCAACGCACCAGTCAGCAAGATAGATGAAGCTTTAGATACTTTACCGCCAGTACCGCCGGTGCCGCC
>CAYICL010000023.1:0-11828 GCA_964361885.1 uncultured Pseudomonadales bacterium
CTTTGATATAGCGGGTGGGAGGTAAGTATCTCGTGAGGCTCATAATCTCACTTAACCTAGGAGCGTTACCTAGGACCCGCTACCAAAATGGGGTATGGCAGGAAACGAAATAAATTTGCAATGCAAATTTAAACGTTCCTAGCCACGTTTAAATTACGAAGTAATTTATTACGTGGCAGGGTAGCTCAGTTGGTGGAGCAGTGGATTCATAAACCACAGGTCGTGGGTTCGATCCCCACCCCTGCTACTTTTTAAAGTTTTATAGCTTTAGTAGAGAGTTCGATTAATTTTTCCTGATTATCGTTTGGGGCGGTTTTATTGCGGGTAATTTTTTGGCAGGTTTGGCATTGGTGAAAGAGAATATATTTTCCTGATTTGATTTGCAAACCAATTGGTTTCATTAAGCCGCCGCAATTGGCGGACCGGTCGCCGGGGATGAGCTCATCAACATGTTTAGAGTAAAGGCAGATAGGGCAGTGGTTGGTGTAGCCGGTGCCGATGACTTTGGCGCCACAGTAGTCGCAGATAAAATTTTCCCGGACTTTAATAAAATGTTTAGGCATAAATAAATTGACTATTTCTATTTTAATGGTAAAATACTAATATTGAAAATTTAATTAAATCCGTTGATCCGAAAGGTTGGAATCGGGGAGGAGCGCAAAAGTATGCGCCGGAGGCGAAACCGTAAAAGACCGCAGCGTATGTTGCCATAACAGGATAAAGTACGTGTCTAACGAGGTTTACTCGTTTTTTGACATAGTCCCCGGCAGCGGGGATTTTTGTTGGGAAAGAAGGCTCTCGTTTAGCCATTTATTGTTATGGTTGAACGAGGGTTTTTTGTAGGGGTGTAGCTCAGTCGGTAGAGCGTCCGTCTCCAAAACGGAAGGTCATAGGTTCGATGCCTATCATCCCTGCCTATGATTAATACTAATCATCAACCAATTGCCATTTTAGGCGGGATGGGTCCCGACGCTTCTTGCCGGCTCTATCAATTAATGATTGAGCTAGCCCGGAGTGAGTTTGGCGTGCGGGAAAATCATGAGTATCCGGAAATTGTGATTGATTCTGTGCCGGTGCCGGAGTTTTTTTCTAATACCCAGAAAGCCGAAGAGGCCGCGTTTATGTTAAAAGATCGGGTGAGAAAGTTAAATTATTTGCAGCCGAGTTGTTTCGGTTTAGCCTGCAATACTGCCCACACGATTTTGGTGGATTTGGAGCAGGAAACTACGGTACCGTTTGTGTCGATTCCCAATGAAACAGCCAAAGAAGTTAAAAAGAGAGGTTATGCCAAAGTCGGTTTGCTGGCGGCGCCGACGACGATTTTTGCCGGAGTTTACCAGACAGAGTTTTTAGATAAAAATATTGAAGTAGTTTTGCCGGACAATGGCTATATTGAAGAATTGGGAGAAATAATCGGTCAGATAATTGCCGGTGACTTTAAGCAAACAAAAGAAAAACTGTTAAAAATTGCTGACAGCTTAAAAAAGAAAAAAATTGAGGCTTTAATTTTGGGTTGTACGGAATTGCCGTTGGTATTTCCCAAAAATTATTCGTTGCCCGTCTTAAACACATTAGAAATACTAGGAAGAAGTTTATTAAACAGGTATTATAGAAAGGCAGAGATATGAAAACTAAATATTCTATTTTGACCGGGATTACTCCGTCAGGCAGTGGGGAGATTCATATTGGCAATTATTTTGGAGCCGTAGCCCCGTTTCTGGAATTACAGAAAAAAGCGGACAAGGTTTACTTTTTTATTGCCGATTTACATGCTTTAACCACGGTTCAGGATAGGCAGCAGCTGCAGGAAAATGTGGAAAATCAAGTTTTGTCTTATTTAGCCTGTGGTTTAGATCCGGAAAAAGTGATTTTTTACCGGCAGTCGGATATCGGCTTACATCCGGAATTACAAACAATTTTAAATAACGTGATACCTTTGGGGCTGATTAAACGGTGTCATGCTTACAAGGATAAGCTGGAGAAAGAGGTTAAAGAAGAACAGATAAATATGGGTTTGTTTAATTATCCGATTTTGATGGCGGCGGATATTTTATTGTATGATGCGGATTTTGTGCCGGTGGGTGATGATCAAAGACAACACATTGAAATCACCAGAGATATTGCCGGTTATTTTAATAAAACCTATGGTCAAACTTTCAAGCTGCCCCAGATATTTAATATTAAAGAAACGGCCCGGCTGGTGGGGACTGACGGAAAAAGAAAAATGAGCAAGAGTTTAAATAATTATATTGCTGTGTTTGAAAGTGAAGAGGTGGTTAAAAAGCAAATCAGGAGTTGCTTTACCGACCCAAAAAGACTGAAACCGACTGATCCGGGCAGGGTCGAGGGTAACCCGGTGTTTATTTACCATGATTTAATTAATCAAAATAAGAGAGAAGTGGCAGAGTTGAAGGAGCGGTATCGAGCCGGGAAGGTCGGGGATGTGGAAGTCAAGGAAAAGCTGTTTAAGGCTTTAATGAAGAGGTTTGCTAAAGAAAGGCAGGCATATCAAGTATTAAAAGCAGAACCGGAAAAGATCAAGGAGATTTTACAAAAAGGAGCCAAGCAGGCGCGGGAGCAGGCAGAGAAAAAGATGATGCTGGTGAGAGAAAAAATTGGCATTACTAACAAATATTCATTTTTTAGATATGACAGATACAATTACGATTGACGATCTTGCCAAGATTGAGATTAGCGTCGGCAAAGTGGTGAGAGCCGCGGGGATGCCGGTGGGGGCGAAAGTCAGATAAGGTATAATTACTCAATGACTGTTGACAAGACCGGAATTAATCCATGGGAACAACGATGGGATAGGGTAGAGCCGGAGGGTTATATTCGCTCGGTAGTTTACGACGCGCTCCATTTTGATCCAACCAAGGATGCTTTTCCGCCCACTAGAAATCCTGCTCTTTTGGGAGCGTTGGAAGAAGCCGAAAAACACTTTCCCGACGGAAAGGAACGGTTAGTAGCCGGAATTTTCGGCGAGCTCGATCAGGTGGCAGAGCGGATGAGGCAGAATAAAACAGTGATTGAAACACTAAGTTTTGGTGAGAGAATGTGGCCCAGCGCTCCGGTTTGGCTCATGTTAACTCAAGAAACAAAGAGTCGGGGTTTATGGTGGAATGAGCGGGCGAGGACTATTTTGAGGAATGAGGGTATTGAGGGGTTGATTAATGACCCAGCTTCAATCTGTTTAGCTTTGGGAACAGGACAATGGTTGGACGCGGGCCATTTAACAATAGAACCTAGATTTGTAGGTGACAGTTTAGAGCCAGCCAGGGAACGCGGAATCGATTTGTATCAAAGATTTGGTTTAAAAAAAGAAGATTTTGTCTTTTTCCCGCACATAAAACATAAACCTGGTTTTTATAACGAAACTTACTCTCATTTATTATTCGGTTCATCACTGACGCAGGATGCTTGGCTGAAATCATACCGTCTGGTTTACGAATTGATGAAGGTGAACAAACAGAAGGCTTTATTGATACCCGATACCTGGTTTTATGACCCATATTTGCCGGAGGTCGATCCTAAATTCGACTGGGTTGGTAAAACGGCGGAAAAAATTGTAGTTTTGGGAGAGGCCAGGGAGTTTTACCCAATTCAACTGGAATTTGCTCTTAGCCAAAGTGAAAGAAGAAGACAGTTATATAGCCAAGGGAAATACCAACCAAGAGTGGCTGCGGCTTTTACATCGTTTGGTTATTTACAAAGGATGGTTAAGTAATCTGTGGTAAAATCAGATTAAGATGAGAGAGAAGAAACAAGACAAAAATCCTAAACAAAAGGAAGTGGAAAAGTTAAAGCAGGCTTTGGAGCAGAAGACAGGCGGCAAGGTGAGGCTGCTGGAGCTAAAGTTTAATCCGAAACGGATGGTGATTTGGCTGGTGGTGTTGTTTTTGGTCTTGCCGTTTTTTCTGTCTTTAATGGCTGGGCCATTGCCGGTGGGGAAAGTGGGAATGAGCCAGCTTCTGACCGACATTAAGGCGGGTAAAGTGGAGAGTATTGAAGTAGAAGAGGAAAAAATCCTGATTAAGTATAAGGATCAGGCGGGAGTGATTGAGTCAAGAAAAGAAGCCCAGGAGAGTTTTGTGGAGATTTTAGACCGGGCAGGGATTGATCCGACCACGGTTAAGTTTGAGAATAAAGACACTTCGGCGACTAAAGCCTGGTCAAATATTTTGGAGATTTTACTGCCGGTAGTATTAACAGGACTAATCTTTTTGTTCATTTTTAGACAAGCCAGGGGTTCCCAAGACGGATTGTTTAGCTTTGGCAGATCAAAAGCTAAACTTTTCATGAAAGGCAAGCAGGATGTCAGTTTTAAAGACGTGGCCGGGGTGGATGAAGCTAAAGAAGAGTTGGCAGAGATAGTGGATTTTTTAAAGCATCCGAGAAAATACAAAGCCATGGGAGCCAGAACACCTAAAGGGGTGATTTTGTTGGGTCCTAGTGGAGTCGGTAAAACGCTTTTGGCAAGGGCAGTGGCTGGTGAAGCCGGAGTGACCTTTTTTTCCATGGCCGGCAGCGAGTTTATGGAAATGTTGGTAGGTGTGGGCGCTTCAAGAGTGCGTGACCTTTTTGATAATGCCAAAAAGAAGGCGCCGGCAATTATTTTTATTGATGAAATTGACGCCATCGGCCGGCAGAGATCGCGGGCTTTGACCGGCGGGCATGATGAAAGAGAGCAAACTTTAAATCAGATTTTGGTGGAGATGGACGGATTTACACCCAATGACCAGGTGATTGTAATGGCAGCGACTAACCGGGGAGATTTGCTGGATCCGGCGTTAATCAGACCGGGCCGGTTTGACAGGCGGATTGTTTTAGACATGCCGGATATTGAAGACAGAAAGAGAATTACGGCGATTCATGCCCAAGGCAAACCGTTTGAGAAAAACGTGGATTGGGACAAGATAGCCAAAAGAACAGTTGGGTTTTCCGGCGCGGATATTGAGAATATGCTGAATGAGGCGGCGATTCTGGCTGCCAGGGAAGACAAAAAAGCCATAGATATGAAGGGTTTGGAAGAAGCGGCTTTAAAGGTGAAGTTAGGACCGGAGAAAAAATTAAAACAAACAAAGGATGATTTAAGGATGACGGCTTATCATGAGGCAGGTCATGCAGTAGTGACCTACTTTTTAAAAGACATGGATCCGGTGCATCGGATCAGTATTGTGTCCAGAGGCGGGTCTTTAGGGCATACTTTAATCCCACCCAAAACCGACAGATACACAGAAACCAGGTCGCATTTAGTGGCTCAGATTACTTCTCTTTTGGGCGGTAGAACAGCGGAAAACCTGATTTTTAAAGAGTTGACGGGCGGAGCAGCCAGTGATATCTCCAGGGCGACAGAATTGGCCAGAGCCATGGTTTTAAAGATGGGGATGAGCGAGTTGGGGCCAATTAATTATGGACCGAAAACAGACTTTTCAGATATGGGAATAAATTGGTTCGAGCCGGAACAGATATCCGAATCAATGCGGTCAAAAATAGACGAAGAGGTGAAAAAGATTGTGGACAAGGGCAGCCAAAAGGCCAATGAAATATTGGTGAAACACAAAGATAAACTGGATTTGGTCGCTAAAGAGCTGCTGGTTAGAGAAACTTTGGAGTCAGAGGAGTTTGAGGCATTGATGAAAAAGGCTTGAAAGACACCAGCTTTAGTATATAATTCTTAATATAGGAGGCAAAAATGACGGAAATCAAGATTAACGAGGAGCAACCTTGGAACACGCCGGTTGATATTGCCAATATGACACCGGAGGAGCAAAAAAAAGTATTTACAGAATTAGGTCAGAAGGCAAAGATTGCAAGACGAGAAGCGCCAGTGGCTGGTTCAGGTTTGGGTGGAACGGTGCTTCAGAGGAGAAGAGGAGCAACAATAAGAAGAGGGAGATAGACTGGCAAGTAAGAAATTTAAATTATTTATAACTGCCTGTTAAGGGCGGTTATTGTATATATGATAGTGAGAGAACAACAAGAATGGCAACCAGCTTTATTTGAATATACTCCAGAAATTTCTTTAACTGAAAGTTGGGGTTGTAAGGCGAGGGAGCTATGGGGAGAGAAGTTAGGATGGTTAGCAGAATTGGCTCATAGCCATTCGGCTTTGTTTTTTACAGATATTGGGATGGGAACAGCGGGAATTGAACTGCCAGGAGCAAGTGTAATAGTACACAAAGATGGTTCAACCCTGCCAAATTTAGATAAAATAATGGAGAAGAATCAAGTTGACTTAATACCTAAGTTGGCTTTTATAGTGGCCAGCACTTTAAACGGAGAACATATTAATGCTGTGGCGGGTTTAGCCAGAGAGATGAAGGAAAACGGAGCGAAGGGAGTGATTGCAGTATTGACGTCTTTGGCCCATGAAAGACAGGATCATAAATTTATTGAAAAAGGGTTCGGACAAGTGATAAATCAGGTGACAAGCCTGAAAGATACAGTGGAAACTTTAGCCAGGCATTGCGACGGAGCTTTGGTGATGCAGCCTCATTCGATGCGGGGAATAGAGTTTGGCATCAGACATTATTTTCCGATGTTGCCGATTGACTGTTTAGAGTTTGTGGTGAAAAAGTCTGGTTATGACCAGATTGGAAATATTATTGAATTGGGGCCTGACAAAGGCAGGCAGGATGAAGCCAGACGGATAGCCAATATTTTAGATTGCCCACTGCTGACATTAACTAAAGAAAGAGACAGTCTTCATGGGGGAAAACCAAAAATTATTTGGCCTGAGGGTTCAAGAGAGAGGATTAGAGACGATGGATTTACAGTATTGATTACTGATGATGAGATCCGGGATGCCGGGACTACAGAAGCGATTGTTGATGATTTAGAGGGTTATACTAATGATGTTAGGATTATCACGATTAAGGCAATAATGAGCGATGAGATTAAACCGAGGATGGTAATTAGGGATGGGCGATTAGTTCAGGTTAAACCTAGAGATAAATGGGCAGCATCGTCGGCGGTAGCTAAGCTTAATAAATCTTGGATAAAAGAAATCTTAATTACTGATGCGGTCCAACCTATAGCTGATTTAGCGCCCATTGCAGACAAGATCAGGATTATCAGTTTAGAATCAGAAATTGAAGCCCTAGTTGGTTATTTAAGACAAAATTGGATACCCTTAAGCCAGTCTTGGTTGAGAGATCCAAACCAAACAGGCACTTTATTAAGCCTGGATTTAGCGGTAGAGAAACACAAGTAAGCTTGTTAAAATTAGGATAAATGAAAAGATTAGTTTTAATTGATGGGCATGCGTTGGTGTTTAGGGCTTATTATGCTTTTCCGGCCAGTTTAACCAATAAAAAAGGGGAACAGATTAATGCGGTTTATGGTTTCAGTTCGATGTTGCTGGCGGTAATCAAAGAGCTGAAGCCGACCCATCTGGCAGTGGCTTTTGATCTGGATAAGCCGACTTTCAGGCATATTGAGTATGTCGGCTACAAAGCCCAAAGACCGGAGGTAGATGTGGAGCTGACCGACCAGCTGGATTGGGTCAGGAAAGTGGTTAAGTCATTGAATATCCCGATTTTTGAAGTGGAAGGGTTTGAGGCAGATGATGTGATCGGAACACTGGCAGTGCAGGCGTCCAAAGCACAAAGCTTAGAGGTAATAATTGTGACCGGGGATCAGGATGCGATGCAATTGGTCAACGGCTTGATTAAAGTTTATGTGCCGGGCAGGGGTAAAAAGCCGGCGATGATTTACGGATCCAAGGAAGTTAAAAACAGGTATGATTTAGAGCCAAAACAGATTATAGATTTAAAAGCCATTAGTGGCGATGTGTCTGATAATATTCCGGGAATTAAAGGCATTGGTCCAAAGACGGCGACAAATCTATTAAAGAAGTTTTTAACGGTGGAAAGAGTTTATGGCCAGTTGGATGAGGCGATAAAAAAAGGTGAGATCAGCAGAGTCGTGGGAGAAAAACTGGCTGACGGGTATGAGGAAGCCTTAAGAGGTAAAAGGCTGGCAACGATTGTTTTGGATGTACCGATAACTTTAAATTTAAAGGCCTGCGAGGTGAATGATTATAATAAGAAAAAAGCTAAAAAATTGTTTGAAAAGTGGGGGTTTAAGTCCTTAGTTCACCGATTGCCGAATGATGAAGACGAGGAAGAGACGGAAGAGATATTTCAAAGTAAATCAGAAAAGGATGACAGTCAAATGGGGCTGTTTTGAAATATGAAAGTGGCTTTAGTGCATGACCCCACAAAGTTTTTTGAAGCGTTCACGCGGTCATTAGCCGGTATCACTTTCAGAAAACTAGCGGGGTAAATTATTTATGAGAATTGCTTTAGTGCATGACTATTTAAATGAGTTTGGAGGAGCGGAAAGAGTTTTGCTGGCGTTATCGGAAATCTGGCCCAAAGCGCCGATATATACCGCTTTTTACCAACAAGGTTCAACCGCGGCGCAAAGATTTAAACACAGAAAGATCATTGCTTCTTGGGTGCAAAACATTCCCTTTTTTAAAGACTGGCTCTATTCGCCTTTGCGGTTTTTGTCGCCGACAATTTGGGACTCGTTTGTCCGCCCTCTGGCGGATTACGATCTGGTCATCAGTTCCAGCAGCTGGTATATCACGAAAGGTTTCGGGGAGATCTGCTACTGCCATACGCCGCCAAGATGGCTTTACGGTTATCAGACGTCAATGAATTGGCAAAAGTATTGGCCGGTACGCGTTTACGGCACGATCATCAGCCACTTTATGCGTCTTTATGATTTCCGCCAGGCGCAAAAAGTTAAGTACTTTATTGCCAACAGTGAAGAGGTGAAAAAGAGAATTTGGAAGTTTTACCGGAGAGAAGCAACAGTAATTTATCCACCAGTAGATTTGCCCCACTTCGTCGGAGGCTACGTTAGGGGCAAGCAAAACTACTATTTAATCGTTTCTCGTTTGGTAGGGGGTAAAGGGATCGAGTTGGGGATTGCGGCGGCCAAAAAATACGGTTTTAAGTTGAAAATTGTCGGTGAGGGGCCCCACTTCGTCCCCACTTCGTCAAGACTTCGCGGGGCTTCGCGGGGTAAACCCGTTGAATTCCTGGGAGAAGTAAGTGACCATGAACTAGTGAAGTTATATTCCCAAGCTAAAGGCTTTTTGGCACTAAGCCGCGATGAGGATTTTGGCATTACACCGGTGGAGGCAATGAGTTGTGGCACCCCGGTTGTGGCATTTTATGGCGGAGGTTACAAAGAAACCGTTATTGACGGTAAGACTGGAGTGTTTTTCAGAAACTACTCAACCGCGGGTTTATGGCAGGCAATGAAAAAGTTTAAAAATTTAAATTATCAAACTTTACAAAAGAATTGCTTAGAGCAAGCGAAAAAGTTTAGCAAGGAAAGATTTAAGCAAGAAATTAGGGAATTTGTGGCCCGGCATTCGCCGGGTAAATAAGTTAAAATAGCTTCGTAGGCTAAATTCCTAATTTTTGTAAAGCTTCTGTTTCAATTTGGAAGACGCGTTGTCTGGAGATACCCATCATGCGGCCGACTGCTTCAAGAGTATATGTTGTAGAGCTTTTTAATGGAAAGCGGAGGTTGATAACTTTAACTTCTTGTGCTGATAAGTCGTGGGGTTGACTAAGCCGTGTTTTCAGGGCGGAAGTGACGGATAAGTCGCGGGATTCACTAAGCTGTGTTTTCTGAGGGGAAGGTGTCGAACGTGGGAGGTTTTTTGGTTTGATGTCGATTTCAAGATAGTCGTGCAGTTGGCGACGGATGGCCGGGTTGCGCAGGCGACTCAAAGCCTGGGATTCAATCTGGCGGACGCGTTCGCGCGTCACGCCCATCTTGTGCCCCACTTCCTGGAGGGTATAGACCTGCCCGTCCACTAGACCGTAGCGCAATTGCAGGATGCGGACTGCACGCGGCGGAAGCCCGTTGAGAACTTCGTTAATATGCTCTCTGAGCAAGTTGTAGGCTGCTGTATCATCGGGCGCAGTCTCTTCATCTTCGATAAAGTCACCCAAGACCGAGCTTTCCTCGTCATCTGTTGGGGCTTCGAGGGAGAGCGGATGCCGGACCACTTGGAGCATACCCGCCACTTTCTCGGGAGACTTTTGCAGCGCGTCGGCTAGTTCTTCGACCGAGGGATCACGGCCCAGGCGTTGGGTCAACTGATGCTGAACACGCAGGAGTTTATTGATTTGGTCGTGCATATGGACCGGAAGCCGGATGGTCCGGCCTTGATCGGCAACCGCCCGAGTGACTGCCTGACGGATCCACCAAGTAGCATAAGTAGAGAACCTATGACCACGGCGCCAATCATATTTTTTGGTAGCCCGGATCAGGCCAATGTTGCCTTCCTGGATCAGGTCAAGGAATGGTACGCCGCGGCCCATATATTTTTTGGCTACAGAAACAGCGAGCCGGGTATTGGCAGCAATAAGATGATCGCGGGCAGTCCAGCCGTCATTAATTAAGAGTTTTAACTCTTGTTTACGCTTAGACTCAACATTACCTTGTGCCAGTTTTTCTCGTGCCAGCCGGCCTTGTTCGATTCTCGTGGCGAGGCTAATTTCTTCCTCGTGTGTTAATAGGGGAACGCGGGATATTTCTTTTAAATAAAGGCTGATACTGTTGTCAGTGTCTATGTTGGCCAGATAGTCGTCAAGGTTGAGTTCTGGTTCTGCTTCGGCCTCTTCGACGGCAGCCAGTTCCTCTTCCGATGGTTCACTGACCGGTACACTTTCAACATAGTTAACCTTGAAACTTAAGAGGTTGGCAAACACATCTTCGAGCTGTTCGACATCTTCTTCCGCTTCTGGGAAAAAGTGAATGATTTCATCCAAAGTGACGTATGGATCCTCCCTTGTAAGTCCAAGTTGCATTAATCCCTCAAGAGGCGAAGCGGATTCACCGTCTGCAACGGCAGCTTCAGGTCGTGGGGCAACTTGTTCGGGTGATTGGCTTGCCATACCCTATAATTATAGCATGTGCTAGAATAACCTCATGCCGGAACTACCGGAAGTAGAAACCATCAGAAGACAGTTGGGAAAAGTTTTAGTTGGGCAGAGGGTTAAGAGCCTACAGGGAGAGACCCTGAAGGTTAAAGCAAGGAAAGATTTAAGCGGGAAATTAGGGAATTTGTCGAGAGTAAGCTAAAATAGCTTCATGGGAAAAGTGATTTTAGAGGTAAATAATTTAACTAAGATTTTTCCGGGCGGCTTTTTGCTGAAAAAAATGAAGCGAAACGAGCCGACAACAGCCGTGGATAATATTTCCTTTAAGATTCATGAGGGAGAGATTGTCGGGCTGTTAGGTCCGAACGGAGCGGGTAAAACCACGACCATCCAAATGCTTTTGGGAACAACAGCAAAAACTAAAGGAGAGATTAAATATTTCGGCAAAGAGTTTGAGAAACACAGGTCAGAAATTTTACAAGACGTAAATTATGCTTCGGCCTATACCAGATTACCCTGGAATATGACGGTGTGGGAAAACCTAATGGTTTATGCCAAGTTATATCAAGTAGAAAAACCAAAGGAAAGACTGGAGTTATTATTGCAACAGTTTGAGATGACTCAGTATGCCAAAAAACCGATTAGAGAGTTAAGTTCGGGACAAATAACCAGGGTGATGTTAGCTAAGGCGTTTATTAACTTTCCCAAAGTTTTGCTTTTAGATGAGCCAACAGCCAGTTTAGATCCAGATATTGCCATGGGAGTGAGAAGTTTTTTATTAAAACAACAGAAGAAGTATAACGTGTCGATGTTGTTTACTTCTCACAATATGCCGGAAGTAGCTCAAATTTGTGACAGAGTAATATTTTTACGGAAAGGCAAAATTTTTGCTGAAGATACACCAGAAGGATT
>CAYICL010000024.1:0-11759 GCA_964361885.1 uncultured Pseudomonadales bacterium
TATCGGTGATAGCTTCGATTTTTTGACGCAGAACATCAATGGTCGAGGATTTGATGGAGGTGGCTATTAACTCACCGGAAACAGAGGCATTGATAACAGTGAGGTTGTCAATGCTGGCAACCGGGCTTAAGATGGCGGTGGTTTTGGAAGAGAGAACTTCATTGACAACAGAGGTGATATAAGCCTGCAGGGATTGTCCTTGCAGGGTGATTTGGTCGGCGATGAGGATTTTGGTTTCAATACTGCCGGCTTTTATATTGGCGGCGATTAGGTTGACAAAGGCGCCGATGCGGGTGATGATTTGACTGTTGTTTTTTAATGAATAGGCGGGTACGGCAGGAACTTCACCGGGGACAGGAGCTTGGGAAATGATTTGCAGTTCGCCGGTAGAGATTAAATACACATCCGGGTCGGCATAGGCAGTTGTGACAAAAATCAGAACTGAAGTCTTGCCGCTATCCGGAGACCAGTCTTCTAATGCTTTACCAATAATAAAACCAGGTTGGGTGGCTTTTTGGGCAGTACCGGGAAGAGTAGAGGCAGTCAAGGTATCTCCAATTTTAATTTCCGGAGAATTTGGATCAATTTTTACAGGTACACGACCGGAAAGGGTTATGGCCACTTGGTGTTCTTCTTTAAATTGCTCGCCGTTAAAACCTCCAAGCAGTACTGCCGGTTTTTCGGATATAACACCGAGAAGCTTATTGGAATACGGAGATGAGGCGCGTTTAACAAAAACACCATTATTCGGATCAAGTTCAACCACTTCTTCAAACGTGAGTGTAGGATCTTTTGTAGGATATTTTTCCGCCATATCATAGGCGGTCATGGCGGTGGAAATAGAGTAGACAGTCCCTTCGGTATTATTGTCGGAATTGCAGTTGGCATCGGAACCAACGCACAATCCGCCGCCGGTTACCTGCATTTTAGAATCTGGTCCCGTCGTGCCGATCCCCACATTGCCGGCGTCCTGAATAAAAATGCCTTTGGAGTCATTGTCATAAAGCTTCAAACCGTCATTATTGGTAGCGCTAATGGTGTTGTTATCGAGTTTAATATTATCTATCTGGATAACGTCATGAGCTTCGATCTTATTGACATTAATATCGCCACTGGCGTTAAAGCCATATTTAGTCGTACCACCAACAGTTAAACCGGCTGAAGCGATCAAGTAGCCGTCAACCGAGTTGGTCAGGTACTCGCCGTTCTGGGAGAATGTTAAAGTAGCCGAGATAGTGGCATCGCCGGCCAAGCTTAAACTTAAAGCAGTGCTGGAAGGATCCAGATAGTAGGTATCAGAGTCGCTGTCAATCAGCTTAGGCAGGTAGAGATTAGCGATAATCTTGGTCGGTTGGGAGATAGTCACCGGATAGGCGGAGTCGTCATCTACGGTCAAGACATCCTGGCTGGCACCGCCCAAGATTTTAAACTGGCTTTGGGGACCGGCCAGGGTAAGCCTTACAGAAGTAGCTGAGCCGGAAGCACTGGAATCGCCCAGAGTTAAGTCAATATCTTGTTTTTCGGCCAAGATTAAGGTGCGGCCGGTATCATAAATATTCTGGAGAGTCAGAGATGATGAAGCGGTAGCAATTTTGTTTAACGAAATCCAGTCTAAACCGTCATAATACATTAAGTTGCCGGTAGCTTGATCAACATATTGCCGACCGATTTGTTTTTCAGGCTGGCTGGAGGGCAGCAGCTGAAGAGAGCTGGTATGAACACCGGCTTGGATTAAAGCAGCATTTTTAAGATAAAGATTGCCTTTTTGGTCTAAAAAAGACAAGTCTCCGGTATCAGAACCAATAGTGATGCGGCCATTGAGAAAGTTGGCCACATTGGGTAAGGCGACTTGGATATCAGGTGAGATATCCAGCTGTTTGACGGACGGGCTGGCCGGAGCAGTTGAGCGGTTGAAGTAGAGATAGGCGGTCAGGCCGAGAGATAGGCAAAGACTGACGATAACCGCGTAAGAGACAAACTTGGGTGTCTGACTGGCTATAAACGGCAAACGAGGGATAACCGGCCTGGTCACTTTGACTGTTTGAGGTTGATGCTGTTTTAAAAACCGGTTGAGTTGGGTTTCCGAATAACCGGATTCGAGTTGGTTGTTAACAGCCAGTTTAAGCTGGTTGGTTTTGGTCCAACGTTGAATCGTAGCCGGAGAAACGCCCAGCTTTTGAGCGGCTTGGTTAAGGTTTAAGAGCCTGTCGGCTAAAGCAGGGGCAGGAGATTGACCGGATTTAATCGCTTGAAGTTGATTGAGATGAGTTTGGGAGTAACGGCGCTGGTTGCCTAAGGTCCGATGAGGGATGATTTTTCCGTTTGTTTCCCAACGGCGCAGGGTTTTAGGATGGACATCTATAGCTTTAGCAGCTTGGTTGATGGTATACCAGGGCATATAGTTTACCTCTGTTGATGTCCAAGTTTGTTATGCAGATGGACAGTTTTCACAATTTCAGTATTGTCTATATTAATAACATTGTCAAGGGTTGAAATCGTGTTTTTAATTTAAAATATTGATATATTTAGTTGTATTTTGATGGTAAAAATAAAATTTTGGATACGTTAAAATGATGTATTTATATATATTAAGACACGTATACAAGTTGAAGTTGAGTTTTGTCAACGCAGATGCTAAATTAGAAAGATGAGTTTAATTACGAAGATCGGCATTGATTTAGGGACTGCCAATTCGGTGGTTTATGTCCAGGGCAAAGGGATTGTTTTACAGGAACCGACCGTGGTGGCAGTCACAGTAGAAGATAATAAAGTTGTAGCAGTAGGTAATGAAGCTAAAGAGATGCTGGGTCGGACTCCGGACACAATTATAGCTTCCAGGCCAATGCGGGACGGAGTGATTGCCGATTATGTGGTCACCGAAGCCATGATAAGATATTTTATTCAGAAAGCCTGCGGTAAGAGTTTTTTTGCCAGGCCCGAGGTGATGATTTGCGTGCCGGCCGGCTGCACGCAGGTGGAAAAAAGAGCAGTAGAAGAAGCCACTTATTCGGCCGGAGCCAGGGAAGTATTTGTGATTCATGAGCCGTTTGCGGCGGCTTTAGGCGCCGGGATTCCGGTGGGCGAGGCTTCGGGGAATATGATTGTGGATATGGGAGGAGGGTCAGCCGAAGCCGCGGTTATCTCCCTTGGAGGCATGGTAGTGTCCAAGAGTATCCGGGTATCAGGCAATGCTTTAGATGATGCGATTACTACAGTCTTGAGGAAGAATCATAGTTTGGTGATTGGAGAACAGACAGCCGAGCAGATTAAACTGACAATTGGCCGGGCCATGGCCGATGATTTGATTAAAGAAAAAACAATGCTGGTTAAGGGTAGGGACAGCATTCAGGGTTTGCCGAAAACCGTGGAGATAACTGAGTCGGACGTAGAAGCAGCCATGAAGCCGAGGTTAATGCAGATAATCGGTATGATTAAAACTGTTTTGGAAGAGGTTCCGCCGGAACTGGCCAGTGACATTATCGATAAAGGGATTGTGATGAGCGGGGGAACGTCGTTACTGCGAAACTTTGATAAATTGTTGACCAGGGAAGTCAATGTAGCGTGTCATGTGGCCGAAGAACCGATGTTGACGGTAGCTAAGGGCACTGGGATTGCTTTAGACAATTTGGAACTTTACAAACGGGCAATTAGTCGGCGCTAATTTAATGATAGGGATTTAGTATGACGATTGTAGTCTGAAATCCCTCTCTGTTATTTAAAAGATTATGGTAATCGGCATAGATGCTTCCAGAGCTTTTATTGAAGACCGGACCGGGACTGAGAATTATTCACTGGAGTTGATCAGGGCAATATTAAAGCTTAAAAAGAGTCGGAAGCATCGGTTTAAACTCTATGTCAGGGCTAAGGCTAAAGTGGATGTAGAGATTAAGAAAAACCGGCAAGTGGAGATGGTGGAGATTAAATGGCCGCGGTTATGGACGCAAGGAGGTTTGGCGGTTGAGACTTGGCTGCGGCCGCCGGACGTCTTGTTTGTGCCGGCCCATACTTTACCGGTTTTGAGAAAGCCGGGCTTAAAAACCGTGGTGACGATTCATGGTTTGGAGTATGAGTTTTTACCAGAATATTACCAGTGGCCGCAAAAACTGTGGTTGAACAAATCAACCGAATATGCGGTGAGACAGGCAGACAAGCTGATAGCAGTATCCGAATGGACGAAAAAGCAGTTGATAGAGCGGTTAGGGGCTAAAGCAGAAAAAATCAGAGTGATTTATGAAGGCATCGGTGGTCGGATTATGGTTGCCAAAGACAGGCAGTTTAAACCTGATTATTTGCGTCAGATCAGCCATAAGTATGGTTTACCCAAAGACTATATTTTATTTGTGGGTACAATCCAGCCGCGCAAAAACCTAGTTCGCCTGATCGAAGCTTTTTCAAAAGTTTACAAAGGTCCGTCCTTTGTAAAAAAGGACGGACCTTATTTAGTGATTGCCGGCAAGTTAGGCTGGATGTACCAAGGGATTCTGGCGACCCCGGGGGAATTTGGCGCAGCTGACAGAGTTAAGTTTATCGGCAGGGTGGCAGAAGCGGATTTGGCGGCTGTTTACAAGCAAGCCGGGCTGTTTGTTTACCCGAGTTTAATGGAAGGGTTTGGTTTGCCGGTTTTGGAAGCCATGGCCATGGGAATTCCGGTTGTCTGTGCCAATGCCGGAGCTTTAACGGAAGTGGCTGGAGAAGCGGCTTTGCTGATAAATCCGGAAAGAGTTGAAGAGATCACTCAAGCCATGGAACTGGTGCTGAATCATGAGGGTTTAGCGCAAGGGTTAAGAGAAAAAGGGTTTAAACGGGTGCAACAGTTTTCCTGGGACTTAGCGGCCAGGCAAACATTAGAGACCTTAATTATGGTAAAATAGGCTAAATATGGCCAAATTGATCTCGATAAATCCGGCGACGGGAGAAGCAGTCGGATCGGTTAGAACAGCGACTAAAGCACATGTGGAAGAGGCAGTTAAAAAAGCCAGAATCGGGTTTAAGAAGTGGCGGCTGGTGAGTTTAGCCAAAAGAGCCAAGATATTGTTAAAAGTGAGTGAGGCTTTGGAAAAAAACAGCCAGCAGTTGGGGAAGATGATCAGTTTAGAGATGGGTAAACCTTTAGCTGAAGCGATCAGTGAGGTAAAAGATTGCAGCCGGACGGTAAAGTGGCTGGCGGTTAAAGGCAGCCGGTTTATTGCGGATGAAACAGTGTTTAAGAGTGATAATGGTAAGGTGGTGAGCGTGATCCGGTATGATCCGGTGGGAGTAGTGGCAGCCATAAAGCCTTGGAATTATCCGGTGGATACAGTGATGTTAACCTTGGCTCCGGCCTTACTGGCTGGCAACAGTGTGATCTTCAAGCCGTCAGAGTATGTGCCGTTGGTGAGTGAATTTTTAGTCAAATTAATTTGGCAAGCCGGAGTGCCCAGAGACGGATTACAGCTGTTGCAAGGCAGAGGCCAAGTCGGAGCCATGCTGGTAGACAGTCCGGTGGACATGGTTAGTTTTACCGGCAGTTCTGAAGTCGGTCAGGAGATTGCCACCAAGTGCAGCTCAAGGTTTGTCAGATTAGTGTTGGAGTTAGGCGGCAGTTCACCGGCAATTGTTTTAAAAGACGCGGATCTGGAGTTAGCGGCTAACGGAGTGGTTTGGGGTAGATTCAGCAATAACGGCCAGGTCTGCAGCGCGATTAAGCGGGTATTCGTGGAAGAATCAGTGGTTGATAAATTTACAAAACTGGTGGTGCAAAAGACTAATCAGTTAAAGGTGGGTAACCCGTTTGATAAAGAGACGGATATCGGGCCGCTGGTAAGCGAAAAACAGCTGAAAAAACTGGAAACCCAGGTGACCAAAGGAGTGATTCAGGGCGGCAGGATTATTACCGGAGGCAGAAGAATGAGGGATGACGAGTATATTAAGGGCTATTTTCACGAGCCGACGATTATGATTCATGTTTATCCCAAGATGGAGATTATGCAGCAGGAAACTTTTGGACCGGTGCTGCCGATTTGCGAGGTTCAGAGTTTACATGAGGCAATTAAACTGGCCAATGCCAGCAAATATGGTTTAACGGCCGCGATCTATACCAGCTCAAAATTGAAAGCCGAGCAAGCGATGAGGGAGCTCGAAGCAGGAGCGGTGTATGTAAATGATTCGTGCGTGAGCTTTCCGGAAACGCCATGGGGCGGGATTAAAGCCAGCGGGGTGGGAGTGGAAGCAGGCAAACACGGACTGTGGGAGTATACGGTTAAAAAACATGTGCATGTGAACTATTCAAAGGCAAAAACCAGGGATTATTGGTTTGATTAATTGTGAGGTTATAGGATAGAGAAGAGTTAAGAATTAAAGGCTTCGGGTTATTAATGGCTTAAGCAACTGATTTTTTTACTTTCCAGATCATATTTAGAACATAAAAAGTGCGCAATATTAGCTTGATAAGGCTTATTTGGCAGAATGAAAGTAGGCTTATAAGATAAATATATTAGATTAAAAGAAATTAAAAGAAAAAAGGATGAAAAGGGGCAAAAAATTAGCGCTAATGGCGGTTTTTGATAAAGTTTGATACAATTAATTCAGTAATTAATGTAAATAGTAACAGAGAAAGATGTTAAAAAAGGCCGGATATATCAATGAAGTGTTGGGAGTAAGGGTTAATAGCATTCCAATGGACCAAGTGCTAAAGATTGTGGAAAAATGGCTTGATTCAAGAGAAAAACATTATATTGTCACCCCAAATGTAGAGATGGTGATGTTGGCCCAAGAGGACCAAGAGTTTAACCAGGTTTTAAACCAGGCGGATCTGGCTATTTGCGACGGATACGGCTTAAGGTTGGCTGACCGGCGGTTAACCCGTTTGGCAGGAACAGACTTAATGTTAGCCTTGATTGCTAAGGGCTATAAAACCTTATTGGTAGGCGGTAAACCAGGAGTGGCCCAAGCGGCGGGGCAAAAATTAGGGGTTTTAGGTATGACCGAGCCGGATATACAAACAATCAACCAGGTCAAACCCGATCTTTTATTTGTGGCTTTGGGGCACGGTAAACAGGAAAAATGGATTGCTAAAAATCTGCCCCGGCTGAATGTCAAAGTGGCGATGGGCGTGGGCGGGGCTTTGGACCAAGTGGTCAAGCCGTGGCTGCGGCCGCCAAAATGGCTGCAGGCTCTTGGTCTGGGGTGGTGGTGGCGGTTAATCCTGCAGCCGTGGCGAATAAAAAGGCAGTGGCAGCTGGTTAGGTTTTTGTGGCTGATGATAAAAAAGAAGCGTTGATGATAAAATATGGTTCAATGTCCACACTGACTGCAAAGATTAAAGCCATTCTTAGGTCCAACCCTGATCCGCTTGGAGTCAGACGTAGCACGGCCGCAGTGATTGAAAATCCCCGGTTTGTCACGATTAATCTTAATCAGTTAAAAGATTTTGGCGCCAAGATAGCCTTAAGCATAAAAAATAACCAACTTTTAACCCAAGCTCAGTTTGGCAAACTCCACAACAATCCCCAGAAAATTTTTCTTTTAGACACAGTTAATTTCTGCTTTTGGGCGCAAAAGAGCAAGCCCAGATGGGCTGTTGCCTACCCGGCGGCTGACACTATCACCCAAGGCTGGCAAGCCCTGGTAGCCAGTTTTGATCGGGCCATTGCCACCAGTATGCCTATTCTTGACAGTCAGTTTCTGGCCCGTATTTCTCTGAAAGATACGCAACGCCTTTTCCAAAGCCATAATCAGACTCAAATCCCTCTTTTAAAACAAAGGCAAAGTTTTCTGCAACAAGCCGGTCAAATTCTCAATCAAGACTTCGCCGCTGATTTTAACAATTTAATTAAACTAGCCAACAGTAGCGCTCCGCAAATTTCCCGACTGATCATCAAACACTTTTCCTGCTTCAACGACACTACCGTTTATCGGCAAAAACAAGTCAAATTTTTCAAACGAGCCCAAATCTGCGCCTATGACTTATCTCTGCTATCAGAGATAAAAATTACCCACATTGATCAGCTCACCCTTTTTGCTGATTATCGACTGCCGCAAATGTTGCGTACCTTTGGAGTGCTGGAATACCAGCCAGCCTTAGCTGAAAAAGTTGACCATCTCCAGCTCATTATCCCGGGCAGCCAAGAAGAATTGGAAATCAGGGCTAGCACTGTTTGGGCCGGAGAACTTCTGGCCTACCAACTTAACCTTGTTCCTGCCCAGATTGACAATGCCATTTGGTTCCTGGCCAAACAAACCCAGCAGTTAATGAAACCTCATCACCAAACGTTAACCACCAGCTACTAGGTTTTAGCCTTCATCTCTTTTTTAATCAGTTTCCGGATATATTCGGATCGGGAAGTTTCCTTGCCGGCCACGATCTTGTCTAAAAAATCTTCGATGTCCGGCGGGATAAAGAAGGTAAATCTGCGGCTGGTAATCTTGTCAGCCTCTTCCAAGCACCAAGCCAATACGTCGGAAAGGTTATTGTCCGCATATTCTGACTTAACCAGCCGGCTTGAGTAAATCTGATCAATTAAAACCGGGTCTTTGCCTCGCTCAAACAATAAAACAACGGGTTTGCCCCGGCTAAGAATCAGGCCCAACTCAAAGCCGATATGAATTGTTGAAGGATAAGAGCCTTCAATAATCACTAAATCACACTCGCTGATATAGGCGGACCACTCCTGATGCCAGGCGGCAATCTCGCGGCTGGAAGTCTGTGCCGCCACCGGTAAGTGCTCGGATAAAACTTTTTCAAAGACCTCATGCCCAGCCCTATGCAAAAACTCAACAATCTGCTGATAAGTCTTTATTTTTTCTTGTTTATACTCTGGTGCAGCGGCAAAGTAAATTTTCACAGTTTTTTAGCGATTAAACTGAACCAACCGGGCAGAGAAGCATCAGTATGAGGACTGGTTTTAGACCAGAGCACGGTAAACCCGGCCGACTTAACCAGGTTCATTATTTCCGGTTTTTTATATAAAGTAATATAGAGTTTTCCTCCCAGATCTTCCATCACCATCACCTGATGTTTGCTTTTCCCCAGCTGTAAGGACAAATACAGCACCCCTTTCGGCCTTAAGAAAATGCTAAAATCCCTCAACAACTCTTTCATCTCTTTTTTTGGAGTATGCATTAAGGCGTCGGCATAGACAACGTCAAAGCTTTCGGGCATAAACGGCAAAGACTTCAAATTAAGGCGGACAAATAATCCCCGGGGTACACGCTTAATCGCTTCAGTTAACAGCCCGTAAGAAAATCCCACTCCCAAGCAAACAAAACCTTTTTGGTCCAACAAAGCATAGTCTCGACCGCTTTGGCAACTTACCAATAGCACGCTGCCGTTCTTCTTAGCATACTTTACCACCGGAGCAATGTTGTACTTGGTAATTTCTCTGACCGTGAGCGGATTCCATTCCCATTTTTCGGCGAATTCCTTGGCAAAACGGTTATATGTTTGAGTGGCGACATAAACTTGAGTTTCGGATAGATCTTCGTCCGGAAGCAGTTGATAAGCGAGTTTATTCATAAAGCTCGTTAATTATAGCAAGGCAACTCAAATTGACAAACCGAGAAACAAACAGGCTTGATGCCACCATTTGACCAACCACAATTCTCGCTCTTTCCCACTACAACCCCATCGCAAAAATTGTTCAGTTATCTCCCAGTGCCATTGCCGTATCCGTAGAGGCACGACCATATGCATCATTCATCCTAAACTTTCCTGTCCCTCTTCCGCAATTCATACCCGGTATGAATCAAAGCTACACTATTTCCCTGACTGTATGTCAAAGTGGCGATGGGCGTGGGCGGGGCAGTGGCAGCTGGTTAGGTTTTTGTGGCTGATGATGAAAAAGAAGCTTATTCAGTACGATTAATTAAGTTAGTTTGACAATTTATATAATTGCCCTATAATATATAATATCTATTTATGAACGAAAGACCTGTCCATTTGGAGACGCAATCAGAGGAAATTATCCCCTTTCGTTTAAGAGACGGCATCGGCAACTCACGGGTAAAAGAAGCACTGGAGCTATTTAATAGGGATACCAGTGATCCTCGCTCCAGCGCTGCGCTTATTTCTCTGTTTGCCCCAATTGAGGCGAACACTGACCAAGAAAGCCTACTGGTAACTAATTACTTCTTACTGGATGCCCTGGCTAACCAGCCACAAGAAAGGAAAGTAAACGGAGAGCACCGCGACCTTTCTCCGGAAGTAAGGCAGAAAGTAAAAAACGCTCTTTCTAAATATGAAACCTATCTAGCCAAAACCCTTGACCCAGACAACCCTCAAACCATCAAAGCCCTCAAAACCGTCGCAGCTATCGGCAAAGTTGCTTCCCTTGTCGTAGCAACACTTGCTCTGGAAGCCTGTGCGGCAAACATTGAGGCCACACCGACAATTAGAGCTGAAACAGGGACACCCACGCCGCCCACTGCTTATAGTACAGAATTCGCAGTTAATTTGACGCCAACGGCAGAAGCAACGCCTATGATTTTAACTGAGAAAACAGTCATGGATCAAGCAGGAGAAAATTTTTTATCAGCACTTAGTTTCATGGACGAATCGGCGAATCCAGCCATAGCCGGCCTTTGGTTGAGAACTTTTAGCCTTCAAGAAAGTGGGCTTGGAACTGTGTCTACAAGCAAACCGGAGTTTGATGTTGAAGGGAATCTCATCCAGAGAACTTCGGCCCCGATGATATGCGGATTTGAAAGCAACGGAAATTTCAGAATAATAATAAACTCTACCTTATATTTTAACAAAGACCCATTACCAATTGAGTTAACCGCCGTACATCTTGCTGAATGCCTGAATTTTAATGACGAAATTCAGAACAAATTTATCGAATTTAGTAAAGATAACCCCAACATAGATCTAACAACAGTTTTAGCAGAAAATCCCGATTGGTATAGTGAGGCTGTAGCCAAAGCGTGGTATTCCTCAACAAAGGACATCCTTATTCCAAATAGGGACAAGATACAAAAGGGCAACAATATTTACAATCTACTTATCAATATGTACGACAGTGTTGAAGGGAACGAAGAACAATGGGTAAAGTTATTCAACTCTCCAGCTTTTCAAGGACAAACTTTGCAATCTTAAGCTTCAGGCAAAGCGAACTTAACTAAGAGTGGGAACTAAATTCAATATTTTTATTTGTTTATATAACTTGCAAAATAATCTAAAAGTCCTATAATAAGTAAGTCTAACATATTATGAGTAAAGAAATAAGCAGAAGAGATTTTTTTAAAATTGGTAGTAGGTTAATAGTCGGTTTTTTAGGAGCTCTTTATTTGACGGGTGATACCAGTAACACCATTTCAGGTAAGCTTTTAGAAGCTTTTAGCAAGTTACCTGATAAAAAAGGATTTGAAGTGTTACCTGTGAAGGAAGGTTTTTCGGTTATTCTTGAAGAGATGGTCCCTCCGGCACTTCCAAAATGGTCAACACCGGAAGTGGCTGATCAATTGATGGATCAAGTAGAAAAAAATTTAACATTTGAACCGGTTATGGCACCTTGGCGAGCGATTTATGACTCTACCATGGGAGATTATATGGGGTTAATGGTTGTTGTTCCCGATGTGACATTGGGTCATACTACGATCTTTTTTACTACCAAAGAGGAGTGGAAAAGGGTAACAATTGAAGGTGTTTATAAAAAAGACTGGGAATCTTTGGCTTCCAGCCAAGTGAAATAAGCTTGGAAAATTTTTTGAAAGACCTTTAGCATTAAGCAAGACTTGCAAAATTTGCCCAAAACCCTATAATAGATAGATGTCTGATATGTTGA
>CAYICL010000025.1:0-1116 GCA_964361885.1 uncultured Pseudomonadales bacterium
AAATGGACGGCGCCATTCTGGTGGTCGCTGCTACTGATGGTCCTATGCCTCAGACCAGAGAGCACATTCTTCTGGCCAAACAGGTTAATGTTCCGGCGATCGTCGTTTTCTTAAACAAAGTCGACGCTGTCGATGATAAGGAAATGGTTGACCTGGTTGAAGAGGAAATCAGAGAACTCTTAACCAAGTACGAGTTTCCCGGTAAAGACATTCCTGTCATCAGGGGCAGTGCCTTAAAAGCCCTGGAAGGCGATGCCGAAGCTCAAAAATCCATCGAAGCGCTTTTAAAGGCTTTGGATGAATCCATTCCTGAACCCAAACGGCCTTTAGACAAGCCTTTCTTAATGCCGGTCGAAGACGTCTTTTCCATTAAAGGCCGCGGTACTGTCGTTACCGGTAGAATCGAACGCGGTAAAGTCAAAATCGGTGAAGAGGTCGAGATTGTCGGCTTAAAAGAAGCCAAAAAAACCGTTGTCACCGGTGTTGAGATGTTTAGAAAACAGCTCGATGAAGGCCTGGCCGGCGACAATGTCGGTGTCTTGTTAAGAGGTATCGAGAAAGATGATGTTGAGCGCGGTCAGGTTTTATCTAAGCCCGGCGCGATTAAAGCTCATACCGAGTTTGAAGCCGGAATCTATATTCTTTCCAAAGAAGAGGGCGGCCGCCATACCCCCTTCTTTTCCGGTTACAAACCTCAATTTTACATCAGAACTACTGATGTAACCGGTGAAGTCACCCTGGAAAAAGGAGTGGAGATGGTCATGCCCGGCGATAATGCCAAAATGACCGCCAAACTCATGCAGCCGGTGGCTATCGAAGAAGGCTTCCGGTTTGCTATCCGCGAGGGTGGTTTAACCGTTGGCGCCGGAGTTATTACCAAAATTATTAAATAACTCAGTAAAATTAAAAAAATATTGTGTCACTGATGACACGGTGGCACTGCTTTTATTATGCCTAAAGGCAGAATCAGAATCAGGTTAAAATCATATGATCATCGCATCATTGATGAATGCTGCCAGAAAATTCTGGATACGGCTTTATCGACCGGATCAAAAGTGATTGGCCCGGTGCCTTTGCCCACCAGCCGTAAACTGGTCTGTGTAACTTCCAGTCCTC
>CAYICL010000025.1:1126-11626 GCA_964361885.1 uncultured Pseudomonadales bacterium
CATTTTCAGCTTCTGACCCACAAACGTTTAATCGACATTCTGGATTCTACCGATAAAACTATTGATAGCCTGATGCACCTGGAACTGCCCGCCGGCGTTGGTATTGAAATCCGCATGTAATCCTGCCCCTTTTTATGCTTAACACCTTTTTTGCTACCAAATTAGAAACCAATCAAACCTTTGATAACCAAGGGAATCGGCTGGCGGTAACTTTACTTAAAGCTCTGCCTTTAACCGTGACTCAAGTTAAAACTTCAGACAAAGACGGTTATTGGGCGGTTCAGGTGGCCATTGGCAAGGCCCCTTTGTATTTGCGCGAAATCCGTCTCACCCAAACTCCTGACTTAAAACCCGGCGACCAGATTGTTTTAAGCCAGGTTTTTAAAATCGGGGATAAAGTTAAGGTTACCGGTTTATCCAAAGGCCGCGGTTTTAGCGGTGTCATGAAGCGTCACGGTTTTAGCGGTGGTCCTAAAACTCATGGTCAATCCGACCGTGCTCGGGCTCCGGGCTCAATCGGTATGCGTACCACCCCCGGCCGGGTTTGGAAAGGCAAGAAAATGCCCGGCCATTACGGCATGGAAACTAAAACCATTCGTAACTTGACCGTCATTTCTCTTGACGACGCTAAGCAAACCCTGGTTGTTTCCGGTACCGTGCCTGCCAGCCGTCGCTCTTTGATTTCCATTACCAAAACCAAAGAAGCTAAGGAGCCGTCAAATGGCTAAAATCAATCTTTTTACTCCGACTGGTCAGAAAAAAACTCAACTCACCGCTTCTGACAAGATTTTTAAGGCTAAGCTTAATCCCGTGCTTATGGCTCAGGCCGTCAGGGTCTATCTTTCTAATCAGCGGGTGGCTCAGGCCCAAACCAAGACCCGCGGTCAAATTGATGTTACTCATGCTAAAGTCTGGCGCCAAAAAGGCACCGGCCGGGCCCGCCATGGCAGCCGCAATGCTCCTATCTTTGTTGGCGGAGCCAAAGCCCATGGTCCGAGCGGTGAGCAAAACCACTCTCTCAATTTATCTAAAAAGATGAAGCGATTAAGTTTATTTAGCGCCTTAAGCCAACAGTTTAAAAATGATTGTATCTTTGCCCTGGAAGGTTTGGATAAACTTGAACCCAAAACCAAAAAATTCGACAAAGTCTTTAATAAACTCACCCCCTCGCCCCAAAAAATCCTCTTACTTTTAGACAAACCTTCTTTAAACCTTCAACGCGCTACCAAAAACTTGCCCTTTTTAACTACCTCTCTTTCTCAAAACTTAAACACTTATCAGGTTCTAAATGCTAAAAAACTCATCTTTACCCCTGAAGCCGTCAAAGCTTTAGAGGCTCATTATTTTAAGAAATAATATGCCGATTACCGATCTGTTTAAACCACTTATTACCGAAAAAGCCATGCGCTTGGCTCAATCAGGCCAGTTTAGTTTTTACGTCCATCAATCGGCCACCAAAACCGGTCTTGCCAAAGCCGTCCACGATCTGTTTAAAGTTGACGTCACCCGGGTCAGTATCATCAATCTGCCCTCAAAAACACGTCGGACAGGCAAAAAACGCTTAACCGCCGCCACCGGCTTCAGGAAAAAAGCCGTTATTACCTTAAAACCCGGTCAAACCATTGACTACTTTCAACTGCCTGAAGAAAAAAATAAAAAGAAGAAAAAAACTAAAACTAAAATAAATAAATAAATTATGGCTATTAAAAGATATAAACCCACCACGCCCGGCCGCCGCCATCGTCAGGATATCATCTACACCGACATTAATCCCAAAAGGCCGGAAAAAACCTTGATTAGAAAACTTAACTACACCGCCGGTCGTAATCACACCGGTCAGATAACCGTCCGTCATCATGGCGGCCGGGTTAAAAGGCTTTATCGGA
Organism: uncultured Pseudomonadales bacterium; assembly: GCA_964361885.1. Classification (GTDB taxonomy): domain Bacteria; phylum Patescibacteriota; class Microgenomatia; order UBA1400; family CG1-02-47-37; genus CAYICL01. Next base: position 3,013 of record CAYICL010000025.1, read on the forward strand.
TTATTGATTTTAAACGCAGTCAAAAACTCAATATTCCGGCTACGGTTGTGGCGATCGAGTATGATCCTAACCGGACCGCCAACATTGCCCTGCTTCATTATGTCAACGGTGCCAAGGCCTACATTCTGGCCCCTAATGGTTTAAAAGCCGGTCACCAAATTCTGGCGCATGACACCGCTCCTATCCGGCCCGGCAACGCCTTGCCTTTAACTCACATTCCGGTTGGTACGGTGATTCACAATCTTGAACTGATTCCCGGTAAAGGCGGCCAATTGGTCCGTTCTGCCGGCACCAGCGCTATTCTCCAAAGTAAAGATAAAACCGCCATTGTTAAGCTGCCTTCGGGTGAAGTCCGGTCAATCCCCTTGAACTGTTATGCTACAATTGGCGAGGTCGGCAACCAGGATATTAAGAATGTCAAGTTTGGCAAAGCCGGCCGCAAGCGCTACTTAGGCATCCGGCCGTCCGTTCGCGGTGTCGCCATGCATCCCAACGCCCATCCTCATGGCGGTGGCGAGGGCAGAAGCGGCATTGGCCGGCCTTCACCTATGAGTCCTTGGGGGAAGAAAACCTTGGGCAAAAAGACCCGCCGTCGCCGGAAATATTCTACCCGGTTTATTATTAAATCTAAACATGAAAAATAACTATGAGAAGCAGTAAAAAAGGGCCATACGTTGACCCAAAATTACTAAAAAAGATTCAAAAACAGAAAGAAACCGGCAAAAAAGAGCCGATTAAAACCTGGTCTAGGGCCAGTCAAATCGCCCCTGAATTTGTCGGGTTTACTTTTCAGGTCCACAACGGTAAAAAATTTATTGATGTTTTTATTAATGAAGCCATGGTCGGCTACCGCTTAGGTGAATTTTCTCCTACCCGGACCTTCAGGGGTCATGGCAAGATGGTTAAAAGGTTAATTACCAAAACATAAAAAATCTATGTTTATCAAAGCCGAAAGAAAATTTATCCGCACCAGCCCCAGAAAAATCCGCCTGGTTGCCGATTTAACCCGGACATTGCCGGTGGAGGAGGCCTTGGTTGTTTTGAAAAACTTAAGGAAAAGAGCCGCTTTAGCCTTGTTAAAAACCTTAAAGCAGGCCGTGGCTAATGCCGTTAATAATCATAATTTGCCCAAAAACTCCCTTCTAATTCACTCAATTGAAGTCAATGCCGGCCCGACCTACAAACGTTTTCAGCCTGTCTCCCGCGGCCGGGCTCACTCGATTTACAAACGCACCAGCCATATCAAAATTACCTTGAAGTCACAAGAGGAGAAAAATGGGTCAAAAAGTTAATCCTAAGGCTTTCCGTCTCGGCACCCTCTATGGTTGGGCTTCCAACTGGTATGCCGATAAAAAAAACTACAGCCGGTTTTTACTTGAAGACGTTAAGTTAAGGCGCTTCCTCTTTGGTCATTTAAAGTTGGCCGGTATTACCGATGTCCGGATTGACCGGTCTATCAATACCGTCAATATTACTTTATTTGTTTCCCGTCCCGGCGTGGTTATTGGCCGGGGTGGTTCCGGTTTGGAAGAACTAAAAAAACTGATCACTCAAAAGCTCCAATTTGCCTCCAAATCAGGCAAAACCCTGCCTGCCGGCAGGCAGGGTCCCAAGTTTGAACTCAATGTAATTGAAGTAAAAAATCCGGACCTTTCGGCCCGTTTAATCAATTTAAGATTGGCCGATCAGATGGCTAACCGTTATCCTCATCGTCGGGCGGTCGCCCAAGCTTTGGAAAAAGCCATGAGCTCCGGCGCTAAAGGCATTAAAATTGTTTTGGCCGGCCGGGTCGGCGGTGCCGAAATTTCCCGGACCGAAAAATACACTCAAGGCAGCGTGCCTTTAAGTACTATTAGGGCCGATATCGACTACTTCGAGCAGCCGGCTTTTACCAAATTCGGTTATGTTGGTATTAAAGTCTGGGTTTATAAAGGCGAAAAGGAGACCAAATAATGTTGCAGCCTAAACGTCAAAAATATCGGAAACATTTCCGGGGCACCATGAAGGGCGTGGCTACGGCTGGTTCTACCATTGCCTTTGGCGAGTATGGTTTAAAATCTTTAAGTTGCGGTTGGGTTTCCGCCCGCCAGATTGAAGCTGCCAGAAAAGCCATTAGCCATAAAACCAAAAGGGTTGGCAAGCTTTGGGTCAGGATTTTCCCCGATAAAACCTACACTAAAAAAGGCGCCGGTGTCCGCATGGGCAGCGGCAAAGGAGAAGTCGAAGGCTATGTCTGCGTGGTCAGGCCCGGTCGGATGCTGTTTGAACTGGCCGGTGTTGACCTGGCTACCGCCCAGCAGGCCTTTTTGCTGGCCAGCCGCAAATTATCTGTTAAAACCAAATTTCTTAGCCGTTAAATATGCTTAAACCAAAAGACAAAGCCACCCCTACCGACTTAAATCAAGCTTTGGCCGAAATGACCAAGTTAAAGCTTGACTTAACCACCAACCAGTTGAAAGACACCAGTCAGCTTAAAAAACTTCGTGCCAAAATTGCCATTATCAAAACCTCTATCAGCCAAACCAAATGAGCAAACAATTAACCGGCATTGTTTTAAATACCAAAATGGCTCAAACCGCCGTCGTTGAAGTCACCAGGCGTTGGACCCACCCGTTGTATCAAAAAACCATTACCAGAAGGAAAAAATTCTTAACCCATAATCCCCAGTTAACCTTAAAGGCCGGTGACCGGGTTATGATTCAGGAATGCCCCCCTGTCAGTAAAAGAAAAAGATGGGCAGTTATCAAGAAATTAACCTAATTTATGATTCAAATCAGATCAATTCTTAATGTTGCCGACAACTCAGGCGCTAAAAAAATCCGTGTCATCTTAGTTCATGGCGGTTCCAAGCGCCGTTTCGGTCACGTTGGTGACTTAATTACCGGTTCAATTTTTCAGGCAAACCCCAACGGTCAGGTCAAACCCGGCGAAGTGGTTAAAGCCGTCGTTGTCAGGACACGTAAAGAAACCCGCCGCCCGGACGGTTCTTATGTCCGTTTTGATGACAATGCCGCCGTTCTCTTGGAAAATGTTAAAGCTAAAGAACCTAAAGCCACCCGGATTTTCGGTCCGGTCGCCCGGGAAATTAAAGACTTGGGTTATAACAAAATTGCCTCTTTGGCTCCGGAGGTGCTCTAAAATGAAGTTAAGAATTAATGACCAGGTTAAAGTCACCCTCGGCAAAGACCGGGGCAAGATCGGTAAAGTGGAAAAAGCCTTCCCCAAGCTTAATAGCGTCATTGTCAGTGGCGTTAACATTTACAAAAAGCACTTAAAAAAACAGGGCCAGGATAAACCCGGTGGCATTATTGACCTGCCCAAACCCTTAAATCTGGCCAAACTGGCCTTGATCTGTCCCAAATGCCATCTCCAGACCCGGGTTGGTTTTGAAGGCGTTGGTAGAAAAAAATTAAGAATCTGTAAAAAATGCCATAAACCCATTGATTAAATTTTATGAACCGCTTAAAAGAAAAATATTTAAACCAAGTTGTCCCGGCTCTTAAACAAGAGCTTGGTCTTAAAAACTCCCTGGCCGCTCCCAGGCTGAAAAAAATTGTTTTAAACATCGGTATCAAAGAAGGTGCCGGCGACAAAGGCATTGTCACCAAAATTCAGGAGTATTTTGGTTTGATTGCCGGCCAAAAAGCCGTCATTACCCGGGCCAGAAAAGCCGAAGCCGCTTTTAAAATCAGACAAAACGATCCTATCGGCGTCATGGCCACCCTAAGAGGCGAGCGCATGTATGCTTTTTTGGATAAGTTAATTGCCATTGTCTTGCCTCAAGTTCGCGATTTTCAAGGAATCAGCCGCTTGTCTTTTGACGGTCAAGGCAACTATTCTTTGGGTTTTACAGAACAGATTGTTTTTCCTGAGGTCGATTATGATAAAATTGACTCCGTTCGCGGTTTACAGGTCACTCTTGTTACTAATGCCGGAAACGACCAAAAAGCCTTAAAATTACTGGAATTACTTGGTTTACCATTTACTAAGCTAGACGCTTCAGCCAAAGGCTGATCGTCCTTTGGACGAAATTTATGGCCAAAGTAAAATTTATTGCCAAACAAGTAAAAAAACCGAAATATCCCACCCGGTTTAGAAACCGCTGCCACCTTTGCGGCCGGCCCCGGGCTTATATGCGCCATTTTGGTCTTTGCCGCTTGTGTTTTAGAAAATTAGCCCACCAAGGTGAGCTGCCCGGCGTCACCAAGGCCAGCTGGTAACTATTATGCTTACAGATCCTTTAGCCGATTTACTATCCCGCTTAAAAAACGCTCAGCTGGTCAGAAAACCAACTGTTTCTGCTCCTTATTCCCGCGCCAAAGAGTCAATTCTTAAAATTTTACTGAAAAACAACCTGATTCAGGCCTATAAAGTCACCGGTAAACCACCCCATCTAAGTCTTGACATCAGCCTTAAATATCACCACCGCCAGCCGGCTATGGCCGAACTTAAACGCATTTCTAAACCCGGTGTCAGAATCTATGCCCCGGTTGCTGATCTTAGTCGTTATCTGCGCGGCCGGGGTTTAACCATTTTATCTACCTCTAAAGGCTTTCTGACTGCCCTTCAGGCCAAAAAACAAAATATGGGCGGCGAAGTTATCTGCAAAATAAAATAATATGTCCAGAATCGGTCAACAACCAATTTTAATCCCGGACTCAATTCAGATTAGCTTAACCGCTGATCAGGTCACGGCTAAGTCGGCTTCGGCTGAGTTAAAGCAAACCATTCCCCTGGGGATCGGGGTTAAACTGGTGGATAAACAAATCCTGGTTTCTCCTAAGGCTGCCACCCGTCAATCCAAGGCTTTGCATGGTTTAACCCGCAGTTTGATTGCTAATATGATTATTGGCCTGACTCAAGGTTACACTAAAACCCTGGAACTTCAGGGTACCGGCTACCGGGTAGCGCCTAAAGGTAACGGTATTGAGCTGTCTTTGGGTTTTTCCCACCCGGTTGTGTTTGAGGCCCCTCAGACTGTCAAACTTGAGGTCAAGGACGACAAATTTATCATTGTTTCCGGGCCGGATAAATACCTGGTCGGCCAGGTGGCCGCCAACATCCGCCGGTTTAGACCGCCTGATGCTTACAAAGGCAAAGGTGTCCGCTATCAGGGCGAAGTCGTTAAATTAAAGCCCGGCAAAGCCGCTAAAGCCGCCGGCACAGAATAAAATTTATGATCAAACGCTATTCCGATCCGCACCAAAAAAGACGTCTTCGAACCCGGTTTAAAATCCGCCGTCGGTCTTTAAGACCAAGACTAACCGTCTTTCGGTCTTTAAAGCATATTTCGGCCCAGATTATTGATGATGCCAAAGCCGTCACTCTTACGGCTGTTAGCAGTGTTAAACTATCTAAAGTTAAACAGTCTAAACTGGAACAGGCCCGGCTGGTTGGTGACAAGCTGGCAGGCTTGGCTTTGAAAAAGAAAATTACCTCCGTGGTTTTTGATCGCGGTAGTTATCAATATCACGGCCGGGTTAAAGCCTTGGCCGAAGCTGCCCGGAAAGCCGGGTTAAAATTTTAATATGGGAAACTTCAGACCTCATCAACAGCCAGTCGATAAAGAATTTACCGAAAAAGTCATCCAGGTTAACCGGGTATCCAAAAAAACCAAAGGTGGCAATCAAATAGGCTTCTCTGTTTTAATGGTTGTCGGCGACCAAAAAGGCCGGGTCGGTGTTGGTTTGGGCAAAGCCCCTGATGTTTTGTCCTCAATCAAAAAAGGTGTCCGCCGGGCCAAGAAAAACATGTTTACAGTCCCGATGAAAAACACTACCATTCCCTATGATATTAAAATCAAGTTCGGAGCCGCCCGGATTTTATTTAAACCGGCGCCTCCCGGCAGCGGTGTTATTGCCGGTGGAGCGGTTCGGGCGGTGATGGAAGCCGCCGGCATTAAAGACGTTTCCAGCAAGGTTTTAGGCACCCGAAATCAAGCCAGTAATGTTTATGCCACCATTAAAGCCTTACAGCAATTAAAAGCCGATTCAAAGGAGTAATCTTATGCCCTTATCCAAACTTGAAGTCACTAGCGTTAAATCGAAAAAAAGAGTTGGCCGGGGTTATGGTTCCGGCAAAGGCGGCCACACTTCCGGCCGGGGTGCCAAAGGCCAAAAAGCCAGAAGCAAGTTGCCTTTATATTTTGAAGGCACAGCAATGAGAAAAAGCTTAATTCGGCGCATGCCCATGTTCCGGGGCAAATTAAAGTTTAAATCATTAAAAAAGTCAAAACCTTTAATTTTAAACTTAAAACACTTGGAGCTCTTACCCAAAGGCACTCTGGTTAATCTTGACAGCCTGATTAAATTCCGGCTTTTACCCCGGGATGCCAAAGACTTTTCCGTTAAAATCTTAGGCGACGGTGACTTAACCAAAGCTTTAACCGTGGCTCTGCCTGCTTCCCAGTCAGCCGCCAAGAAAATCGAATCAGCCGGTGGCAAAATGGTTAAGCCCGAAGCCGCCGCCCCTAAGGCTAAAGTTAAGCCTAAGGTTAAACCTAAGGTTAAGCCTAAAAAGAAATAAATGGCCAACATTTTAACTCCTCTCATCAACGCTTTTAAAATTAAAGATTTAAGAAAAAAGCTTTTATTCACCTTAGCCATTTTTGTCATCTTTAGGTTTATTGCCCACATTCCTGTTCCCGGAGTTGATTTAAATGCCTTGCGCCAGCTTTTTTCCGGCAACCAAATCCTGGGTTTGCTGGATATTTTCTCCGGCGGCACCTTAGCCAATTTTTCCATTATGGCCCTGGGCTTAGGCCCCTACATTAATGCCTCGATTGTCTTTCAGTTGGCCACCATTATCTTTCCCAAACTCGAGGCACTAAGCAAAGAAGGCGAGTATGGCCGGGAAAAAATCAATCAGTACACCCGGCTTTTAACCATTCCTTTATCTGCTATTCAGTCTATCGGCATGGTGGCTTTGTTAAGAAATCAAAACATCATCAGCTTTGCCTCGCCCCTGGACATGGTTAACGTTATCTTTACCATGGTTGCCGGCACCATTATCTTAATGTGGCTGGGTGAGCTTTTAACCGAATACGGCATCGGCAATGGTATCTCGATCTTAATCTTTGCCGGTATTGTCGGCCGTTTGCCGATCTCTTTGCTCCAAACCACCTCTATCAGTCAAACCATTAACTTCACCAATCTGATTATCTTTTTTCTTTTAAGCTTGGCGGTTATAGCCGGTATAGTTTTTGTTAATGAAGCTACCCGCCAAATTCCGGTTCGCTATGCCCGCCGTATCCGTGGTGGCGCTCAAGCCGGCAGCCAAACCACCCACTTACCCTTGCGGGTTAATCAAGCCGGCGTCATCCCCATCATTTTCGCTATTTCCCTGGTAGTCATGCCCTCGATTATCGGCCGCTATCTTCAGCAAGCCAGCCTGCCCCAATTTGCCTCGCTGGCCGGTTTTATTGTCAACTTTTTTGATCCCAACCGTTTGCCTTATCACTTGATTTACTTCCTTTTGGTGATCGGCTTTACCTACTTTTATACTGCCGTTACCTTTAATCCGGATAAAATCTCCGATGAGATTAAGAAATACGGCGGTTTTATCCCCGGTATCCGCCCCGGCCGGCCGACTGCCGATCATCTCTCTTATGTCTTAAACCGGATTACTTTGGTCGGCGCCATCTTTTTAGGTTCAATTGCCATTCTGCCTTCCATTGCCAGTTACGCCACCGGCATTACCACCATGACCATCGGCGGCACCGGCGTCTTAATCGTTGTTTCGGTTGTCCTGGAAGTCAGTAAAAACCTTGAATCCCAGTTAATCATGAGAAATTATGAAGGTTTCTTAAAGGAGTAAATCTTTATGTTTATTATCTTTTACGGTCCCGAAGGTTGCGGCAAAAGCACTCAGGGCAAACTGCTGGCCGAAAAACTCCGGCTGCCTTACTTGGGTTCAGGCGACTTGGTCCGCTATTATGCCGGCAAAGATCAGGGCATTATGGGCGACATGTGCCGCGAGGCCTTAAAGCTGGGCCATTACGTGGCTGACTCGGAAATGTTTGTCTTATGGAAAGTCCGCCTTAAAGAGCCTGACGTTCAAAACGGCTTTGTTATCGACGGTTTTCCCAGAAATCACTCCCAGGCCCTGTTTTTGGCCGACAAACTGGAGAAATACAACAAACAGGTCGATTTTGTCTTTTACCTGGACGTTTCCGAAGCCGAATCCATCAAGCGCTTGCTTAAGCGCGGCCGCACCAGTCCGGACGGCAGCCTGCATGATAGTCCGGCTAAAGTTCGCGAGCGTTTAAAAATGTATCATGAGCAGGAAGCCAATGTTTTAAAGTTCTATGAAAAAACAGGTTTGTTAAAAAAGGTTAACGGCGAGCAATCCATCGAAAAAATTCATCAGGATATCATGAAGCTCATCAATCAGGCCAATGGTTAAAACCTCTTCTCAAATAATTGCTTTAGTCGGCATGCCCGGCGCCGGCAAATCTATCAGTTGTGAATTTTTTCAAACTAAAGGCTACCCGGTCTTAAGGTTTGGCGACGAAACCGACAGGGGATTAAAAGAGCAAGGGTTGCCTCTAACTGAGGAAAACGAGCGGCAGTATCGGGAGAACTTAAGAAAAGAATTGGGTATGGCCGCTTACGCC
>CAYICL010000026.1:0-1362 GCA_964361885.1 uncultured Pseudomonadales bacterium
ATGCCTACAATTATTTGTTAAAGCCGGCCTACAGATGGCAGGAAGTGGCGCCGTAAAAATGATATAATGGGGTATGCTGCCGAGCTTTCTTCAACCATATCTTGCTTCATATGATTTGTCGAAGTTAGACGTAGATGATGACAAAGATATTATCATTACGGAAATTTTGAATAAAGGAGATGATAAAGCGCTTTTTTGGTTGAGTAAGACCTATTCCAGAAAAGAAATAAAAGAAGTAATTTCTTCACCGACCAGGGGTTTGTGGATGAAGAGTGTTCTTGATTATTGGACCAAGATTTTGGATATTTCTCTTTCCCCTAAAGTATTTAAGGAATCTATCCTGAATCTTAACCCTTAAAAAAAGTGAAAAAATTTTACACCGAAATTTTAAATCAGGATCAGAGAGAAGTTTTGCCAAAGTTACATTTTTTATCTAAGCAGGGTTTTTATTTGGCTGGTGGGACCGCCCTTGCTTTACAGATCAACCATCGTACTTCTATTGATTTCGATTTTTATATTCAAAAACATTTCGACGCAAAAAGACTTACAGATGAAATAGAGAATGTTTTTAAAGATAGCGCGAGAATAACCTTGAGGGAGAAGGATACAGTTTTTGTAAATATTTCCGGAGTTGATTGTTCGTTTTTTTGGTATAAATACCCGCTTATTGAGAAAACTGGAAATGTAATGGGAATTGAAGTTGCAAGTTGTCAAGATATTGCGGCGATGAAACTTATTGCAATCAGCCACAGGCCGGTCAAAAGAGATTATATAGATATTTATTATTTGCTTAAAAGCTACAGCCTTATGGAGATGTTTTCTTTTGTTGATAAGAAATACCCGAATTTTGATCAGTATTTTGCTTTCAGGGCCTTGACGTATTTTGAGGATATTGGAGAGCGAGAGAAAAAAAGGTCGATAAAGGTATTAGATAAAGGCTATTCTTGGGAAAAGGTAAAAAAGAAGATTTTTGAAGAGGTTCGGAAGTCTCAGCTTGAGATGCTTCGTTAATGTTAGTTTACTTGTCCTGAATACCCAGTAACCAGAGAACGGCTTCTTTTTTGTAGCGCCGGTCGCCACGGGAGTTAATGCGGATAGCCGGCAACTTGCCGCGCTTGCCCCAGCGCTTAATAGTTAAAGGAGAGACACGCAGTAGGTTGGCGACTTCACGGACGGTTAATAAATCGGGCAAGTTAGTTAAAGATATTACAGGTTTATCGTTTGATACTGTTTGATCGTTCATAGACAGCTATTAATATATCAAAGGTATCTACATGGTGTCAAGTGGTAACAAATTACTTCACTTTAGCTCAACCTGGGCACCAGCGGCTTCGAGTTTTTTCTTGGCAGCTTCGGCCTCTT
>CAYICL010000026.1:1462-10384 GCA_964361885.1 uncultured Pseudomonadales bacterium
AGCTCAACCTGGGCACCAGCGGCTTCGAGTTTTTTCTTGGCAGCTTCGGCCTCTTCTTTTTTAAACTTACCGACTTCTTTAGGAGCAGCTTCAGTTAAGTCTTTGGCTTCTTTTAAGCCCAGGGTTTGGTTGATTTCTCTTAAGGCTTTGATAACACCAATTTTATTGGCACCGGCACTGGTTAACATCACCTGATACTCGCTTTTTTCTTCGGCTTGAGGGGTCGGGCCTTCGCTAGAAGCTACGGCCGGCGCAGCAGCAACGGGAGCCGAAGCGGATACGCCGAACTTTTTCTCTAAGGCCTTGACCAGATCGGCCAGTTCAATCACTGTCAGTTTGGCAACCGAATCAATTATTTTTTGTAAGTTAGCCGAGAGTTTTCCGCCAGAGGCGGACTGCGCTTTGCTTGTTTTCTTATCTGGCATGAAGATTCACCTCCTTTAGAACATAAACTAGATTTTTTAAGTTAGCGGATAAGACGTTGACTATGCCGGACAGAGGGGCTTTGATGGCAGCAATGGTCTGACTGACCAGTTCGACCTTGGTCGGCAGGCTGGCCAGTTGGTTGATTTGATCAGCGGAAAGAGCCTCTTTGTTGATCAGGCCGGCTTTGATTTGAGGCAGGTCATGTTCTTTGGCAAACTCAGCCAGGGCTTTGATGGGAGCGATTTCGTCTTCATAAGCGAAAAGAACCATGGTCGGACCCTGTAAGATTGCTTCGAAATCGCGGGGTAAGCTGGGGAGAGTTTTTTTTAAGGCAATTTGCAACAAGGTGTTTTTGGCGACCAAAAGCTCGCCACCACTAGCAACAATGGCGCGTCTTAGCTTTTGCTGGTTATTAACGGTTAAGCCCCGATAGTCAGCCAGAACAATGGATTTGGCTTGCTGAAGTTTTTCCTGAAGATTTTTAACCTGGTCAATGTTTTTTTGTGACGGCATATTTCCTCGGTAGGGTTTATCCCGCGGCGTTAGCTTTGCGGGACCTACTGTCTTAGGACAAGGGATATTCTATAATCAGAGGATGGAGTTTGTCAACCGCAAGATTAATTCAGGAGAGGATATATTAGTGGTGGATAAGCCTGAAGACTGGACCAGTCATGATGTGGTGGCTAAAGTCAGAGGAGAGATAAGAGGGAAGTACGGGGGGAAAAAGCCCAAGGTTGGCCATGGAGGCAGTTTAGATCCGTTTGCCACCGGAGTGTTGTTGATTCTGATCGGCAAGGCAGTGAAGCGGTTTGAAGAGATTAAGTCTTGGGAAAAAGAGTATGTGATGACAGTAAAACTGGGCGAGAAAACCGATACCGGAGACAGGACCGGAAAGATAATTGAGAAACAGACGGTTGATAAAATAAATGAACAGCAGTTAAGGCAGGTGCTGCAAAGTTTTGTGGGTGAATATGAACAAACAGTGCCGGCCTATTCGGCAGTCAAGCTTAAAGGCAGGAAACTGTATCAGTTGGCCAGGCAGGGTAAGCAGGTCAAGCTGTGGAAAAGAATAGTCAAGATACAAAAGATTGAGTTAATTGACCTTCAGGGAGAGACCTTGAAGGTGAGGGTGAGGCGCGGCAGTGGCACTTACATGCGCCAGCTGGCAGTGGACATTGGGGAGAGGTTGGGCGGAGTCTTGGCAGTGGCGGAAGAGTTAAGGCGGATAAGAGTAGGAAAATATCAGCTGGTCTGCAGTTTAATTGACGGGCTCATGGAGGAACAGATATAGGCAGAGGCAATGTTTTTGGGAAGGATGGTTTTAATCACGGCTTTTAGGTTGTCTACCAGCTGATCGTCTTTAAAGCTTAATTTTCCTATCACCAGATGAATTAACGGGGCTTTAGGTTCGGATTTGTAACGGGTAGCACCGGCTTCAAGCTTGGTTTTAATTGCTTCGGGCTGATCGGAGATAGTGTTGGTTTTTGGGTTAGGCATCAGGCCTTTTGGTCCTAAAAGCTTGGCATACTGTGCCAGCTTGGGCATAAACTTAGGTTCGGCGACTAAAATATCAAAATCAATCACGCCGTCTTTAATTTTGGCTAAAACAGCGTCAGAGGCAATTTCGACTTTGAGTTTTTTCCCGGTACCATGAGGCAGACTAATTTCGCCGGATAACTTGTCACAGGTTAAATTAAGATGAATTTCAACCGATGAATCGAATTTGGTGGTGGAAACCTGGCGCAGGAGTTTGACGCCAGCGTCTAGGGAATAGGCTTTGGTTTTATCAACCAGATTTTTGGCCAATAAGTAGCGCTTAGAGCGGCCGTGCTTGAGGTGTCGCTTGGTCTTAACATTAAGGTCCGACCTTTTTTCAATCTTCGCCCCTTCGGGGCTCTCCTTCAAGGTCGGACCTTGAACAGTGACCGGAACCGGAACATCAATAGTTTTAGGCTGCTTTTTTTGAGTCAGTTTTTGGCTTCTAACCCCGGTAGCTTTGAGCTGATGGGTTTCGGATTGGGACAGGTCGACCAGAGCGATTTTCTTTTTTCCCATAAGTTTTACTCCACCTTAATTCCCATGGACCGGGCCGAACCGGCGACGATTTTCTTGGCGGCTGCCAATGAGTTGGCGTTTAAGTCTTCCAGCTTATCTTTGGCAATAGCTTCGATTTGGGAGTCGGTTAAAGTGGCCACCATGTCCCGGCCGGGAGCTGGAGAACCTTTGTCAAGGTTTAAGGCTTTTTTGATTAGTTCTGACACAGGCGGTTTTTTCAGTTCAAAGGTAAAAGAGCGGTCTTCGTAGATGGTGACTACAGCCGGAATCACACCCTGCATTTGTTTCGTTTTTTCGTTGTATTGATTGCAAAACTCCATGATCGCGACACCATGCTGGCCTAAAGCCGGACCAACCGGAGGCGCCGGGTTGGCTTTGCCGGCAGGGAGGTTTAACTTTAAAACGATTTTAACTTTTTTTGGCATAGATTCGACTTCGCTCACTATAAAATAGCTTAAATTTTCTGTACCTGCAGGAAGTCCAGCTCAACCGGGGTTTCCCGGCCAAAGATAGAAACTAAGACCTTGACTTTGCCGCGGGCATCATCAATCGATTCGACTGAGCCCAAAAAGTCGGCAAACGGGCCTTCAATGATTTTAACGGCTTCACCAACAGAGAAGGAAGCTTTGTATTTGGGGGCTTCCATTGCCATAAACTTCATGATGTTGTCAACTTCTGATTTGGGTAAAGGAGTCGGTTTATTGCCGACACCGACAAAGCCGGTAACGCCTTGAGTGGTTCTGACAGCCAGCCAGGAATCGTCGGTCAGGATGAGTTTGACCAGCATGTAGCCGGGGAAGAGTTTTTCCTTGATAGAGTATTTTTGACCTTTTCTGATCTGAATTTTGTTTTGAGTGGGGATAAGGATTTCTAAGATAAAATCGGTCAGGTTCATGGAGTGAGCCCGTTGTTTTAAAGCCAGGGCGACTTTATGTTCGTGGCCGGAATAAGTATGGACGACAAACCAACTGGCTTTAGCTGAGCCAGACTCATTAATAATCAGGTGGTTGTCATTGGCCTTTTTGTCTAAGTCCGGTTTAATTTTTTTCTTCATATTATTTCACTAGTAAGCCCATAATTTGAGTAAACAAATAGTCAAGGCCGCCGATGTATAGACCGGTTAATAAGCTGACAACGATAACCACCAGGGTCAGCTTGACGACCTGCTGTTTGGTGGGCCAAACAACTTTTTTAAGTTCAACCACTGATTCTTTAATAAAGGTCAGCGGTTTGAACGCAGTTGGTTTTAATTCTGGTGATTGTATCATGATTTTATATGATATGGTAGCACAAATTGGTTATGCTATACTAGTGATTATGGATAGGGGAAAATTTAAGGAAATTAAAAAGGCGGTCATTGCCGTGGCAGGCTATGGCACCAGGTTTTTACCGGCAACCAAAAATCAACCCAAGGAGATGCTGCCGATTATTGACAAGCCGATTGTCCAGTATTTGGTGGAGGAATGCGTTGAGTCAGGGATAGAAAGCATTATCATGGTGACCAGGTTTGGCCAGAGCGTGATGGAAAACCATTTTGACAGTAATATAGAGTTGGAGCAGCAGTTAAAAGCCAACGGCAAACTGGAGATGCTTAAAGAGGTGCAACGGGTGTCACAGATGGCCAATATTGTTTATGCCAGACAGAGAAAACATTTTCCTTATGGCAATGCGACTCCTTTACTGGCAGCCAAAGACCTGATTGATGATGACGAGTCGTTTGTATTTATGTGGGGAGACGATCTGGTTAAGAGTGAAGTGCCGGCCACCAGGCAGCTGATTGAAGCCTGGAAACAGACACCGGAAGCGATTGTCCTGGCAGCCCAGGAAGTCAGCTTAGACGAAGTCAGCCGTTACGGGATTGTGAAACTGAAGAAAGACAGTAAAAACGAGATTGACTCGGTGGTAGAAAAACCGGATAAAGAAACTGCGCCCAGCCGGCTGGCCCAGTACGGCAGATTTGTGTTAGACCATAGAATTATTGAGATTGTGGAAGAGAATTATAAAAAGAATCGACTGGGAAAGAACGGTGAGCTGTGGCTGACTGATGCGGTGCAGCAGTTTATTCAACAAGGCGGCAAGGCAATTGTAGCGCCGGTAAAGGGCAAGTGGATGACGACAGGAGATCCGTTAAGGTATTTACAAACCACGGTGGAATATGCTTTGGACAGAGAAGATATCGGGCCGGAGTTTAAAGCATATTTAAAGAGTTTGAAGCTTTAATTGAGTGGTATACTGGGTTTATGAGGCGGATCGGAGCTCATTTATCAATCAGCGGCGGATTGGCTCAGGCAGTGGCAAGGACGGTGGAGATAGGCGGCAATGCGTTGCAGATTTTTTCTTCCAGTCCGCGAATGTGGCTGGCTCAACTACCTAAGAAAGAAGAGGTTGATAAATTTACCGGTCAGTGCCGGCAGCATGATATCCGGCCGGTGTTTATCCATGCCAAATATTTGATTAATTTGGGTTCACCGGAACCAAGCTTAGTGGAAAAATCAATTAACAGTTTAAAGTATGATTTAAAAGTTGCCGGTTTAATCAAAGCGGAGGGGGTAATTGTCCATTTAGGCAGCCATCTGGGCAGGGGATTTGAAATGATCCGGGAACAATTAATTAGATCGATTAATAACATACTACAGGTTAGTCCAGCCGGTGTTGAGCTGATTATTGAAAATAGTGCCGCACAGAAGGGGAAACTATGTTCTCGTTTAGAAGAGATCAGCTTGTTATTACAAGCTGTTGATAGCCTAAAGTTTGGCTGGTGCTTTGATACCTGTCATGGGTTCAATGCCGGTTATTCATTGGGGAAAAGTTGGGGAAATCACCTGATACACTTTGATACTGTTAAGGAGATTAAAAAGTTAAACTTGTTAAAAGACTTAAAGTGTTTGCATGTCAATGATTCCCGGGATGAGTTTAATTCCGGCCATGACCGGCATGAGAATTTGGGGCAAGGCAGAATGGGACTTAAGCTGTTAAAAGAGTATGTTAATCAACCGGAGTTAAATCACCTGCCTTTGATCATTGAAACGCCGGGGTTTGATAAGAAAGGTCCGGATAAAAAGAATTTGGACATATTAAAATCATTGATAGATGAAAAGAATCGTTAAATATTGGTGGCTGGGCTTAATAGTGGCCGCGGTGACCGCGGTGGCTGCGGTGGCGGTGGTGTTAGGCCGGGGCAAGCAAGCTTTTTTAAGCCCGGAAGCACCGTGGCTGGTGATTGGAAAACCGCTGGAAAAATACAGTTTTGAAAATCTTAGGCAACGAGGCTTTGCGGGAAGTGAGATTAAAGTTGAGGGCAATGTCTTTTTTTATGAGGCAGAAGGCAAAAAAATCAGCGGGCAGATAAACATACCAAAAACCACCCCGCCGGCTGGCGGCTATCCGGTGGTAATAATGATACGGGGTTATGTGGATAACGAGATTTATCAAACCGGCGCGGGAACCCAACATGCGGCCGAGTATTTTAAAGATAATGGTTTGATGACTTTAGCCCCGGATTTTTTGGGTTTTGGTGAGTCTGATGAGCCGCCGAACAATGTGCTGGAAGAGCGGTTTTTACGGCCGGTACAGATTTTAGAGTTAATCGCTTCGGTGAAAAACCTGCCTGCCGGCGAGGCAGGTTTACCTAATGCCAATCCAAAAAAGATGGCAATTTGGGGGCATTCTAATGGCGGTCAGATAGCTTTGTCGGTGCTGGAGATTTCCGGAGCCAAGTACCCGACGAGTTTGTGGGCGCCGGTATCTAAGCCGTTTCCTTATTCGATTCTTTACTACACTGACGAGTCTGATGATTTGGGTAAAGCCTTAAGAAAAGTGGTCGCCGGGTTTGACGCTTTATATGAAGCAAACGATTATTCAATCCATCAATATTATGACTGGATTGAGGCGCCGGTTTTAATTCACCAGGGAACGGTTGACGAAGCCGTGCCGTTAAAATGGTCGAAAGACTTAGAAAAGACTTTGAAAGAGAAAGGCAAGACAGTGAAGTTGTATGTTTATCCGGGCGCGGATCATAATTTAAAAGGTGGGTGGGATGAGGCAGTCAAACGGGATGTGGAATGGTTTAAGTGACGTTTTCTTAAGCGCAAGTGTTTAGGGGTAACTTCTAAAAGTTCGTCCGGGCCGAGAAAATTGAGAGATTGTTCTAAAGACAGGATAACCGGAGGAGCGATATGAAGAGCCGCATCAGCTGCGGCCGCCCGCATGTTGGTGAGTTTTTTACCCTTACAAATATTGATCCATAAGTCACCCGGGCGGGAGTTTTGGCCGACAATCATGCCGCTGTAGACTTTTTCACCAGGAGGAATAAAGGTAAGACCGTGTTTTTGGATGTGTTCTATGCTGTAAGCCAAAGCCTGGCCGGGCTGAGTGGCCACCAAAGCGCCGTTGCGGATCAGGTTAATGGCCGGAGCTTGGGGACGGTAACCTAAAAAAATGGAATGGACCAGGGCAAGGCCGGAAGTTTTAGTTAAGAATTCGCTTCTTAAGCCTAACGAATTCCTGGTGGCAATTTTATACTCCAGCCGGACGCCGAGGGATAGATTCTGCAGGTTGATCATCTCGGCTTTTCTCTGGCCTAAAGTATCAATAATCACGCCGGTAAATTTTTCCGGGACTTCAACAGTTAAGAGTTCCCAGGGTTCAGACGGGACACCTTTAATGGTTTTAAAGATGACTTCGGGCCTGGAGACGGAAAATTCGAAGCCTTCCCGGCGCATGGTTTCGATTAAAATGGCTAAATGAAGTTCGCCCCGGCCGCTGACCATAAAGGTTTCGCCGGTGGGGCCGGGAGACAGCCTTAAACTGACATTGGTTTCCAGCTCTTTTTCCAAGCGTTGTTTGATTTGCCTGGAAGTGGTCAACTTACCCTCTTGGCCGACTAAAGGAGAAGTCGAGGGGGAGATTTGGACTTGGATGGTCGGTTCGGCGATTAACAGAGCCGGAAGCGGATCCGGTTTGTCAGGACTGGTTAGGGTATCGCCGATTTTGGTATGGCTAAAACCGGTTAGAGCCACAATATCACCGATTTGGGTTTGTTGGATGGGATCTTTTTTTAAACCTTTAAAAGTAAATAGATATTCAATTTTTCCTTGGCTAATAACTTCGTTATTTCGCACTACGCTTAAGGTGTCATTAACCTTGGCTTGGCCCCGGAGGACCTTGCCAATAACATAGCGGCCTTTATGGCTGTCGTAGTCTAAGGTGGTGACTTGGAGTTGAAAGCCGGTACCGGTTTTTATTTTAGGAGCAGGAATGGTATTAATAATAGTTTGAAACAGCAGTTCCAGGTTTGGGTTGAGGCTGGTGTTAAGGCCAACCTTGCCTAAACGGCCAACAGCATACAGAACCGGAAAGTTGAGCTGTTTGACGTCAGTGGCCAGATCCAAAAAGAGATTGTTAATTTCTTCCAAGACTTCCAGACTGCGCTGGTCTTTGCGGTCGATTTTGTTAATCACCACAATCGGCGTTAGTTTCAGGCTTAAAGCCAGGGATAAGACATAGCGGGTTTGAGACAGAACGCCTTCGGCGGCATCGACCAAAAGCAAACAGCCGTCAGCCATATTTAAAACCCGCTCGACTTCACCGGAAAAATCAGCGTGACCCGGAGTGTCCAGGATATTGATTTTATAGTCCTGCCAGAAAAGACTGGTATTTTTGGCCAAGATGGTGATCTGCCGCTCCCTTTCCAGATCAGTCGAATCCAAGATGGTAGTTTGCTGCATTTCGTGCTGATAGCTGGCAAAAACATGAGCCTGTTTTAAGAGGTGGTCAATCAGAGTGGTTTTACCATGATCAACATGGGCAATAATCGCGATGTTTCTGATTTTATTGGAGTCCATAACAAAAAAAGCTCGGAGTTTAGATCTCTCCGAAACTTTATAGATATATTTTACGCCTAAGATAGGGAATTAACAAGTGAAAATGGTTTCAGCAGGGGTTGGTGGACTATGTCAGAACTTGGTATAGGGGGAGTTTACCATTTCCTGCTGATTTAAGTCTAGCCCCTGCTTACTCGCCGGCAACTACTTAGCGATTTTACCTAGAAGTATTTTTTTAACTTCTAATATTTCCGCATAGACATCTCTTAATGTTATGGCTTTTTTTGCCTGCCTTGGGTAGTATTTATCGCTATTTTCCTTCGTATACCGTTTATAGCCCTCGAAAGTTGGAAATTTTCTCAATCTGTAGTGTATTCCGCTTCCGAATCCTGTTGCAGCATTGAAAGCCTTATAGGAAAGTTTTTGTGCTAAACTTCTTAGATTTAAGTAGTTGGTTTTTGATAAGTAATCACCGAATGGTTTATTTACTTTCATGATTTATCACCTCCTCTCTATAAGTAATGTATATCAGTTAAATCAATCATTAATACATTATTACATAATGATTATGTTATGTCAAGGCCCAAAATCGGTTTTAAGTCAATCGTCTTTAACATCC
>CAYICL010000027.1:0-10049 GCA_964361885.1 uncultured Pseudomonadales bacterium
TATTATATCAACTCCAGCTGCTTTTCTTTCTCTTCTAACAACTCCTTGGCTTTTTCTAAAACTATCTTTGCCCCATGAAAATTCAACCTCTTGTGCACTTCGTCAAAAACCAACCACTCTACCTCCTCCATTTCCCAATCATGATCGGCAATGTCCCCACTCACATACTCCATTAAAAAGTAACTCACTTGTTTAAATACCTTGACTCCGTCCATGGTGTAAACATATCTTTCCGGTTCCCCGATCTTCCCTATCACTCTGGTTTTAATCCCGCACTCTTCTTTCACTTCCCGCACGGCAGTTTCTTTCAAACCTTCCCCCTCTTCCACCAATCCCTTGGGCAAAACCCATTTATGATAACCGCTGTGTTTACAAACCAGCCATTTCACCCCGGCTTTATCCTTTTTATACACCACACCCCCGCTGGAAAATTCGCGTTTAGATTTTTGAGCTTCCATATCTGGCTTATTTCTTTAAATAAATTGATAAATATTCCGCCGGTGTAACTATTTTAATCTTTTGGTATTTTTTAATCTTTAATAAATGCTTGTCACCGCTAATAATATAATTGCTATTTGATTCCACTGCTGCTTCGATAACTTTATTATCACTTTTATCAACCTTTACCACTCTTAATATTTCTTCTGGTTTAATAATTCTTGTGGTTTTAATGATTATTTTTATCGTTAAAACAATTTTGTCTTGGCTCCACTTGAATTTTTGTTTTAGTTTTTGGGAAATTTCTAAAAGAATTCCCGGTGAAGTTATCGCTTTAATTTTCTTCTTAATAATTAAGTCTAAAATGTGTCGGGAGTTGCCTCCGAAAATTATCCCCGAAAGATAAATATTCGTGTCCAAAACCACCCTAAGCTTAGTCATTAATCAGTTTAACAATATCTTCTTCGCTTTTGATATTAAATTCTTCCTTAGTTGTTCTGCCCCAGTCAAAAATCTGCTCCCAGGATTCATCCTGATAATAACCAAGCAAAAGGTCTTTAATCACCTCGCTTCTGGTTTTTGCCTTTTTTTTGGCCAATTGATTTAAAATCGACAAGAATTTTTGAGGTAGAGACACTGATATTACTGCCGTATTTCTTAACATAAATTAATCCTCCTGAAATTATTTTATTACACTGTAATACACCTGTCAATGGTGCTCCTAAGAAGAATTGAACTTCTATCTAAGGTTCCGGAAACCTTCGCTCTATCCGTTGAACTATAGGAGCTAGAACTTCTTTATTATATCTTAAAACTCACTTTAAATAATCTTCCAATGTTTTCTTTATGCTTCTAATTCCCCATCCAGATTTTAAATAAACTTCTCTATTTTTTGCATCCTTTCTTGATAAAAGCGCTTCATAAAATATAAGTTTATAAGGTCTGAATGGTTTAGTAGCTAGACTTTTTCCCGAATTATGTTCCTTTAATCTCTTCCTTAAATCAGTAGTATAACCAATATATAAACTTTTATCTTTTATGCTTTGTAAGATATAAACGTAGTAAAACATGGGCGGGACGTAAGAACGTTAATTTTACTTCGTAAAATTTTACGTTCAACGTCCCAGCAACGTTTAAATTGCTTTGCAATTTATTACGTTGCGGAGGAGACAGGACTCGAACCTGCAAGGGCTTGCACCCGCCGGTTTTCGAAACCGGTGCCTTAGCCATTCGGCACACTCCTCCAGTTTACCCTGAGCATAGTCGAAGGGTGCGCCCAAGAGGAATCGAACCTCTACCAGAGGGTCCGCAACCCTCCGTTGTATCCTTTCAACTATGGGCGCTTAACCTATATTTTATCAGTTTTCTTTTTCCAGCGGCACTTTGTCCGACAACCATTTGGCCGACCGGTCCATAAACGTCTCTTCCGGCTCTTCATACTGCACCTGTTTTTCCATTAGCTCCTTCACCCTTTCCTCTTTAACTTCTCCCAGTAACATCATTAATCTCCCTGGAAACTTTAGCTTGGTTTCAATATGTAAAATGGTTTCCTGCCATTTCTTGCTGAACCAAAACCGTCTTAACTCCTCCCATTTATATACCTTGCCGCTGGTTATCACTCCCCTGGTGGTAATCTCATGGCTGGTTTTATCCGGCGGTACTGTGGCCAAAACATAAGCCACAAACATCAAGGCCACTATCACCGCAATCAGTAACCATTCTTTTAAAAACAGCAAAATCACTGCCAGTAAAAACACAATTGCCAAAATCGTGGTGTAATACTCCCTGTCTCTTTTCTTAAACGGCCGGACTGGCGCCTCCCATTTAAGTAATGTCTTTAACTCCACCGGTTTATCCGCCATAGCTTTAGCAACGGCGGATTTATCATCTTGAACAAGTAGTGGTTTCTTTTTAAACAGGGCAGTCATATTTTCTCCTTTATTTATTAATTGGCGGACGATCAGCAACGTTTAAATTGCTTTGCAATTTATTACGTTGCGGAGGAGGCGAGATTTGAACTCGCATATCCTTGCGGAAACAGGTTTAGCGAACCTGGGCCATACCATTAGGCGACTCCTCCTGATTGATCTATTATATCAAAGGGGCAAACCATTGACGCTATTAGAACCTTTGGCGGCAAATTCTACGGTTTTTTAAATCTCACCGTATAATTCCACACATTGCCTGATATTTTATCTAAAACGAACCCTGCCCCTACCCCTTGTTTTACAACTGTGGAAATAAATGGATAGTCAGGATCAGGTAAAAACTCTGTTACTGCTAAAATACCTTCTGGCTTTAAGACTCTTTTAATTTCAGCCAACGCCTTTTGACGATCAGGAATTTCCTGCAATACCGTGATCATATAAACCAAATCTAGAGAATTATTCTCAAGCGGCAAATTATACGCGCTCGCTTGGATTAACTTAATGTTCTTAATATCCTGATTCCCTGGTTTTGCGAGTTTTTTCTCCAGTTGCTTTAGCATCGCGGGTTGGATATCAAGCGCATAAACTTTACCCCCATTCCCCAAAGCTCTGGCAACAAAGGTTGTAAACGCGCCACTACCACACCCTATTTCTAAAACTTTCATTCCGGGTTCAATGCCGCTTCTTTTGATGATTTTATCTGGTGGTTGCAATTTTCTTCTGTAGTTACTATCTAAGAGACTGCCAATAAAGGCGGGTGCGGGAAAATGAAAAAGTTTTCTTCCAACCCTGATTATAATCTGCCAAATGGCAAATAAACCAAAAATTATTAGTAAAATTTTTGTTATCATAGATTCCTTGCCATAGTTTGCACGCTTTTTCCAACTGGCGGAGGGGGTGAGACTCGAACTCACAAGCCCTTGCGGGCGCCGGTTTTCAAAACCGGTTCCTTAACCATTCGGAGCACCCCTCCATTAATCCTTATTTTACCATGTTAAAATATCTCATATGTTTAATCATGTGGCAGTGGCCGGCGCTTTCGACCATCTCCACCTGGGCCACAAAAAGCTTTTAGAAACCGCCCAGCAAAGCGGTCGGCAGGTTTTGGTGGGTTTGTGCCAAGAACAGATGCTAATTCATAAATCCTACCAGCTGTTGATTGAAAACTATTCTGTTCGCCAAAAAAATGTCAGCCAATTTTTAAGTTCTAAACCAAGTGAAATTTTTCCCCTTAAAGACATTTACGGCCCAGCCGCTGAAACTGACGATCTTGACGCTATTGTCTGTACCACCCAAACCAAGCCTAATGTTGACAAAATTAACCAGCTGCGCCAACTCAACACCCTAAAACCCTTAACCCATATCGTGGTGGATTTGGTCCCTAGCTCTGACCGGCAAATCCTCTCCTCTACCCGCATCCGTGGCGGTGAGGTCAACCGCGACGGTTTTGCTTACCAACAACTATTCCTTGAACACCGAAAATTAATCCTGCCCGATTATCACCGTCACTACTTGCAAAAACCTTTTTCAAAATTAATCACCGCTAATCAAATCAAACCAATTATCAAGCGGCAGCCGCCATTTTTAACTGTTGCCGTTGGTGATATTACCGCGCTCACCTTTATTAAACAACAACTCCCTCTTGATTTAGCCGTCATTGACGCCAAGACCCGGCGCCAGCCGTACTTGGCGGCTAAAAAACTGTTGACTATTTCCCGCTATGCCAGCAACCCGACGGCCACCATCACCCTTGATTTGGTTAATCAGCTTCAGCTTTGCCTAAAAAAAACCAATCAATGCCTGATGGTTAACGGCGAGGAGGATCTGGCGGTTTTACCGCTGATCTTACTCTCACCTTTAAAAACCGCTATCTTTTACGGCCAACCCTATCAAGGTTTAGTCTATATCCGGGTCACTGAAAAATCTAAACAAAAGGCTCTTAACCTCCTAAGAAAGTTTATTTAGCTAAAGTCATTCCCCACACCTCTTTGGCTCCGGCTTTTTTTAACACCTTACCCGCCTCTCTCATGGTGGCTCCGGTTGTCCAAACATCATCTATCAACAAAGCTCTTTTCACTCCCCTCAACCCCTCTCCCGCCTTAAAAGCCCATTGAATATTCCTGCTTCTCTCTTCTTTTTTTAAACTTACCTGGGGCTTGGTTGATTTCTGTCTGACTAAACCATCTGCTTTAAAATCCAGATTTATAATCTCTGCTGTCAACTTCCCGATTATCTCTGCCTGATTAAACCCCCGCCAATTCTGTCTCCGCCAGTAAAGCGGCATCGGTACCACCGCCGGTTTTTTGCTTAAAAACCGTTTCCACTCCCAACCTTGTTTATCCTTCAATTTTTCCTTTAATCCTCTGGCGATTAAGTTTAATAACTCCTCTTTCATATCTTTTAAAAACTCATATTTCAGGCCTTTAATTCCCAGTCTTGCCAAACCTTGATACTCATACAAACTCACCAATCCGGTCAAACTCTGCTTTCTTTGACAACCTAAATGCACCCGCCCGCCTGTGCTTAGTTTATTACACTCCGGACACACCCAATCATTTCTCACCTTAATCAACTTAATACAACCGGAACACAAAAAACTGCCTGTCCGCTTACACCCCATACATTTCTTTGGATACAACCAATCAACTAGAGGCATAAAAATAATGACTTAATTGTTTATATAGATACTTATGACCTGATCCACCTTTTAAAAATTTCTCTCTTCCCTTCGCATCGGCTCTATTTAAGTAAGCTTCATAATAAATCAAAATTAGTGGCCGTCTGTTTTTTGTTGCTTGTACTTTTCCTGTTAAATGTTTTTCCAATCTTTGTTTTAAATTAGCGCTATAACCAATATACAACTTATTGTCTTTTTTACTTAATAAAACATAGGTAAAGTACATTATTTATATTGTAAGGGGTGGCTCGCAAATTTGGCAATGCCAAAGCGAGCCTACCCCGCTTCAAAAAAGCCCGCTAAAAAGCGGGTTTTTTTGAATTTGCGGGGTGGAGATGGAGGGTTATGAACCCTCGTCCGAAATTAAACTAAAAAAACCTTCTACAAGCTTAGTCCGCCGTTTGACGGACGAAATGTTTGACTCTTTAGTTTGGGCCCGCTCGAGTCGCTGCGGACTTACCACCTGAGTTTGTTTACACTCTTTAAAATCTCCCCAGGTATAGATTAAAAAGAATGCCTTATGCTCTGGCAAAAGCCAAAGTGTTAGGAGTAAAAACTGGACTGAACAAGTCAGCCGCAATTGTCTTTACTTTACTGACAAATGAATTTGCAGTTATGGTTTGATCGATTTTTTCGTCCAAAGGACGATCAGCCTATGGCTGAAAGACTACCGGTCAAAGTCTGCTTGCTGGTTTTCAAAGTGCTTATTTCGTCGAAGCAACTCATCCCCGACTGTTATATTATACCACCCCGTAAAGATCTATCCAAACTTAACAGCTTAACTTTTTTCTTCAAAGCCAACCATAAATAACCGGCGTCGTAAACCGTAATCTTTCTCTTTAAGGCCAGTTTAAAAACTGCCTCGAAATTTTCTTCCTCAACCTTAATTTCCAGATCCAAAAAAGCCTTAGCTAAAATTAACGCCCGTTTTTGCTCCAATCTCTTCTGTAAAACCGCACTCCTTAAACCATTCAGCACCTCAAATAACAACAATTGGCTGGAAATCAACTTAATTTCCCCTTTAGCGTAACGCTCAAAAACCTCGTCAACTTTTTTTGCCCGCTCGTCTGGTAACAAATAAGCCAAAACAAAAGAAGCGTCGACGACAAAAGTTTTTCCCTTAATTCTTGCGGCCATAATTAATCAAGGCTTGATAAGCTATTTTCCGGCCGAATTTTCTGTTGGCTAAAATTTTCCGGCTAGCTTGTAAGATCCTACCCTGATTATCCTCAATATAAACCCGCCGGACCGCCTGCCTGACTAACTCACCCACTGACAACTCTTTCTCGGCCGCCTTAGCCGCCAATAACTGCCACAATTCTTCCTCAAACAATAAATTGGTTCTTTTGGTTAACATACACATACATATTAGTATATGTATATAAAGTTGTCAACCCTTATCCCGCATTATCCGCCTGGCTTCCCGTTTCTGCTCCCTTTCTTTAATCGTTCTTCTTTTATCCCAGGACTTTTTCCCTCTGGCCATCGCCAACTCCACCTTAACTCTGCCTCTCTTTGTATAGACTGCGGTTGGCACTAAAGCCAGTTTCTTGCCCTCGATTTTTTTAACTAGGCTTAATATCTCGCTTTTTTTTAACAGCAGTTTCCTCGACCTGGTCGGCTCATAATCCGTATTATCAGCAAACTGATACGGATGAATGTGGCAATTAACCAACCACACTTCTCCCTTGTCGTCGACTCTGGCAAAACTCTCGTTTAAACTGATCTGTCCCCGCTTGGTGCTTTTTACCTCTGCCCCGGTCAACACCACCCCGGCCTCCACTCGCTCCAGTAGTTCATAATTAAATCTGGCTTTTCTGTTAATCACTTTCTTCATTTCAGCTCAACTGTAAATATCTTTTCCCCAGTCAGTAAAAATATCTTCTTTTGAGTTTCATTAACGATTAAATCCTTCACCCCGGCAATCCCCGGCCAGACATATTGGGCTTTGTACTCCCCGTTTTTGGCTATCACCACCACCCGGGTATTTTTCCTGTCCAGAATATAGACACTTTCCGTTTCCGGACTGGTAAAAATTTTAACCGGTTCATCAAAGGCCTTATCCAAACCCGCCACCACAAACACATCTTTAACTCCCTGGACATATTTGGCAATGGTTCCGTCTGAAAACAACACCCAGACCGAACCGTCAATTGCCATACTCACCGCCTCGCTTAAATCATAACTTTCTCCTTTTAAATAGCTCCTTTTTCCTGACAAACCTGCCTCCACCCCCAAATATTTCCAGATCTGCCCCTTAACGGTTTTGTCCAGTAAATACAGGTTGCCCCCAAACCCCACCGCGTCTTGAATTGTTCCCCACCCGTCTGCTCCTACTTCCGCCACCACTTTCCCTTCTTTAACCTCAACTACTGTCACCCTGTCTTTGCTCACCACCAAGCCTCTCTCTCCTGCCAAACCCACCAACTCACCGCCGCTAAGCTTGTCTCCGCCCAACACCACCTTGGCTGCTTTAGTCTCTAAATTAAGACTCACCAAACTCCGGCTGACTGCATCCCAAACCAAAGCTTCATTCTCTTCACTCTCCCAATCGCTCCCCTTAAACCCTTCTTTAACCAAACCAAAATCATACCATTCTTGAGCCGACTCCAGCTGATACTCCCGCTGCACAGAACCCAAAGTTTCCTCTATCTTTAGCTGGTAATCTTTCAGCTCGCCGCTTAACTCCTTACCGCTTTCTGTCTCATATTGAGTCATCAACGCCTGGCTGTCTTTTAAAAGCGACTTGGCCCTCAAAGGATTCAAGCTTAATAATCCCTTGGCTTCGTCGTACTTGTATCTAACCTCTTCCACCACTGCCTGATATCTGGTTTCTGCTTTAGTTTTTTGTCGTTTTCTGCCTGCCAACACCAAACTCACTCCAAAGACTAACACTAAAACCAGCGCCACTGTCGCCGCGGACTTCTGCTGCTTTCTTAGGTTTAGGCCCCCGCCCCTGACCTTAAACCGCCTTAACCACAACCAACCCTTTTCCGCCAATGTTTGCCATTTAACCCTCCATTTATTCTCTTCTTTTACTCCAATCACTTCTTCTGTTGCTGGTTCTGCCTCTGCTTTTACTTCTAACTGCTTACCTGCCCTTACCAATACTGCTGCTGTCTGTGAATTGGTTTCATGACCATGCACTATTCCCGCTAAAGCTTCTTCTGCCTGCTGATCATCTGTTTGCTCCATTATTGGTTTTAATGTTTCTTCCGGGACAATCCGGAAAAACTGACCCGTACCTATCAATAACTTATCCTGATCTTTTAAGCTGCCTGACACTACCGTTGTTTCCTCCGCTTCGCTTAATAACTTCACCAATGCCTCACCCCGTTTTAAATACACCTGGCCGCCCCCCGCCTTGCCGCAATACAAAAAATCTTGCCAAACCACTGCCAAAACCAAATTTAACTCCACCTCGCTTAAAAACTCTGCCGCCAAGCTTTCCATTGTTTGAGCCACTTTTTTGATTACCTTCTCGCTCTCGTTTGAATAATACATCTCCTGCAGCCGTTTGATTATTTCCGTCCCGAACGAACTGACTTCAATCCCTTCGTGTTTCGCTTTAAAAGACAGCGCTGCCAGCAACTGGCCATGAGACTGAAGTTTCTCTTCAGCCAAAGGCTGACCAGCCTCTGGCTGGGGCGGGAACACATGCACCTGCGACCAGGTAGTTTGATTGGCTGCTCCCACAATTTTTGATGTTTTTAATTCCATATATATCAGCTTACAAAATAACTAAACCTAAAATAAAGACCAAAATGGCTAACCCCACTAAACCTCTGCCTGCCCACATTAATGGCTTATCCAGCTGGGTATTAACCGTTTGGCTCATTAAGTGAACTTGCCTGACTACTACTAAAGAAAAACAAAAAAATAAAAACAATAATAACAGCGCCCCCAGCTTCCCCAGAATAACTATATCCAGCCGCCAGCTTTTAACTAAAAATTGCAGTAGTTTATCAAACGGTGTCATAAATTAATTTTCTCCTACCTCACCTTTCCCATCATTTTTTCATGCTCTTCTTCTAATTTTAACTCATTAATAATCTTAACTACCCGGTTCGGTTCCGGCGCGCCTTCAATCATAAACTCCCTCTCTTTTCCCGCAGTCTGGATGAAGACATCGCCAAAATTGAAAACCGCCCTTAAAACTCCACCCTGGCGGTAAGTCACATCTTGAATATTGTCAATCTTGGTTTCGGATAACTCTTTGTAAATCAGGTTGTGAAAATTGATATCAATCACCCGTTCGTCGGTAATGATAAACACCTGATAATACCAACTGATAAATTTTTCATAAATATAAGCAATTAACAGTAAATACCAACCCACTAACGACATGAATTGATAGTTAGCCGGCAGAAAGTTAAGAATCGGCACCCAAACAAAAATCAACGGCACCAGCAAACCCAGTAATGTTCCCGCAATCCAATAAACTTGGGTCACCCAATGCTGACGCAAAAGTAAGATTATCCTCTCTCTGGCCTCCTGGTTTTCAAATCTGATTCTGCCCGGCAAAATATTAAAAGTCTTAATTCTGCCAATCTTGCGTTCTTTGAGCAACCTCTCGGCCACGGTTACGTATCTTGGTCCAAGACCAAACTTTCTCTGTTCTTGTGTTTTTGCTTTCACTCCAAGAGTGGCGCTTGACGCCTGCCCGCCCTCTGGCGTGGACTCTCCCGGAGTGGACTTCTGATCAGCCACAAATATGTCCGGCATAAATTTATCTCTTCTCTACATTATATAACGGCCCAACGATCTGAATATTGGCCGGTGCCCTTAAATTAAAGTAGCTTTTAAACTCGCTCCCGGAAAAACTCTCTGTCCCTGCATCTCCTGATACAGCGACGTTATTGGTCTGGCCTGAGCCAAAATCCGCCCCCACCGACACGCTGCTGACACTGCTAAACGCAGACAGTCGCCTGGCTCTAAGTTCAGCTTTGACCTTTTCCTCATTCCTCTCTTCGCCTCCATACGGATGCGGCTTGTCCGTCTGGTAC
>CAYICL010000028.1:0-9800 GCA_964361885.1 uncultured Pseudomonadales bacterium
TCATGTTCTTGATGTAGTCTTTATGACCGGGGCAGTCAATATGGGCATAGTGACGCTTGTCGGTCTCATACTCCAAGTGAGTAATGGAAATAGTAATACCCCGCTCCCGCTCTTCCGGAGACTTATCAATGTCTTCGAACTTCATAGCCTCTGCCTGATTTTTCTTGGCTAGATATTGAGTAATAGCGGCAGATAAAGTGGTCTTGCCATGATCGACATGACCAATAGTGCCGACGTTAAGGTGGGGTTTGGTTCTTTGAAAAGTAGCCATGTGGCCTCCTTAGATTATTTTTAACTAATTATTAATCGAACTTGGTATATTTTACTCATAAATTTAGTTTTTTTCATCCTCAGCTTGAACCGAGGACGGTTTATGCTTGGCAATGATTTGGCCGGCGATATTTTGGGGAACTTCCTGATAGTGGGAAGGTTCCATGTAAAAACTGGCTCTGCCTTGAGACATGGAGCGTAAAACAGTGACGTATTGAGTCATTTCCGCCAGAGGCACCAAAGCGGTAATAATGGTCATTTTACCCCTTTTGTTGGTGCCTTGAATCTGGGCCCGTTTGCTGGAAAGATCGCCAATGACCTCGCCCATAAACTCTTCAGGGGTGGAGACTTCGGCTTTCATGATCGGCTCCAAAAGAACCGGCGCGGCCTGCTTAACGGCTGACTGCACCGCCATGGAGCCGGCAATTTTGAAGGCAATTTCTGAAGAGTCAACATCATGATAAGAGCCGTCGTAAACCACCACCTTCATATCAACCAGGGGAAAACCGGCAATGACGCCGTTTTCCAAGGCTTCTTTAACGCCTTTTTCAATCGCCGGGATAAATTCCCGGGGAATGCGGCCGCCAACGACTTCGGAAGCAAATTCATTACCCTCGCCTTTGGCTTTGGGCTCAACTCTTAAGAAACAGTGGCCGTACTGACCGCGGCCACCAGACTGCTTGATGTATTTACCTTCGGCTTCTGCGATCTTTTTAATGGTTTCTTTATAAGCCACTTGAGGCTTGCCGGTATTGGCTTCGACTTTGAATTCGCGCTTCATCCGGTCGACTAGGATTTCCAGGTGCAGCTCACCCATGCCGGAGATAATAGTCTGGCCGGTTTCCGGATCGGATTTGATAGTAAAGGTCGGATCTTCATCGGATAAGCGGTTTAAGGCGTAGCCCATTTTCTCCTGATCGGCCTTGGTTTTGGGCTCGATGGCCAGAGAGATAACCGGATCGGTAAAGGAGATACCTTCCAAGACAATCGGGTGGGTTTCATCGCAAAGAGTGTCACCGGTAGTGGTTTTTTTCAAACCGACCACGGCCACGATTTCGCCGGCAAAAGCCTGACTGATTTCTTCGCGGTTGTTGGCATGCATTAAGAGCAACCGGCCGACTCTTTCTTTTTCTCCCCTGGTGGAGTTTAAGGTGTAACTGCCGGAAGCTAAAGTGCCGGAATAGACGCGCACATAAGTTAAACGGCCGACATGAGGATCGGTTTGGACTTTAAAGGCCAAGCCGGTAAAGGGAGCGTCTTTTTGATGAGACCGGGTTTCCTGGCTTTGTTTCTTGGGATTAGTGCCGGTGATATCGGGAATGTCCAAAGGGCTGGGTAGATAGTCAACGACGGCGTCCAAAAGCGGCTGAACGCCTTTGTTTCTTAAAGACGAACCGCAGAAAGTCGGGACCAGTTTGTAAGCCAAAGTGGCTTTTCTAAGGGTAGTTTTAAGGGTTTTAAGGTCAGACTCCTTACCGTCTAAAAATTGCTGTAATAAGGCGTCGTCATGCTCGGAGATCTGCTCGATCAGTTTGGACCGGTGTTCTTTAACCAAGTCTTTCATGTTGGCAGGAACATCAACGACGTCATATTTAGCCCCGGTTTTGTCTGATTTCCAAATCAAGGCTTTTTGATCCAAAAGCAAAACTACGCCTGAAAATGAAGCTTCGACACCGATAGGTAAGGTCATGACCGCCGGATTGGCACCCAAACGGTCTCTGATGTCGTTAACCGTGGCCAAAAAGTCAGCCCCCATCTTGTCCATTTTGTTGACAAAACAGAGCCGGGGAACGTTGTATTTGTCGGCCTGATGCCAGACGGTCTCGGATTGGGACTGAACGCCTTCTTCGGCATCCAAAATAGTAATCCCCCCGTCTAAAACGCGCAAAGATCGTTCAACTTCGGCGGTGAAGTCCACATGGCCGGGAGTGTCAATAATATTAATGCGGTATTCGCTTTGGTCAACGGGGCCGGGCAGGGTGGGAGTCCAAAAAGCCGTGGTAGCGGCAGACATAATGGTAATGCCGCGTTCTTTTTCCTGTTCCATCCAGTCCATCTGAGTGGTGCCTTCGTCAATATCACCCATCTTGTAGGATTTACCGGTATAGAAAAGGATCCGCTCGGTAGTAGTGGTTTTACCGGCATCAATATGGGCAATGATGCCGATATTCCTGATTTTCTCAAGCGGCACTTGTCTTTTTTTAACTGTATCTGACTGGTCAATCATAGATGGCAATAAAAAATCGCTTCTCTTTTGAAGCGATTGGCTTTAAGAGAAATAGCATTAGTTAATAGTGAGTAGTATTGTACACAAAAAAGATGAATTTGTCGAGAAGAAACTATTGAGTGTAGGGGTTGGGATTAGGATTCATTTGTCTAAAATATTCCCATTCGTCGTACTCCTGACCGTCAATCAGAGTGATCTACAAGATCTACAAGGACAGTCCTTGTAGATCAAAAGACCTTACCCCAGTCAGTCTTTTCGATCCCCGTCTCCGGAGAGTCCCCGGAGTCACCGGAAACTGAAACTAGATTATTTCCAATTCTTTATTGGGTAAGTCAAAAGTCACTTTATGTCTGTTAAAAAAGCCATTTTGACCCAGAATTATTGGCGCCTTAACGGGTATCGTTTGGGAAAAATAAAAATCGCACTGGTAATCCTCTCCGGCAAAGAATAATTTAATTCTTTCTTTAAAACCGCTAAATTGTTGACCATTGGCGGCAGTAAATACTTTTTGAGGCTGTTTTTTGAACTTAATCCCCAACCAGAAACCGATTTCCATAGAACATAAACAGTTGTCAGCGCCAGAATCAATTAACGCCCAAATTGGCGGAGTGATTTTGTGGGTTTTAAGGTAATTAAGATTGACACTGATCCAAGGCTTGTAAACATCATTATCTTTACCAGGAATAACAATGTAAGGAAATTTAGGCATGAAAACGGGTCACTAAACCAGAATAATCGTTGGAGGCCGGCATCAAGACAATGTCTTTCATTTTAGCAACTCTGTCAGCAATAAGGTTAAAACTTTTGGCATGATCAACAACTTTAAATTGTTTGTTTAAAGCCACCCAACCGGATTTATATTTAGCTAGAGTTTTTTTCAAGTTAATTGTTTTCATATTGTTGAGTTATTGTACACAATTTAAGGGGGTTTGTCGAGAAGAAACTATTGAGTGTAGGGGTTGGGGCTAGGATTCATTTTTCTAAAATATTCCCATTCGTCATACTCCTGACCGTCAATCAGGCAAACACCAGACTGGCCTTGGTCGTTTTCCCTAGTTTCCAGTTCCCCGCCCATGCAGGTGCAAAAAACAGAGGCCGGGTTGGCCATGCAAGGCATAGGCCCTTCACATTGGGTTTTTGCATAACATTCTTTCGCCTTTGCAGAAGTTTCTTCCAATGGGGGGCAGGGTGCGCAATTAACCCTCTTGCACTCATCGGGTAATAGACTGGAATAGTTTTTACCTTTTTCGTAAATTACCCAACCGTTTGTGCCAATTATAGAGGCAGAAACTTTGGTCGGGCAAGAACAACAGGCAGTAGTTTGAAATCCTAAAACTTCATTTTCTGCGGCAGGACTGGGTGTGGGCGGAATTAAATTTTGGGTGAATCTACGGCCATCCTTGGTCACGCAAACAGCCGGATATGATTCCTGAATGAGACTACCTTTAGCTTGGATACAGTCTTCGTAGCCGGAAATTTGTTTAATCGCCAATGATTGCTGGAAATAAAAAATTGCCACTCCAAGGAGAATAATAATGACGGCTGCAATTATCCATTTGAGAAGCTTTTTCTTGGGAGGTTTTAAAGGAGTTACCGGTTCGATTGATTGAACAGTTTGAGGTTGAGATGCCTGGATTATATTTTGTTGCATTGATTTAAATTGTAGTCGCAACTTTGCGGATCACAAGGATCCTCGTTTTGAGTACATTTTTTAGACTGATCGTTGATAAATTCAAAAGTGGAGAGGATTTGGTCAAAGATTGCCTGACCATCTTGAATTTTATCTGGTTTGTTCCTATCAGTATCAAACCCCAATGTATAGATGGATTTTGCGTCTTTCGAGAAAAAATATACTGCATTGGCATTTTCGGAACCGGCCCTGGGAAGTCCTTGCAATGCTTGTATGCCATCCATGTCTACTGTTTTTAGTTGATATGGAAAACCTAGGAAATCAGCTACAGTTGTATAGGGCTTTCCAGTTTGTTGGTTGTAATTTCCAAACGAGGAGAAAGTAATGGCGTAGACTTTTTGAGTGTCTGTAATTTCAACGCTCCAACCACTTCCCGATGATTGCTTGGGTGCTTGAATCCAATCACTAGGATATTTAAAAGAAATACCATCATTGGTATATATTTTCCAATTTGCAGTTGAGTCTGTGGTGTTTGGGTATTCTCCGCACATTTTTATTATTTGTTCTTCTGAATAAACCTGCCCCATTTTGAGTACAGGTAGACAAAACCCCGTTGTTGCCCCTAACGGAATAAAGCATGAAGTTAATTTTGGGCATGACTGGTCGGATTTAGCATTACAAGTCTGGCAGCTTTGAGGATTGTTTTGCGACTCTTGGTAAGAAACGATCTGTTTTCTTAGCTGGAAGTTTTGATAGGTAAGGTAAACAATACAGGCTAAAAGTACAAGGACAAAAAAGGAAAAGATAGCTATTGGTTTATGGTTGTTAGTCTTTGGCTCAGAAACCGGAGTAGGACTGGAAACGGGTTCAGAAATTGGACTTTGGATATTCGTATTTTCCATTCAAATTAATAATAGCATAGGATTACTAGCGCCTAGTATCTAGTTTCTAGTTCTTAGTTTGCGAATTCTCCGCAGGCGGAAGTTTTCATTTCGTACCACGCAACGCTTTTATTTGCGCAAGCCTGGCAAACTGTGCAGTAGCTTCTTCCATCCGATCCGCAGATATATGGAGGGTTTTGGATGCATTCCATTGTGCAAACTTCCGGCCTTGGGTCTTTACAATCGATTTTGCTTTGGTTTTCTTCAGTAAACTTAAAAGTGGAGAGGATTTGGTCAAAAATTGTTTTGTATTCTTTTTTCATAAAGTCTATTTTTAGGTATAAACCGTTGTTTTCTATCACTACTGTGTCGATAACGTCTCCCTTAGAAAACCCAGGGAGGTCTTGAAGAATTTGTGTCGTGTATCTTTGGGCGGGTTTATGGTCTAGCGTAATAGACGAAACCTGACTTATTAGCTGGGATTCATCCGTTTTTGGTGTTGATTGGGGTTGTTTGTAGAAATTTACAGATAAAGTAAGAAATGATCCTCCACCAAACCCTTCATTTGGAAGTTTTACAATTGTGTCTTGGGGAGCAATAATTAGAGTTTTTGAATTATCGGAACCTAGCATTTTTGTGTCCCATGAGTTTGGGTGCCTAAGTGAGAACTTAAATTCGTCGTTAGTATATGTTTTCCAGTTGGCGGTTGGGTCGGGGGTGGGAGATGGATTGATATTGGTGGTTTGGGGAGTTGGAGTGGGTTGAGGGTTAAAAGTTGGTTGTTTTAATTGATAGTATTTGTAGGCAAAAACAGAGGTGGCGGCAAGAAGAAGAAGGATGATGCCAATGATTATCCATTTGGGGAAGGTTTTTGGGAGTTCGGGAGGAATAGAGGGCAGCATTGGTTCGGAAACAGGAGGAGTTGGTTGAGATTGCGGGGTAACA
This sequence comes from uncultured Pseudomonadales bacterium, assembly GCA_964361885.1. GTDB lineage: Bacteria > Patescibacteriota > Microgenomatia > UBA1400 > CG1-02-47-37 > CAYICL01. Next base: position 5,954 of record CAYICL010000028.1, read on the forward strand.
AAAGTGGGGAGTGAAGGCACAGTAGGCATAAGGTTTGTTAAAATTATAACCCGACTTTGCCCCAGATGGCAACAATGCCGAAGCCCATGAGGAGAAAACGGATTAAGCGACCGAGAAAAGTGGGAATTAAAAAACGCTTAAAAGGAAGCTTGAGATAGCCGGCGATAACGGCAATAAAGTCATAGGGAAAAGGAATGATCGCCCAGAAAAACAGAGCAAAAGGGCCGTATTTTTTAATCGCGGCTTCGATGCGGGCGACCCGCCGGCCTCGAGGGAAAACAATGTCCCCGTTTTTGCCGGCCAGCCAGGAGACCGAGTCATTAAGGGCCATGCCGGCAGCAGTAACCAGGCTTAAAAGAATGACGTTCATGTGGCGGGAAAGGGTAGGAATTAAAAAAGTGCCGGGACCGAAAAGGTTATAGACGAAGACACCCAAATAACCGAATTGAAGGAAAGGCCGAGGGTCAATGGAAACAATAACGGCCAAAAGGATAAAAACTATTCCCAAGATGATAGTGGCCAGTTTGAAAGGTTTAGAGTGGAAAAAACGAGAAAAATGATTCACGGATTTAATAATACTGGAATATTAGAAGTATTATAAGCACAAATATCTTATAACTTATAAATCGGCGGACAAGACTTTGACTAGTGTTTGGCTCGATAAATTATTGAATAAAACAGTCCCGGTAGAACCTACAGGGAGAGACCCTGTAGGTGATTTTGCAGGCGAAGAAAATAACAATACTACCAGCGAAAGTGAGAAAAAGCCTTATTAGCTTCGGCCATTTTATGAGTTTGGATCTTTTTCTCGACCGCACCGCCTTGGTTTTGGACGGCATCCAGGAATTCGGCGGCCAGTTTTTCGGAGAATTGATGATATTCACGGTTGGAGCGGGCCCGAGCAGCAGCAATCAACCAGCGGATGGCTAAAGACTCCCGGCGATCGCCTTTGACAGGCGTAGGTACTTGATAGGCAGCGCCACCGACCCGGCGGGATCTGACTTCCATATTAGGCTTAGCATTATCAATAGCTTGTCTTAAAACAATTAAAGGATCTTCCTTAGTTTTGGCTTTGATGATCTCCAGGGCCTGATAGACATGTTTTTGGGCAATAGATTTTTTACCGTCCCGCATGATTTTATTGATAAGCTTGGCAATTAAACGGTTGTTTAAGACCGGATCGGGATTGATGATTCTTGGGTGGACTTTTTTAACTCTTGGCATAAGGTTTAAGCTTCGGCGGCCGGAGCCGATTTGGCTTCAGTAGGTTTGGCGCCGGCAGTGGCGGCAGCGACCGAGGTGGTAGCGCCGGATTTTTTGGTGCCGTATTTGGATCGGGAGCTTTTACGGTTTTCAACGCCCGAAGAGTCGTAGCGGCCGCGGATAATATGGTATTTAACGCCAGGAAGATCTTTAACCCGGCCACCCCTGATTAAAACAATCGAGTGTTCGGCCAGATTATGACCTTCACCGGGAATGTAAGCAGTCACTTCTTGTTTGTTGGACAACCTGACCCGGGCAACTTTACGCAGCGCCGAGTTGGGCTTTTTGGGAGTCATGGTTTTAACCACAGTACAGACTCCCCGCTTTTGAGGGTTGACGGTATAGACCATCCGCCTGTCTTTAAGATTAAAGGTTTTTCTTAAAGCAGTGACCTTAACCTTTTTAGGCTTAGAATGGCGTCTTTTTCTGATCAGTTGATTAACTGTTGGCATAAGTTAGACTTTAATTGGTTGAATTATCAAGCCTGGCCCGTTCTTCATTGGTAGGAATGAGCCGGCCAATTATAACATTTTCTTTTAAGCCTAAGAGTTTATCCACTTTACCGTTGGCGGCAGCTTTGGTTAAAACAGCCGAGGTGTGCTGGAAGGAGGCGGCGGAAAGCCAGGACTCGGTGTGCAAAGATGACCGGGTGATGCCTAAAACCACTTGTTTGGCGGTGGCCGGCTGGCCTTTTTCCAACTTGACCCGGCTATTTTCTTCTTCAAAACGGGTTTTTTCGATAAACTCGCCGATTAACAGATTGGTGTCGCCGACGGTTTCGATGCGGAATTTGTCAGACATTTTTCGCACAATGACTTCAAAATGCTTGTCATGAATGGGAATACCCTGAGATTCATAGACGGACTGGACTTCTTCGATCAAATATTCCTGAGTGCCGAGCAAACCCCTAGTGGCAAGTAAAGTTTTAATATTTAAAGCGCCCGACGCCAGCTGTTCGCCAACACCTACCAACTGATTGGCTTTAACTTTTAAGATTAGGGTTAGGGGAACTAAGTAAGTTTTGGCGCCGGTTTTGTCATGGACAGGAGTAATAGTAACATCATAACCTTGGTTGGTTTCTTTAAGACTGACCTTGCCGGCAATTTCGGCCAAAGGGGAAATCACTTTGGGATTTCTGGCTTCAAAGATTTCCTCAACCCGGGGCAAACCCTGGGTGACGTCGGAAACGACGATACCCCCGAAGTGTTTGACTCTCATAGTTAACTGAGTGCCCGGCTCGCCGATTGACTGAGCGGCAATAACGCCGACCGGAGCACCAATAGTTACCGGCTTTTTAGTGGAAAAGTCCCAACCATAACAAGTGGCACAAAGGCCATAACTGGATTCGCAGGTTAAAGGAGAACGGACCTTAACTTTATCGACTCCGTCTTTAACAAGATTTAGTGCCAAATCTTCATCAATTAGTTTGCCTTTTTTAGCCAAGACTTTCTTGGTGGTTGGGTTAATGACTTTTTCGGCCAAATAGCGGCCGGTGAGACGAACGGCAAGAGATTGGGTTCTTTTGTCCAGACTAGAAAGTTCTAAATAATTTTTGGTGCCACAGTCGGTAAGACGAATAATCATGTCGTGGGCGACATCGACCAAACGGCGGGTTAAGTAACCGGCATCAGCGGTTTTAATAGCCGAGTCGGTTAAACCCTTGCGAGAGCCGCGGGAAGAAGTGACGTACTCAAAGATAGACAAACCTTCTCTAAAGTTAGATTTAGTCGGCAGTTCAACGATTTTACCCAAAGGGTCAACGACTAACCCCCTCATGGCAGCCAGCTGTTTAACTTGGTCTTTTGAGGCCCGGGTACCGCCGGAGTCAATGATCAGTTTGACGGCATTTTCCGGCTCAAAGTGAGCCCAGGTTTTTTCAGCAATTGTGTCAGTGGTGTCCATCCAGAGTTCGTTAGAAAGACGGCGTTTTTCTTCCTGAGTGATGAGACCGTTTTTGTAGTTTTCTTCAATGAGTAAAGCTTTTTTGTTGGCGGCTTTAATTAATTGATCCTTATCAGGAATGATTTTACAGTCAGACACGGACACGGATAAGCCGGATAAAGTGGCACCGTTAAAACCAAGCCGCTTAAGATCATCAATTAACTGAGAGGTTTCAGCTTCGCTGCAAAGGCCAATGGCTTCTTTGATCAGGGCTTTAATCGCACCGGAGTTAACACTTTTATTGATAAAACGCAAGGTTGGCGGTAAAACTTCGTTAAAGAACACTCGGCCAACAGTGGTGTCAATAATTTTTTTGTCTAAATTGATTTTAATGGGTTGGCGCAATTTAAGCCGGCCGGATTGATAAGCCAAGATGGCTTCAACAGCAGAACCGTAAATGGTAGAGTCAGGCTCAAGGTTGGGGTTAACGGAAGTATAGTAATAGACACCCAGGGCCATTTCTTTATTAGGAATGGTAATGGGTGAACCATCGGCGGGTTTTAAAAGATTGTGACCGGGCATCATGTAGTTAATAGCTTCTTTTTTGGCTTCTTTGGATAAAGGTACATGGATGGCCATTTGGTCACCGTCAAAGTCGGCGGTGTAACCGGCACAAACACAGGGATGAATCTGGATAGCATTA
>CAYICL010000029.1:0-317 GCA_964361885.1 uncultured Pseudomonadales bacterium
CACAAGAAGACTATATTCATAGAATCGGCAGAACCGCCAGGGCAGACAAAAAAGGTGTGGCGATAACTTTGGTGCCGTAATTTGGGTGATCTAGCGAATGACGTTAGAACCTAAAGAAAGGGGCCTTGTTCGACCCCTTTCTTGGTTTATTTACCTGTGATAGTGACGCGGCTGAGAGAAAAGATCAACGGCCTCCTGTGTTTTACCCTGCTCAACCAACTTCTTCATCGGCAGTAAAACACTACCATAGTAGTCCCGAGTGTGCTCTAGCCTTAGAAACAGGTTATCCTGTCTATAGCCATATTCGCTTAATGCCT
>CAYICL010000029.1:327-9584 GCA_964361885.1 uncultured Pseudomonadales bacterium
TCGAAAACATCGTCTGGATTTGTTCAATTTCGGACAGATCTTCGGCATAAATATGTCGATCGGCCGAGTCTGCCGAAGACGTATAATCAAACTCCTTAACCCGCTGCTGTCGTCTTTTTAGCTCTTCTTTATAGGATATTTGATAATAACCATCCCAGCCGCCGGCAGCTTCCACCGCCTGCATTAATTCATTAAAAGAATCATTTGTTTCTTGTTTCATATATTCCTTTTAATCTGCAAGACACAAAAAAACCTCCTTGCGGAGGCGTGTCTTGCAGACGTGTATTAATTATTACTACAACAAAACCTCCGAAAGGCTAGTACGGAGATCACGGCGGCTAGTTAAATATTTATAGAATAACATGAATCAAGATCTTAACAGAAGAAATGTGATTAGTCAAATTTATTCTCTCCAGCAGTCGGTTTAAGATGATCTTCGAGTGGGGAATTCTCTTGAGTAAAAAACCGATGGGTGATCTAGCGAATGACGTTAGAACCTATTACAAGAGTGGAAATAATCAGTTACTTTTTGTAATATCATGTTAATATGCCCATGGATCCAAAATACGAAGATCTAGAACTAGATGCAGTCGAAGAGGGTGGCGCCGGTAGGGTATGGCAAGAAATGGAAGACCAAAATAAGAATAGCTGCAGAGTCGACTCAGGTTCTTCGTAGAGAAACCCAAGGATAAAGGCTGTTATTCTCCGGGAACTACATTAAAGTGGTTTAAGAGATCCTGGGCGATGGAAAACCAGAGCGGGGCAGCGGTTTCTGAGGCCCAGGGAGAAGAAGAGGGTTCTTTTAAGGTAACCAGCATGACGAACTTGGGTTTGTCAGCCGGAGCAAAGCCGATAAAAGAAGCGTTGGTTAACTCCTGCGCATATTTGCCGCCAACAACCACTTGAGCCGTGCCGGTTTTTCCAGCAATTTTGTAGCCTTTAACATTAGTCCATTTGGCCTCACCTTCTTTGGCGGCAGCGACCATCATGTCAGTGACTTTTTGAGCCGTATCCTGAGAAATAACCCGGTTTTTTAGCTTGACCGGAAGAGTGATGGTTTGGCGGTCACCGATGACTTGATTAACCAACTGAGGTTGAACCAGATTGCCGCCATTGGCAATAGCGGCTGCAGCCTGCAGCAGCTGGATGCCGGTAACCACAAAACCCTGACCAAAGCTGGCAGTGGCCAGATCAACATAGGTCCATTTGTCATCAGGCCGGGATTCAGGCACCAGTTCATCCTGAAGATCAATATTAGTTTTTTGGGTTAAACCGAATTTTTTAAAGTAGTCCAAAAACTTATCCAAGCCCAGCTTTTGACCGACAAAAACCATGCCAACATTGTCTGAATGAACAATAATATCGGTCACGGTTTCATTAGGTCGGTATTTATTATCCCAAGTATTAATGGTGTATTTATCAATTTTAATCGGGCCGTCACAGGTATCACAGATTGTATCGGGTTTAACAGCATTAGTGTCGATGGCAGCAGCCATGACAAAAATTTTAAAGATTGAGCCTGGCTCAAAAGCATCGGCAATGACCGGATTTAAAAACAACTTGGGGTCATAACTCGTGTATTCCTTAGGTTCATAGGCAGGTAAAGAGGCCATAGCCAAAACTGCGCCGGTAAACGGATCCATAACTGTGACAGAACCGGCTTTGGCGCCGTAGCGGTCTAAAGCAGTAGTCAGTTTTTTCTCAACTAAAAACTGAAGGCTTTTATTAAGATGAAGCTTTAACTGGCGGCCGTTCTTTGATCCCTGTTGTAAAAATTGGCCAAACAGAATCGGCTGGCTAAAGGCATCGTGCTCCTGGCGGATAATACCGGGCCGGCCGGCCAGTTCAGTCTGGTAAAAACCTTCCAGACCATAGAGGCCAATATCTTTAGCCTGGTCATTTTGACCAACAAAGCCAACCAGATGAGCGGCCATAGAAGCTTCGGGGTAGAGCCGAGATTGATCGGCTTGAAAATTTAAGTTAGTCAAACCTAAGCTTTCCAAAGCCCATTTTTGTTCTTGAGTTAATTTTCTGGCCAGAAGCAACCAGGATAAGTCGGGATTAGACAAGCGTTCAGATAAATCGGCTTGAGCAGATAAAATAGCCGATGGGGATGCCGGGCGGGTTAAAGAGGAGAAAATGATCGGAACCAGTTTTTCCGGTAATCCGGTGATTTCGGCTGGTTGCCGATCTTTAATTAAATACGCCTGATAAGCCGGCTGATTAGCCACCAAAACAGTGTTATCGCTAAACAGAATTTGTCCGCGTTGGGCCGGAACTTCCAAGGTAGTTTGCTGTTGAGATTGAGCTAAATTGATTAATTGATCAGAGGCTAAAACCTGCCAGTAAAACAATCGGGCTAAGAGTAAAAAGCCGCAGACAATAAAGCTAAAAGTAACTAAATGCAAGCGCCATTTAGCGTTCATGGCAGTTTTTGGGCCACAGCCGCGAGAGGAGTCAAGAATTTAAATTGAGGTTTATCGGTAAAGCCTTGGTTTTTTGCCTGTTGTTGGAGCTGAATCAAACCACCCTGTTTAAGGGCTAACTGGGCGGTTAAATACTGATTTTCTTGTTTAAGCTGATTGACTTGCTGCTTTAATGCTTCCAGGTTATTCCCCCAAGTTGCCGGTCGGTTGGAGAGAATCATTTTAATCAGACTCAGACTAAAAACCAAACCCAGAGACAACCAGAAACAAGTCCGGCATTTGCGGCTTAACAGCTGATGTTGAATTTTTTCGTCTCTGGTCATATTTTTTCTGCGGCCCGAAGCTTAGCGCTTCTGGATCGAGGATTTTGGTTTATTTCCCCGATTGAGGGTTGAATAGGTTTTTTGGTTAAGATTTTTAAATGTTGGTTGGTTTTAAAATAGTTTTTAACAATTCTGTCCTCTAAAGAATGAAAGCTGATGATTATCAACCGGCCGTGAGGCCTTAAGAGTTCAACGGCTTGGGGTAAGGCTTTGGTTAGATTGTTTAGTTCATCGTTAACGGCTATACGCAAGGCTTGGAAGACTTGGGTAGCCGGATGAATCTTTCCCCGCCTTGATTTCACCCGAGCCAGCAATTGGGCCAATTCTAAGGTGGTGTTAATTGGCTTTTGTCGACGGGAGCGAACAAGACTATCAGCAATTGGTAAAGAATAGTGCTCTTGACCCAATTTTTGAAAAAGCTCATGTAATTCTCCTTTATTTAAACCGTTGACTAAGTCAGCGGCGGTAACTTTTAAGTTTGGATCGGCCCGCATGTCCAGAGGAGCATCCAGGTTAAAAGAAAAACCACGGGTTTTGTCCGCCAGTTGCTCACTGGATAAGCCAAGATCCATCAGAATTCCGGAAACGGCGGTTAAGTTGACCTGTTTGGCAAATTCTTTTAAACGACTAAAGTTAAACTGGTATAAGCGGAAAAAAGCGTTTCCGCCAGAGGCGGACAAGCGGGTAGACAATTCTGTCAGGCGCTCTTTAGCTCTGTTTAAAGCTTTAGGGTCAACGTCTAAGCCGTAGAGACGACCTCCTTTCTTGACTATCTCAATGGCGTGTCCGGCAGAGCCGACGGTGCAATCAAGATAGACCTGTTGGGGTTGAATATTTAGTAAGTCAATAACTTCATGTAAAAGTACTGGTTGATGGAGAATCGTGTCTGTCATTCGATGGCGGACAGCTTGGCTCCAAGTTGACTGATATTTTTTTCAAGATACTGCTCGTAATTTTGCCACCGGATTTGGCTCCAGACTTCAACCCGGTTGCCGACACCTAAAAAAACCACCTCGGTTTTGATCCCGGCATAGACTCTTAAGTACTTAGGAATGATGAATCGGCCTTGACTGTCCAGCTCGACTTCAAAGGCAGAACCCAGCAAAAACCTGTCCGTAGCCCGGGCCGGTTCAAGGGTTAACTGCCGATTGGTGACTTGGCCAACAACTGTTTGCCAGTCTTTGGGAGCCACAATCATTAAGGATTTCTCATAACCGGCAGTGACAATCAGTTTCGCCCCAAGAACTTGCTTGAACTTGATCGGCAGAGCGACTCTACCCTTAAGGTCGGCTTTAGTTGTATAATGACCGATAAGCATATTTATTCACCACTTTTCACCGCTTTTTTCCACTTTGATACATTTTCGATCACTTTTCACAGCTTGTCAACCCCAAGGTTTCACGAAGATAATAGACAATAAAAAACCGCCAAACGGCGGTTAAATCTTTATTTAAAGCCAACGCTTAATCTGTAATCTCCACGCCAACTTTTTCAGCTAGTTTTTCAATAAGATTTTGAGTTCGGCGATTTTGTTCAAAAAAGATTACTTCTTTCTCCCGATGTTTTTCAATTTCTTTTAAAATCGGGTCGATTTTTTGCTGCCAGCGATGTTCAAATTTGCGAAAAGCATCTGATTTAAAGAAATCCCAATCCTCTTTCAAGTCAGCTCGAAAGTATTTAAACTGATCATTAACTTGTTCGAAGCGCTTATCAACTTGTTCGAAGCGCTTATCAACCTGAACAAACCTTTTATCAACTTGTTCAAAGCGTCGATTCATGACTTTTTCAAGTCTTTGAATATCTTTCTTGGTAGCAAATCCATTTTGGAGTTTATTATTATTGGACATAGAATTATTATGGCATTATTTTGTTAAAATTGTAAATAGGAATTTTACCAAAGTTTTCACGAAGATATCAGATAACAAAAAAACCGCCCAAAGGCGGCTTAACGATTATTACATGTGGCTTAATTGTTAATTAACCACATTTTGAGGCTTCCCTTTAGCAATAGCAATAATATTATCTATCCAAATTTGAGCTAATCTTTCCAGAGCTTCTTTGGTATACCAGCCAAACCCTTTAATGCCAATGGCGTTTTCTAGGCCTACTAAAGGACCATGCTCTAAATCTTCCGCCTCATAAGCATAACCGCATACTTTACCCGCTTGAATGGCTTTAGCCATAGTTTTTTCGTTAACTAACCACCTATCAGCCGTGTTGACTACAATCACTCCATCTTTCATTTTCTTGAGTTCTTCGGCTGCAATTAGATTTCTTGTTTCTTTACAGTCAATAACATGCATAGAAATAGCATCAGATTCTCTTAAAACTCCATCTAGTGGTTTCATAGTTACGCCTGACTGTTTCTTTGGTGAACGATTATAGGCAATTACTTTCATACCGATAGCTAGACCTAATTCAGCTACCCGACTCCCAATGCTACCTAATCCAATTATGCCTAAAGTTTTATCTTTTAGCTCAAAGCCCATTTCCAGCTTATATTTTCCTTTTTGAGTTTTTCTGTCTGTAATAATAATGCGCTTAGCTAAACATAAAAGTAGAGCCAGCGTGTGTTCCGCCACCGCCTCTCTTGAGTAACCGGGAATATTGCATACATGAATTTTTCTTTTTTTACAATAATCAAGATCAACCCATCCATAAGAAGTGGTAGACAAAGCTACGCCTTTTAGACTAGGTAAACTTTCCATAACCGCTATCACCCTTTCTTTGGCTTTTTCAAAACCGCCAAAAAGATCTGGATCGATGGCAATAATTTCAGAATCTTTAACAATTTCAATTATTTTTCCCACAGACATCTCTTTTCTTGAAGGAGCATAAATAATTACCCCCAACTGAGAAAGAGTTTTGTGATGTTGTTGGTTCAATTCTTCTTTAGGCACAAGAACAGATATTTTCATATCATTTCACCACCACGAACGTTCCCAGACCGGTTACAGATGCGGAAATTTTGCCGTCGCCGACCGTGGCTTTAAGCTCGGTATAGACCTTGCCGTTCCAGAACATTAGTTTGGAGCCGGTTAAGTCGTCCTTTATTTGGATAGTAACGGTGGCTTTTGTTAAAGCCGGACTTGAGGCGGCTAAAAACGCGTATGGGCCGGCTAATATTTTTCCATCAACCGGAGACGGCAATCCCATCGTGCCCGCGACGATTAAGTAAGTGGCGTTAGCCAAACCGGATTTACCGACATCTAAAGTAGCTTTGGCATCTTTACTGATAAAGATTCCCTGGCGGTCAAACATGTTTTGTAAGTTAAAGTCAGCTTTTAAAGCATAGGGTTGGCTGCCGCCTTCAAATCTTAAGGTTAAACTACCGCCGACAATACCTTCGTCATAACGGCATTTACCTTTGGAGCAAGAGCCGAAAAGAAGATTTTTAGAAACCGGAGGAGTCTCTTTGGTGAAATCAATGTTGCCGAAAACGCCTTGAATCAAAGACTCAGTCTGATATTCCAGTTCATATTCCACTTTAGAAGCATTTTTTACCTGATCCACGCTTAAGGTGACTTCTTTACCGTCAGCTCTGGGAGTTAAGGTGACAAAGGGGCGGTCCTTAATACTGATCTGGTTGATTTGTTCAACCTGACGAGCCGCGCCGGCCGGGGTTTGAGTGGTTTTTTTGGGATTTTTAAAGATAAAAACTCCGATAACTATTAAGATAATTAAGGCGGGTATAAGATATTTTAAAGATGATTTCATAGTTTCTCCTCAAAATATTTTAATAACTTCTCAATTTTAAATCTTTCCTGCTTCATCGTATCTCTGTCTCTGACAGTGACTGAATTATCTTTTAAGGAATCAAAGTCAATGGTTAAGCACCAGGGAGTGCCGGCCTCATCCTGCCTTCGATAGCGTTTGCCGATATTGCCATTATCATCCCAGGAACAAGCATATTTTGAGCTTAAAAGCTTAAAAACGTCTCTGGCTTTTTTAATCAGCTCGGGTTTGTTAGCCAGTAAGGGAAAGACGGCAATTTTAAAAGGAGCGATTTTAGGATCAAGTTTTAAAAACACCCGGTCTTTTTCTTCAGCATAGGCATCGATGAGTAAAACCAGAACCGACCGGGATAAACCAAAGGTGGGTTCGATCACATGGGGAATGAATTTTTTATTGGTTTTAGGGTCGGTATAGGTTAAGTCAACTCCGGACTTCTCCATATGATTTTTAAGATCATAGTCGGTCCGATAAGCACAGGCATACCACTCTTTAAAACCAAAAGGAAAGGCATACTCCAAGTCTTCGGTGCGCTTGGAGTAATGAGACAGTTCAGCCTTGGTATGAGGCCGCCATTTGAGTTTCTTTTTATCAACCCCCAGGCTTAAAGCAAATTTTTCCACCTCTTTTTTCCAAGATTCAAACCATTTTTCCCATTCAGATTCTTCGATGAAGAACTCAATTTCTGCCAGATCAAACTCCAGGGTGCGAAAGACCTGCTGGCCTTTGGTGATCTCGTTTCTAAAACATTTACCGGATTGCGCCAGACCAAAGGGCAACTTGGGAGCCATAGTATCTAAAACCTGCTTAAAATCCACAAACATGCCCTGGGCGGTTTCGCCTCTTAGGTAGGCGAGGGATTTATCTTCAGGCACAATGCCGATATGGGTGGCAAACAGAAGATTGAATTTTTTAGGCTCTGTCCAGTTAGAAACGCCGCAATAAGGACATTTGTTCCCGATTAACTGGTCGACCCGCGTCCGCTGATGGCAGTTTTTGCATTCTACTAAAGTATCTGTAAAACTGGCGGTGTGGCCGGAGGCTTCCCAGACTTTGGGGTTCATTAGCACGCTTGTTTCCAAACCGAAAATATTTTCCCTGGAAGTAACAAAATATTGCCACCAGTAGTTTTTAAGATTTCTTAACAGTTCAACGCCCAAGGGGCCGTAGTCATAGGTATTGGCTAAACCACCATAGATTTCCGAACCGGGAAAAATAAATCCCCGTCTTTTTGCCAGCGCCGTGACTTTTTTCAAAAGATCCATGATAATAATTGTAGATGAGCTACGAGCTTAAAGTCAAAACAATTTGTGCCTCTAGTCTATCACCGGTAATCGGTTTAAGAGAGATTGTGCCATCGACCTGGGTGATGATCAATTGACCAGAAGATTGATTTTCGTTAGGTAAAAGATGCGGAGCTTCATAGTATAGGCTCCTGTGTAACGGTATTCTACAACCCCCTATACCAATTAAATCTACTTCCTTATCTTCTGGATCAAGTTGGTGGATAAACAATCTTGTTGTGTTGTCTTCTTGGCCGCTAACAATAGCCACTCGTGGTTTTTTGTCCTGATCAAAAATTATCAGGGCCTCTTTAGGAATGTAATTAGGTCTTGTGTCTATCTGCAGGTAAGCCTTAATCCCCTGATGATCGCTAAGTTTAGGCAGATGAACGATTCCAGTAGTAGGAAATTCTTTAAACACGATATTGATGTCAACAAAAGGGAGGCGAAAATCCTTAAGAATATTTACATGGCCGGCTAAGTCGCTTCCTAGCCCTATTATCTCCTGAAGTGGCATAGTTACTAAGGGCAGTAAATTAAGTTTAAGCTATATTGTACTAGAAGTTTAGTTCAATTGCCTGGGCAGTAACTTTTTTCAACAAATCTTCCATGAAGTAATTGTAAATCAATAATGGAAACTAGTAAACGGTTCCTGGTCTTTTTTGAGGACAAAAACTTTACCGGTAGTATTTTTCTGACAAAGATTAACAATAAAATCGGCGACTTTTTCCGGGGCGATCGCTTCATCAATATATTGGGGAAAATATTTTTTATAAGCAAAGGTGGCGCAATCTGACGGCGAAATTGCGTTTACTTGAATATCTTTGCGTTCCAACTCCTGCGCTAAACCGATGGTTAAATCTTCAATCGCCCGCTTGGAAACATAATATGGTAACCAACCTTTAGCGCCGGATTCAAAAGTACCGGAAATATTAATAATATTTGAACCGCTAGACATTAAAGGTATTAATCCGTGAGTTAATAAAAGAGGGGCTAAAATGCCGACATTTAAAGTATCTATTATTACCTGTTGATCAAACTCTTCATAATTTTTGCCGGCGTAAACTTCGTTCTGGCCGTGCCAAATGCCGGCTAAGTTTACTAAAACATTAATTTGTTTGGTTATTTGTTTAATTTTTTTAATCAAAAGATTGATGGAATCTATATCACTTAAATCAGAAATTATCGTCTGTGAATTTGCAACCAAAGATGATGTTTTTTCCAATTCCGTTTTATTCCTGCCGGTTAAAATTAATCGGTACCCTGCCCCCCCCAAAGCTATACTTACCGCCCGACCTAACCCACTGCTGGCGCCGGTGACTAAAGCAATTTTATTATCTGATTTCATTAGAATTAATTATACTATTTTAATTTTTTGGAATTTAGGGGTTTTTCGGTGATGGAGATGATATGAGTTTCTAAAGTTTGACGGGAGATGGTTTGAGGTAAACCAAAACCTAAAAGTTCCAAGAGTTTTTTTTCAAAGTTTAAGA
>CAYICL010000030.1:0-9215 GCA_964361885.1 uncultured Pseudomonadales bacterium
CTCAACCGCCCTGTCAATCAATTGCTGTAATAATTTTTTGGTGTATCTCATTTGGAAAATATATTCTACCATGTTTATCGATACAATTAACTATCTTCCAATGCTTCTTCTCCTCAGCCAACTTCAGATAAACTTCCCTGGTCTTTCTTTGATGCTCCAGGTTTTTCTCAAACACATCTCTGCCTTTGATATAGATTTTTTTCTTTCTTTTCATCATTAATTCTTGAGCTTTTTCCGCCGGTATGGATAAATAAATCACCAAATCCTCCTTAGGCAAACCAAATAAACTATACTCTAACCATCCAATCCAATTTATTAACCGCCATTGTTTTCCCTTTTCCATTCTGGCTCCTTGATGAGCCAGGCTCGACGGTGTATAACGATCCGCCACCACTAACTTACCCTGTTCCAACCATCTCTTTATCTGACCCTTAGCCATCAACCGATCTAAAGCAAACGGTAAGCTGGTCAAATACGGACTTAAGTTTATCCCTCCCAGCTTCCCTTTTAATATCATCCCCACCACCTTGCCAAAAAACTTATCATAACGGGGGAATCCAATCACTTCAAAAGCCTCTCCTTGCTGCTTTAAATATTTAAACAACAACTTTAATTGAGTTGTTTTCCCTGAACCGTCGGTTCCTTCAATCACTACCAGTCTACCTCTTGCCATTAATATATCTCCAGCCTAAACCGGCCAATTTGTTTAATACTTTATCAGCCAGTTTTTTCTTGATTTTTTTATCCCTGGCAAAGTTAAAGTTGTCCGTATTAATCGGCATCACAATCACATCCAGCAAGTATTTTGTCCCTCCCAGCCAAGCTTGATTCACCCGTTTCATCGTCTGAAAATAAAGTGAGTCGGTTGTTTCAAACCGCCGTAAATTCAATGCCGCTCTTTCAACAATCACTTCATCGCTGGCAGTTAAATATACCAACACATCGGCTGCCGGTAGATGAGCCCAGTCAAACCGGTTAAAGTAATTAACATACTCTTTAAAATGTTTCAGCTTCATCTTCCCTAATATGGCATTGGTCAAAGCATAACAAAAGTCCATCTCCGGATGCACATCTTGAATCCAAATGGCTTTTTTAGCCCCAATTTTAACTTGCTCATACTTTCTTTTGATAAACCATTTCTGCGAATTTAATAAAGCCAAAGAAGAGTCCTGATAGCTCTTTTTTAAATGCGGATTATGCTTCCAGTCTTCCAAAGAAATTTTAATGGCTAAGCCCTTTCTTCCCAATTCTTTTCCCAGCACCTTAACAGCCGTAGTCTTGCCCACCCGCATCGTGTCCGCTCCGACTTCGATTCCGGGATAACGATTGGGGCTGAACTTTAACGGCCTTCTATAATAAGGTAAATCAATCTTTTTTAAATATCGTTTCAATGCCGGTTTCAGCTTCACCCCTTTGGGTAACCTTAACCGCCTCAACCACAGATCTTTATTCTTGTCCGTCATATGCAACAAATGATAATGCTCGGCGCAAGCCGCTCCATAAAGATCAGCTGCCCCCACTACCAACTGGGTCTTTTTCTTTCTTTTGGCAAAGGTGTATTTGGCCGGCCGGCTGCAAATGCCGTTGGCATACCGGTAATCGCACCTGGCTCTACCCTCAATCACTTCATCAGCTGCTTGAGTTAATTTTTTCGTCGGCCCGAACTCCTTTCTTTCCGAATCCAAAAGCAACCCTGCCGCAAACACATCCACCCCTGAATTGATAAATTGGTTAATTACTTCAATTAGTTTAAAGTGGAAAAAATTTGTCTCATCAATCAAAATCCTGTCAATCTTTCCGGACAATTTTTCCACATATTTCAACAGTTGTTCCGGTTTATTTTTATCCACCAATATTGCTCTGATTTCTCCGCCGTTATGGCTTCTTAAAACCGCTTCGGTGGTATAGCGGTTATCAATATTGGGTTTAAAAGCCACCGTTGTTTTTGTTTGCTGGAACTTCTCTATCAACCAAGTCGTTTTATCCGACCACATCGGGCCATGCCGCACCACCAGCTTACCTCTTTTCTGCTTCATAAGCTGCAAACGCTAAAAGCGCAGCTTGGGCAAGTACTGCAACCTTCAGCTTTGAACATTTTAACTCCGCATTGCGGACATTTATCAGCACTATAGCGTTTAGCGCCTAGTGGATTAGCGATTTTTCTTGACGCTTGACGCTTGACGCTATCTTTATTATACCCCACATTTAAAACCTGAACCGTCCGCGAGTTGTCGCGGTAAACCGTCATGCCTTTACAGCCCATTTCCCAGGCACTTAAAAAAGCTTGAGCCACCGCTTCGACTGTGGCATCGGCCTTTAAATTAATCGTTTTTGAAACCGCATTGTCAGTATACTTTTGCCAGGCTGCCTGCATCTTAATGTGATCAATCGGTTTTAAATCATGGGCGGTAACAAATATTTTTTTAATCTTTTCCGGCACCTGTTTAACTCCGGCAACCCGACCGGTCTCGGCAATCTGATCTATTAAACCGTTAGCCATAGCCATCCCTTCATGTTTCAAAACTTCAATTAAAGCTTCATTAATTTCCGGAAGCTTTATCCCTCCCATGGCCTCCTTGTGATAAGCCAAAGCAAAATACGGCTCAATCCCGTAAGAACAGTTGGCTGCCATGGAAATCGATCCGGTTGGGGCGATGGTGGTTAAAGTGGCATTGCGCATATGGGCAAATTTCCGTTTCTCCCAGAGGCTGTTTTTAAAGTTGGGGAATGACCCTTTTTCTTTAGCTAAGCTTTCTGAGGCTTTCCAGGCTGAATGTTGAATAAACTTAGCCACCTTTTCCGCTAGCTTTAAAGCTTGGGTGGAATTGTAGGCTAAATTTAATTTAACCAGCATATCCGCCCAACCCATCACTCCCAAACCGATCTTCCGGTTAGCCTTAACCGTCTGATCAATTTTTTTCAGCGGATATTTACAAATTGAAATCGCATCATCCAAAAGTCTCACGCCAATCTTGACGGTCCCGGCTAATTTCTCCCACTCAATATCTTTGCCGCTCACGTGTTTGGCTAGATTCACCGATCCCAAATTACAGGCTTCGTAATTTAACAAGGGCTGCTCACCGCAAAGATTAACCGCTTCCAAAACCCCTATCTGCGGCGTCGGATTGTCCCGGTTAATCCGGTCCAAAAAGATCATCCCCGGATCACCATTGCGCCAAGCATAAGTTGTCGCCAATTCAAAGATCGACCTGGCCGAAACCTTATTTACTATCGCTCCATTCCTGGGATTAATTAAATTCCAATATTTATCTTTTTTAACCGCTTGCATAAACTTATCTGTCGCTCCAATGGAAAAATTAATGTGCGGTAGTTGACCTTCGTCTTCTTTGGCGGTAATAAACTCAAAAATATCCGGATGAGTCACATGTAAAATCACCATATTGCCCGATCTTCTGCCGCCGGCCTGCTGCAGGATTTCGCTGGCTTCATTAACTATTTTCATAAACGCTACCGGTCCGGCCGCCCGACCGGTGGTAGTCGCTACCTGATCCCCTTTAGGCCGTATCCGGGAAAATGAAAAACCGACTCCGCCGCCGTTCTTTTTTAATATTGACGATTCTTTGACTGACTCAAAAATTCCCTCCACCGAATCCGGCATCGGCATCACAAAACAATTGGCTAACTGATTATTCGCCGTTCCGGCATTGGCTAAAGTCCTGCCACCGGGTAAAAACTCCAAATTTTTCATTACCTGATAAAAATTCTCCTCCCAGACTTTTTGATCTCTTTTCTTTTCGGCTTTGGCTAAAGCTTTGGCCACCCGCCTAAAACACTGCCCCGGCGTTTCCATCACTTTACCCGAACTGTCTTTTCTTAAATACTTGTTTTTCATCACTACAATCGAACTGTACGGCAAACCCACATCATCCACTACCCCTAAACCTTTTTCCGCCTTGGCTTCCTGGCGCTGTTTTTCCCTGGCAATGATAAAAGCCCGGGCAATATCATAGAGCTGCTCGTCAATCAGCACTCTTTCCACCACGTCCCCAATCTCGTCTGAACCTAAAATTTTTTCCTTTTCAAATCTGGGGTTTAAATCACTGGCCACTTTTTTACCAATCTCTCTGGCCAACTCTAAATCTTCGCGGTTAATATTTTCTTGAGCCCTGAAAACCGAGTGAGCAATCTTCTCCTCGTTATATACCTGTAACTCGCCGCTTCTCTTTTTTACCTGCCAGGTAACTTGCCTCATATCTTAAAGCACTATACCTACAAAACTTAATCTTTATCAACCACCTCTTACTGTACCAAACTAGGTCTGCCTTCGACATCTAGGTTTGTCCAATCGAAAAGCTTACCTCCCAATTGTTGTTTCAACTTCATAGCCACCTGGCTAACTGTGTCTTTCGATCCAAGTAATTGATACCCGTCCATATTGGCTCGCAAAAAGGTGTTACCGTTGATAACGGCGAATAATCTAAATAGTGCTTCTTGACGAAAATCCTCTATTGGCACATAAGTACTAACTTTAATCCCCTCGAAACCTGACAGCGATTGTCTCAGTTTTCCCAGATCTAATCGACCTCTGCCAAATACAGCCTCTACCCAACCGGGCCATTCCGTTTTAGGCGGAAAAATCTCTTTGATTGCCGGCATTTCGTACGCCTGAGAGTCTTCGCAAATTTGACTGCCAATGGCTTTGACAATTTCAGTGTTGCCAACAATTTCGATCTTGCCGCCTTCAAAATTGGGAGCATCTTCCGCCCAAACGAAAGTATCACCATTAACAACCACTCTTAAAACATCCAATTTCTGATATTCATCACTCCAGTCACTGCAAGTAAGAGCAACCATTCGGACATCAAAATCAGCGGGTAATCTTTTCAGGTGGGCAAATAAGATCGGTTTGATCGAATAATCCTTAACGATAAACTCAATCGTTCCCCAAGATTTTCCAGCCGCAATCGGGTGTAATTCCTGACTATTCGGCCTAAATAGCTCAACATGGTTTGCCATTGCCCGGAACAATTTATCTTTGCTCATCGACCAAAGTCTACCACAAACCTATAATAAGTCAATTTCCTACGAGGAGTCTCCTTGTAGGCCCCTCTCAACTTTTCGGCTTATTCCAGCTCGCCCACTTGCATTTAGGGTAATTGGCGCAGCCGTAAAATTGCTTGCCCCGTTTGGTTTTTTTTATTACCACCTCGCTGCCGCAATCAGGGCATTTAAAACCCTCCAACACCTCTTTGTAATTAGCGGTATACTTACACTCCGGAAACTGGCTGCAGCTTAAAAACTTGCCAAATCTGCCCACCCGGATAACCACCTCGCCCTGCCTGCCGGCAGGCAGGCGTGCTTTGCACTCCGGGCATTTATCACCGGTTTTTTCCGTCTCAATCTTAACTCTTTCCGCTTTTTCTTGAGCCTCTTTTAGCTTCTTATCAAAATCCAAATAGAAGTTTTTGAGTAATAAATGCCATTTAACCTTGCCTTCTGCCACTTCATCCAAACCCGCTTCCATTCCGGCCGTAAACTCATAATCCATTACTTTGGAAAAATGCTTTAATAAAAACTCCGTCACTGCTTTACCAATCACCGTTGGCCACAATTTTTGCTCCTTTTTTTCCACATAATTCCTGTCCTGGATCGTGGAAATAATCGGCGCATAAGTTGACGGCCTGCCAATGCCTTTTTCCTCCAACACCTTAATCAAGCTGGCCTCCGTATATCTTAATGGCGGCTGGGTAAACTTTTGTTCCGGTTTGACGCCAACGAGTTCTAAATTATCATTTTGAGATAATTTCGGCAGCTCTTGCCCTTTAAACAGCTGCCATTTGGGACTAACTTTCAACCAGCCGTCAAACTTTAATCTTTCTCCTTGAGCCGTTAATCCGTATATCTTGTCATTAACCTCAGCCTTAACTGTAATTACGGTCTTCTCCACTTGTGCCGGTTTCATCTGGCTCATCATCATTCTTTCCCAAATCAACCGGTATAGTTTATCACCTCCCTGGCTTACCTCAATGCTTTCTTTATTAACATCCGTCGGCCTGATGGCTTCATGTGCTCCCTGGGATGTTTTTGACTTAGCCTTGTAATAATTGGGGGTTTCCGGCAAATACTCCTGCCCGAACTTGGTCTCAATATATTTTCTCGCTTTATTAACCGCTTCTGCGGCTAAATTCAAACTGTCTGTCCGATGATAGGTAATAAAACCCTGCTCGTATAACTGCTGTGCCTCTCTCATGGTTTTTTTAGCACTCCAGCCAAACCGGTTTCCGGCCGTCCGCTGCATGGTTGAAGTCATTAAAGGCGGTAAAGCCCCCCGCTTGATCGGTCTCACCTCCACCTGATCCACCCGATACTTGGCTTTTAATAAATCTGTTTCAATCTGCTTTGCCTGCTCCCCTGTCTCTAAATTAATTTTTTTAGCGTTAATTTTAACCAACTTGACCGTTAACTCATCCGCCTCTTTTTTCAACTCCACCGTTATTTCCCAAAACTCTACCGGCTTAAAAGCTTCAATCTCCGCCTCCTTTTCCACAATCAACCGCACTGCCACGCTTTGCACCCGGCCGGCTGATAAACCCCGTCTGACCTTGCGCCACAGTATCGGCGATAATTGATAGCCTACCAACCGGTCTAAAACTCTTCTGGCCTGCTGGGCTTCAACCAGCTTTAAACCCACTTGTCCCGGTTGTTTTAAAGCCGCTTCGATCGCTTCCTTGGTAATTTCATGAAAGACAATCCGGTTAAACTTATGCTTCTGTTTACCGTTTAATAAATGCTGAATATGAAAAGCAATCGCTTCACCTTCCCGGTCCTGATCGGTCGCTAAAATCACCTCACTGGCTCCTTTGGCTAACTGCCTTAACCGGCTCACAATCTTTTGCTTGCCCTTAACCAAAACATATTCCGGTTTAAAATCATTAGCCACATCCACTCCCAGTTTGGACTTGGGCAAATCCCGTACATGCCCCATTGAGGCCTCAATTTTAAAGCCTGTCCCTAAAAACTTCTGTAAAGTTCTGGCCTTGGTCGGACTTTCCACAATCACTAACTTCATGACTTGAAGATTAACACATTTGTCAAGCTTAGGACAACCGTAACTCTTCCAAAATGTCTTCAACCTTGGTCACCAGCTTGGCTCCTGTTTGAATCAATTCTGCCGGTGTGGCAGACATTTGACTGTCAATTGGGCCCGGTATGCAAAACACCTCCCGGCCATAATCAGCCGCAAAATTAGCCGTAATTTTACTGCCGCTTCTGGTTCTGCCCTCGATTACCAAAGTCCCCAAACTCAATCCCGCCATAATCCTGTCTCTTTGGGGAAAATTGGTTTTACTGATCGG
This sequence comes from uncultured Pseudomonadales bacterium, assembly GCA_964361885.1. Taxonomy (GTDB): domain Bacteria; phylum Patescibacteriota; class Microgenomatia; order UBA1400; family CG1-02-47-37; genus CAYICL01. The sequence goes on from CAYICL010000030.1 coordinate 7,317, forward strand.
AAACTCTAACGGGTACTCGGTCACTAACGCACCGCCGGAGCTAACAATTTGTTGAGCCAGTCGCCCATGTTCAGGCGGATAGATTCTTTCTAAACCATGGCCTAAAACCCCAACTGTCCTGCCGCCGGCCTGTAAGCAGCTGCGATGGCACCAGCCGTCAATTCCTCTGGCCAACCCGGAAACAATTACTAATTTATTTTTAACCAGTTCTGCCACTAATTTTCCAGCCGCCTTTCTACCGTAACTGGTTGGCTGGCGAGTGCCTACCACTGCCAAACAAGCCTGGCTTAAAATTTCAACCGAACCTTTAATAAATAAAATAAATGGGGGATAATCAGTCTCTTTTAACAATTTTGGGTAACTTTTATCTTCAATAGTAATTACTTTTATTAACTGTCTTTTTAACTGTTCCGTCTCTTTATCCAAGTTAGTTTTCTCCTGCCATTCCTGCCAGGCTTTTGCCATTTCCGGCTTTATCCCTACCTTAATCCAATCACTATATCCTGTCTCCCAAATCGATCGGACCGATCCAAAATATCTTCTTAATAACATCAGCCGCTTAATTCCTAAGCCAATAAACCCGCTTATTCCCACCCAGTATTTTAACTCTTGATTCATAGTCGCATTTACATTATATTATATATAGTATTAACCATGAAAAAAATTAAAGCCTTTTGGAAAAAACTAACCCGTTGGCAAAAGTGGTTTTTTGGCCTCTTAATCTTTTTGTTATTCGCCGGACCGGCTTCGGTTCTGCTCACTCCGCCTTCTCCGGTTGATATCTATATGGCTGCTCCTGAACTCGAAACTGAATCAGCCACTCCATCTGCCTCTGCCGCTCCGTCTGAATGCAAAATCGCCATTACCAAATTTGCTGTCAGCAAATACTGCGGCAACTCCAACTTTCGTTATGTCAGCTTCGGCTGCGCCGATGGCTACCAAGCTACTAGCGGCGGGCCAACTTCATGTAAATCTATTGCTTCTTGGTTAAAATTCGTTACCGCTACCTGCGCCAAACATCCCCGGTGTCCTAGCCCTAAACCTACACCGACATCAAAACCGACCCCCACCCCAATCGGCACCGTCGCCTGGTCAACCCAGTGGGCTTCTTTTAGCGCCACTGATTATAAAATCCAGGTACCGGACGGAACTATAAACGGAAGAATTTTCAGAGTCAATCCCTCAAAGCCATGCAATACGACAACCGGCGAAATGGTGTGTGTAAGTTCAAATCCTCCCTATCTAAACACCCGGGGTCAGCATTATATGACTCTTGAAGTTACTTGGTTTGAATATGACATTGAAATGCGCATGTTTATTTATCTTTACTCCGACGGCCAAAGATGGTGGTCGAATGAAATCAGAGTCTATAACGGCCAGCCGTATCCGAATACTGAATGGGTCTACTTCTACGGCAAGTTTTTCGACACGCCTGTCGGGCAAGCCTTTACGCAAAGTGAGCAATTTAGGCTTTCAGCCCCGGATCCCAAGACAAATGGTCCTGTAACGCTTAGCTTCTCAAATGTCAGATTCGCAGCCTTTCTGAATTATTTTAATCCTACACCTACGCCCAAACCCTCACCCAAACCTTCCTATTTCCCATCTGTAAAACCCTCTTACTACCCCACCCCAATTCCAACCAAAATACCTCTACCCTAAATCTTACTCGCGATCGCAAATCGATTTATATATTTGAAAGGCTTTGTTCCCCAACCAATCTTTTCCTAATAATTCAAACGGCAATTGCGGATCATCTTTTAAAATCGCCAGATACCGCATCCTTAATAGCCACTTGTCTTCCTTCGTTAATGGCCGCCTTGACCGACACCAGGATATAAAATTACCATAACGAAAGTTTAAGGCTTCCAGCTGATACCATCGCTTAACCAAAACTTTGAT
>CAYICL010000031.1:0-2697 GCA_964361885.1 uncultured Pseudomonadales bacterium
AAGAAACACTGCCGAAATTGATGCCATCATCAATAATCAAACTGCGCTGGAAATTAAACTCACCGGCACTCAAAAAGACTTCGCCAAACTCGCCAAGCTCGCGGCCAAATTAAACATTAATAAATCATTGGTTGTCAGCCAAACTTACCGTCCTTATAAAAACTTCATCTCGCCGGTCTTCATTTAGCTAAAAAATTAATTTCTGAAATCCCAAAAGTTAAAATTTTAATTTTTCCAACAGGCTAAAACTGCCTATTGACAAGCTTTTAAAAAAAGAGTTAAATGATTTTATATGAATGAAAATCTGGCTCGTATCACCAAAACTATCTCTTTAATCTGCTTAAGCTTAAACCTCATTCTTACTCCCCTTTTCTTCCTCCCTTTTACGACCGACTTTTTTGGTTTTAACAAACTCATGCTCTTTTTACTTTTAACCGCCGTCAGCCTAGTCAGCTGGCTTGTCTATAATATCGCCACCAAAACCGTCCGTTTAACTCTTTCCCCCATGTTGTTGCCTGTCTTTCTGTTGGCAACCGTCGCTGTCATTTCCACTTTAATTAACCGGCCCGCTTCTCCGGATACTTGGATCAGCAACACCGCCGTCTATATCGCTATCTTTGTCTACTATCTCTTAGCCACCACCTTAATCCAAACCTCCACTCAAGTTAAAACCATTCTTAACTGGCTGATTATCACCAGTACTGTATTAGGTTTACTGGGCATCTTCTCCGTCTTAGGGGCTTTTGAAGGCTTAAGTCTGCCGGCTTACATTATTAATAAAGGCTTCAGCCCTACCGGTTCTTTGTTAAACCTGGTTGGCCTTTTATGTCTGACTCTGCCTTTAAGCCTGGTCTTTGCTTTTAAAAGCCGCTTAGGCCCGAAAAAACTTCAATACTTTCTGTCTTCAGGTATTATTATCTCCGCCCTTATCCTCACCGGTTATCAGATTCTGCCCAACCGCCCTTTTAGCGTTATCCTGCTGCCAAAATTAGCCAGCTGGTCTATTGCTGTTGATACTTTCAAATCCAATATTCTCTTTGGAGCCGGCCCGGGTAACTTTATTACCCAATTCAACCGCTTCAAACCCCTTAACCTTAACTTAACTAATTTCTGGGCTGCTAACTTTAACTCCTCCGGCAATCTTTACTTCCACCTTATGACCACCTTAGGCTTGACCGGTATCTTAGCCTTTTTATTCATCATTTACTCCTGGTACAAACTCTCCCAGCGCGACTCCGGCACCCGGATTACCGCCATTCAATTGGCTATTAACATCAGCCTGGCTGTTGGCTTTATCCTCGGCCTGTTTATCCCCTTTACTCCATTAACCTGGATCATTCTGGCCGGTCTTTTAAGCCTATCCGTTGGTATGAACAAAACCAAAAACCTCACCAAAATCAAAGACGTTATCTTAAGCCTTAACGCCATCACCCTGATTGAACCTTATCAGGACACTCCGGCTGCCGCTGCTTCCACTCCTTTAGTTATCCTGCCTTGGCTCTTGGGTATCCCTGTCACCCTGGCTATCATTTTAGCCGGTTTCTCTGCTTCCAAAATCTATGGCGCTGAATATACCTTCTATCAAAGTTTGGTGGCTGCCAACGACAACCGCGGTTCTGACACCTACAACCTCCAGATCAAAACCATTCAATTAAAGCCAAATATCGACCGTTATCATGTCGCCTATTCCAACACCAACTTTGCTCTGGCCAACTCTTTAGCCACCCAGGAAAACCCCACCGATCAAGACAAGCAAACCATTTCTACCCTGGTCCAGCAAGCCATCCGGGAAGCCAGAACCGCCGTTGAGCTGCAACCCAACAAAGCCTCTAACTGGCAGAATTTAGCCAACCTCTACCGCCAGCTGATTAACTTTGCTCAGGGCGCTAATGACTTTGCTGTCGCCTCCTACACTCGGGCTATCCAACTTGATCCGGCTAATGCCCAACTCAGGCTGGAAATGGGCAGCTTAATGTACGCCTTGAATAACTTCACTGAAGCCACCGACCGCTTTAAAGAAGCTACCCAGTTAAAACCCGACTATGCCAATGCCTACTATAACCTCTCCTATGCTTTTCAAAAGCAGGAAAAGTGGCTTGAAGCCTACCAAACCATGCAGCAAGCAGCCAGTTTGGTTCCCGCTGACTCGGCCGATGCCGCTAAAGTCCAGGAAGAACTTGACATTCTTCAAACCAAACTGCCTGCTGCCGCTCAACCGTCACCGGCTCCGGCTCAACCAGGCGCTAACCAGCTTCAAGAACCTCAAACTCCGCCTCAAGCCCCGACCGGTTTTGACAAAATCAATCTGGAAAGCCCCAGCCCCAGCCCGAAAGCCGCCACTCCTATCCCCTCACCTAGCCTCTAAGAGTGGAACGAAATAAATTTTCAAGAAAATTTAAACGTTCCTAACAACGTAAAAATCTTTGATTTTGTACGTTGTGGACCTGGGGAGAATCGAACTCCCGTCTCCCCGATGCGAACGGGGTGCTTTACCAACTAAGCTACAGGCCCGTCTTGATAAATTGCCTGCTTTAACTCCTCTAAATTTTCATGCGTCGCCGCGCTAAGCGGGATCACTTTCTTTTTTCCGAACGCTGCCATAACTGCCTTGATTTGCTTTTCCGATAGCAGATCAATTTTGTTCAAAACTATTATTTCTTGCTTTTCCAGCAAACTTTTTGAATATGAAGCCAGTTC
>CAYICL010000031.1:2797-8384 GCA_964361885.1 uncultured Pseudomonadales bacterium
TCCATCCAAAACATGTACCAATACTTTGCACCTCTCCACGTGCCGTAAAAACTCAATTCCTAAACCTTTACCTTCATGCGCTCCTTCGATTAATCCCGGAATATCCGCTATCACTAAACTATCTTTATCCTGAGCTTGTCGAAGGACTCCCAAGTTCGGTTCTAAAGTAGTAAACGGATAATCGGCAATCTTTGGTCTGGCTTTGGTTAAAACCGACAGTAAAGTGGACTTCCCTCCATTGGGTAAACCGATCAAACCCACATTGGCCAGCAGCTTTAGCTCCAAACTGATATTAAACTCCTCTCCTTTTATCCCCATCTCTGCTGTCTTTGGTGTGGTATTGGTTGGCGACCTGAACTGCCAGTTACCCCTGCCGCCTTTGCCGCCCCTGGCCACACACGCCCTCTGGCCGGCTTGACTTAAATCAATCGGCCACTGATTCTTTAAGTTATCAAGCTTAATCACTGTTCCTGCCGGTACCTGAATCACCAAATCCTCTCCGTTTTTGCCGTGCCTTTTCGCCCTGCCTCCGGCCTCACCGTTTTCCGCCGCAAACTTCTTTTGATACTGAAACGGCTTTAAAGTGTTTAAATCCTTGTCCGCTTGAAAATAAACCGACCCGCCGTCACCCCCGTCGCCCCCGTCCGGCCCGCCCTTGGGTACAAACTTCTCCCGCCTAAAACCCACCCGGCCGTTGCCGCCGTCTCCTGCCTTAATGTTAATTTTGGCAAAATCGATCATTCCCACATTCTACCATGAACTTTACTGTAGGTTCGCAACCTACTATAATATACTTAATGCCCAGTCGTTATTTTCAGCGCCAATTTTATCCCCAAACCTATCATCATATTTTCAACCGCGGGGCTTATAAACAAAAAGTCTTTATTGCCGATCAAGACTACCTGTCTTTCTTAGATATTCTAAGTTTTTATCTTAAATACCCAACTGGAAAATCCCTGACCCGAAGGTCTAAAAAAACATCGCCAGCAAACAACTATAAATCTTTGCTTATGCCCTACTGTCTAGTAGCCTATTGTTTAATGCCTAATCATTTTCATTTGCTTCTCTTGCAACAGGCAGAGCAACCAACTCTTAGTGATTTGTTGAAGCGCCTGAGTATTACCTACGCGATGTATTTTCAAGAACATCATCAACATTCAGGTGCCGTATTTCAAGGCAGATATAAAAGTATTTTAATTAACTCCGGCAACCAATTGCTGTATTTATCAAAATACATTCATTTAAACCCGAGCAATCTTGTAGGTTCGCAACCTACAAAATATCGCTACTCTTCTTTAACGGCTTTTATTGACAAAAGCCAAACCCCGGCTTGGCTACATCCTGAATTAATCTTAAACAATTTTTTCCCCAACTCCCCTAACCCGCATAAAAAATACCACCAATTTGTCACGGATAAATCTGACCAAGATCAGGAAATTATTAACTCCGTCGTGCTTGAGTAAACTATAAGCCGTAGGTTCGCAACCTACAATCATATCTCTCATCTAAGATACTCTGACGGATTCACCAGCACTCCGTCTTTTCTGACTTCAAAATGCAAGTGGACCCCGGTTGACCTGCCGGTTGACCCCATTCTGCCGATCACATCTCCACGGTTCACCGTCTGGCCTACATTTACCGAAATGCTGGCCATGTGGGCATACAATGTCTGAAGCCCATTGCCGTGGTCAATTAAAACCCGGTTGCCATAACCAAACCCGTCCGGCCAACCGGCAATTACTACTGTCCCGCTATCAGCCGCTAAAATGGCCGGCGCGGCCTTGTTGGAAATATCGATCCCTTTGTGGTACCAAACATATCTTTGCGAAATGCCCCCGCTGGCCGGCCAGATAAACTGGCCAATGGCCGACACCACTCCGGCATCCGGAGTTATTTGGGCCACATAGCGCTTTGGATCCCATAACTGCTCTGCCGGCTTGACTCCGTCAGGCACGGTCAAAGTCTGTCCTACTGCCAGCTCAAACGTCTCATCATTGCTATAAGTGTTAAACGGCCAGTTAATAATCTGCTGGGCCGTTACGTCATACTTCTTGGCAATCGAGTAAACCGTCTCTCCCCGCTTCACCTTATGCACCATGCCGGTTACCGGCGGCACTTCGATCTTGTCTCCCGGTTTAATTGCGTCAATGCTCTTTAAATCATTCTGCCACCTGATAGTGTCAATCGACACGTCAAACTTGTTGGCAATGCTCGAAACCGTATCCCCGGGCTGGACAATATATGTCACTACCCCGTCTCTGGGTTTAACCGACACGCTGGTGGTGGTTTCCAGATTATCCATCACCATTCCCAGCACCGCTCCGCCTTTACCCATCTCTTCCTCTTCACCGCTAACCGCCTGGGAAATCACCGGCGCCAGCAGCAGCCCGACTAAAAACAAGCCAGTCATCCCGGTATGCAAAAACGGCCGGGTATACCTGCCTCTCTTAGCCACTAATCCCTCTACCACCACTCCTTTGCCTGCCTCAAACCCGGCTAAAAATTGAGTCATTCTTTTCGGAAAATAGCCGCTTAAAAACTTGATAAACTCTTTTAAATCCCACCACCAGACCAATATCGGATTAACCCGCAATCGCTTAAAAATCGTTAATCTTTCCATAGAAAGGCTATTTTAAGCTGCCGCTAAACCTCGAAACAAAATATCTTTCATTAAAGCCTGATAAGGAATATCTCTTTTGTTAGCTTTGATTTTCAGCCGGTCAATCAACGCCTGGGGTAATCGCACGGTCACCGGCTTACTGGTCAGTTGCAAATTAGGGAAACTCACCCTTTCGGCCTTGGACCAATCCACATACTCGGTTGAGTCATGGGTTTGCCAAAATTTTCTTTCCGCCGACTCGTTTTTAAATCTCGGAATTTTTTTAAATTGTTTGGACATAACGGTTAACCTCCTTTTTATTAGCCGCTCTGGCTGAAATAATTCTGATTTTTTTAGCTCTAATTGTAAAAACGACTAATAAAATCTTTTTTGTTGATATTTCGCCGATTAAAAGATATCTTTCTTCTTTTTGAAAGTGCTTAAAATCTCTCAAAACAATCGCTTTCTCATCTAAAAAAGCTTCTTCTGCCTGATTGGACGTAATCCCATGCTTGAGATAACTTTTATCAATATTGGCCTTATCCCAATCAAAGTGTCTTTGCTTATCCAATTTCAGCATTGTATTTATTTTATAAATACATTTCCTTTTTGTCAAGCCCTAACTATAACTGACAAGGACGCCGTTAACCGTTCCATATATTAGGTATTCTACCCTTAAATCTCTTTTGGTTCAGCAATGATCAAAAGCCGCTTCCAGGTCGTTCCCGGCGGCCAGCAAGTCTGCAAAATTAATTTTTCTTTGCTCTCTACATTGGTAATGTCCGTAATATCGGTCGGATCAACCATCTTTTTCTCTGTCACAATATAGTCAAACTCTTCCCCTTTATAATACGCTTTAATTAAATCCCCCTTCTCCAGTTTTTTCAGTAAGTAAAACACCGCGTTAAACCGGGCCACATTAAAGCTGGTATCGGTTGAGTGGCCGAAGATATAGATTGCGCCTGGTTCGCCCGGCACCGCTGTTCCGGCCGCGTGCGCCACTCCGCCTTTTTCTCTTAATGCTTTTTTATATATCTCTGCCACTTCCGGATTAACGTTCTCCGTCACCGTGACATTAGCAAAGATTTTGGGAATCACCAAGCCAAACTCAATTGAAGCCGGGGTAATTACTTGAGTTATCCCTGGCTCATCCCCGGCGATGGAATACATTAAACTGCTAAAACCTGTCGTCGGCTTACCGCTCTGCTGTTTTTTCACCTGATCTTGGTACTTGGCTTCAACAAACAAGCTCGGGCCAAAAATCCAGGCTAAAACCGATACTGCCGTTATCAGACCTATATTTATCGACCAAAAGATGATTTTTTTCTTTTTAACCGGATCCATATTAAAACTTAATTAATAATCTGACGGTTAACAACACCAAACCCACACCGGCTGCTCCTACCGTCAACCAGGTTGGCGAACCTGTGTCCGGCTGTTTAGGTGGAAAACTGGCTGCCGGGCTTGGGCTGGGCGACGGTGATTCTCCACCGCTTTGCTCCCAGTTACCAAAAGCAAAACCATATAGTTTCGCCTCGCTTAAAGTTTTGGTTTGAGTTTTATCAGTCGTTACCTCCCAACCGGATTGTTCTATCTCCTCAACTGTGACCTCTCTGCCCTTAGCCACTTTAATTATCTGTCCCAACCCGGTACTGGCATTAGTCTTATAACCGGTTACCCACTCTCCGTCGCCAATCTTATACTTAAACTCCCATTCTTTTTCTGTACTGGCTTCATCACTATCCAACTCGCCATTGTTGTTTTTATCATTAAACTTTCTGATTCTAAAACTGGCCTTATCCGGACTCGCTGACGGTGACGGAGACGCTCCCAGCCAGTGATTACCAAAAAGAATCGCGTAATTTTTAGCCTCGGTTAAAGTCACAATTTTTGTCTTGGTCTTAGGCTCAGTCTGTTTCCAATTCTTTTTAGCCACCTCCTCAACCGTTATCTTGCTCCCCTTATCCACCACAATCTTTTCCGACAGACCGCTCTTGGCAGCCGTTTTAATCGCTACTAACTCTCTCTCCCCAACTTTATATTTAAACACCCATTCTTTCCCTGTGCTGGCTTCTTTCTTTTTATCTCTGACCCCATTCCCATCTTTATCATTATACTTAAGGATTCTAAAACAGGCTTTTCCCGCCGGACATTTCGGCGCCGGTGACGGTGACGGTGACACTTTTGGTGAAGGTGATGGTGACACTCCTGGCGACGGACTACCAGTCGGTTTAACCGCAAAAATCAGTAAAAAGTCGCTGTAATCAAGTGGATTAGCCGCGGGTTTAAACCACTGATCCCACGCTTCCCAGCACCGGGCTTGAGCGATTTTTTGGCCATTCTCTCTGGCTTTTTGTAACTTAGCAGTCACATCAATCGTGCCGCACTTTTTATTAGTCACCGGCTTAAAACCTACCGGCTGGTCGAATGGATGACCACTTTTCGGATAATTCCAAATTGCATACCTCTTTTCCGTATCAGCCTTAACCGGCCAATCTGACTCTTTTTTCTTCTCCCCTAGCCCATTTAACTGAAAATCTTCCTTATCAACCTTTAACTTAGTCCAGAACCTTAACAGAGTCCTTAGACCTGGGGTTTCTTTTAATTGCCAATAATAAATAAAGACTTTACCTGCTTGGGGAAATGTAACCGTATTTTCTATCCAGCCAGACTTCGCTCCCTCAGTCCCCACCTGGGCTATTCCCACTTCTTGCCCCTTTTTCTGGCTAGTGCTATAACTCCGCCATGAATAACCTAAACTCACCGCACCCACCAAAGCCGCTACTCCCAACCACTTGCTCCACTGGAAAAACTTTACCCAAGCTTTCTTATTAAACCTCATATATTAATATCATGCTATCAAACTTCTTTTGGCTTGGCAATAATCAGTAGTCTTTTCCAGGTCGTTCCCGGCGGCCAACAGGTTTGCAACACCAATCTTTCTTTATTCTCTACATTAATAATGTCAGTAATATCCGTTGCCGCAAC
>CAYICL010000032.1:0-8255 GCA_964361885.1 uncultured Pseudomonadales bacterium
ATTTCTTCTTCCAAGATCTTTAGCTCATTTTCCGTTTTTTCAATCCCGGCTCTGGTTAAAGCAATCGTATTGTCTAAATAAGCAATCGTGCTGGCTAAAGTTTTTTGCTGGCCTCTGGCTTCCTTAATTTTCGCTTCCAGTTCTGCAGTTAAATCTGTTAAACAACGAGCTTTTTCTTCTGCCGGTTTATTAGCGCATTCTTCTAAGTCCAGGGCTTTTACTGGCAGTACCAAGCCAAACATCAAGCCGATTAAGATTATGACTAATAATTTCCTGAGCATGGGTTTACTCTCTTAAAAATCTATGAGTGGCAATCAATCCGCCAATCGCCCCAATCACCGCTCCTAAAACTAACTCGCCTCCCAGCAGTGCCATCATCAGCCAAAGCGGTATTGGCAGCAAGGGGATATCCTGCAGCCAATTGGCAATAAACGGGGTTGAATACAAAAGTAGAATATAGCTCAAGCCCCAGGCCAAAAAGCTGCCTATCAGCCCATAAACTATTCCGGTTAAAATAAACGGTTTTCTGATAAACCAGCTGGTGGCTCCTACCAGTCTTTGTACCTCAATCTCTTCTCTCCGGCTGGCAATCTGCATGCCGATAATCACTAAGATTACCAACACTGATTCTAAGGTTAAGTAAGATATTACACCGATCCCCAGCTTTTTCACGCTATCAATCCAGTTCGACAAGCTGTTGATAATATCTTCATAATAAACCACCTCATCGACTCCTTCTTGAACTTCTAAAACCTGTTTTAGTTCCAATAAGTCTTTTAGCTCTGTGGCTGAAATCTCAATCGACGCCGGCAGGATCTTGTAATCCACCAATTCTAACAGCAGGGGACTATCCTTATTTTTTTCCTTGTAAATTGCTTCCGCTTCCCTGGTCGAAACATACCTGAATTGATTTAACTTGCCGGTTTTTTCCAGTTGAGCCCTGATATTGGCAATTTGGACATCGTTTAAATCCTCACCAGGTTTGAAAAAAGCAATTACTTGCGGTGCTGACTCAAAATATTTTAATACTTTAATTGATCCGAACGACAATAAAGCAAATACCGATATCACCAGTAAAGTCAAAGTCATGGTCATCGCTGCCGCCAGCCCCTGATAAGGCGTCCGTCTTAATTGAGTCCAGGTTTTTTTAAGTAGATTTTTCATATTTGCCTTTTTTCTCATCACTGACAATTTTACCCTCTTTTAATACGATCACCCGTTCTTTAAATTTATTAACTATATCCACATTATGTGTGGCCACAATCACTGTGGTGTTGGCCAGGTTAATCTCTTTAAAAAGTTTTAAAATCTCCCAGGCAGAATCAGGATCCAAGTTTCCGGTCGGCTCATCCGCCAGTAAAATATTCGGTTTACCCACAATCGCTCTGGCAATTCCGACTCTCTGCAGTTCGCCGCCGGACAGCTGAATCGGGAAAAAATTACCCTTTTTTTCCAAACCCACACTCTTTAAAGTTTCAGCCACCCGCTTTTCGATCTCCGGCTCGCCTTCTCCTTTAACCTCCAAACTTAAAGCAACATTTTCATAAACCGTTTTATCATAAAGCAGTTTAAAATCCTGGAAGCACATTGCCACATGGCGTCTTAGCTGGGGGATTTCTTTGGTTTCCATCTCCGCCAAATTATTCTTTAATACCATGATTGTGCCCTCGGTCGCTAAAATCTCCCTTCTTATCAGCCTCATTATCGTTGACTTGCCGACTCCGGATGGCCCGATAAAAAACACAAACTCGCCCTCATTAATCTGAAACCCTATCTTCTCAAGAGCGCTGGTACCGTCAGGAAATACTTTTGATACCTGTTTAAAAACAATCATTCTAAAACTTCCAGTCGGCCGACATCCATTAACCAGCCGGCTTTTTGGGCCTCAAATGTTTGACCCCAGACTTTAACTTGTTTGCCTGTAAACAAATCCAAATCAATCACCGAAGAAGTCAGATAAACCGTTTGTGATACCCCTCCTTCTCTGGCTAAGTGATGGGAACCTTCGCCATCTATACCGCCGCTTTCCAGTTTGCCTTCAGTGCTGTCGGGAAAAGCCTTTTCGTCTTTGACTCCATAAGTCTTGCCTTTTTCAATTTTTCCTTCTGTTCCTGTACCCAGTTTTTCCGGAGACTTTGATTGGTTAAATTTAAAAGCTCCATAACCGCTGGCTACTCCTAACAGTATCAGCACTCCCAGCCAAACTGCCATCTTGGTTTTAGCCTTTGCCTTAGTTGGCGTTACCATTGGCGTTACCATTGGTTCGCTGTCGCTTTCTAAGTTTAATGGTTTAATATCTGTCATAAAATTTCTCCTTCAACTAAATAATCTTTATAATCATAGCATAGCCGCTTCAATAAAACCGTCCAATTTCCCGTTTAAAACCGCCTCCGTGTCTGTCTCCGTATGCCCGGTTCTTAAATCTTTAACCTGTTTGTATGGATGCAGCACATAGGATCTGATCTGGTTTCCCCATGAGGCTTGGCGGTACTCGCCTTTAATCTGTTTTAAATTTTCTTCCTGTTTTTTTTCTTCTCTTTCCCACAGTTTGGCTTGCAAGATCTTTAAGGCCGTTTTCCGGTTTTGATCTTGATATCTTTGGGTTTGGCATTCCACCACTATGCCGCTGGGTTTATGTTTCAACCTGACCGCGGTTGATACTTTATTGACATTCTGACCGCCTGAACCTGAAGCTCTGAAAAACTCAATTTCCAGGTCATCATCCTTAATTTCGATCTCTTCGGTCTCCGGCAGCATCGGCAGGACTTCCACCAAAGCAAACGAAGTTTCTCTTAAATGGTCCGCGTTAAAAGGCGATTGTCTCACCAAGCGATGGGTCCCTTTTTCATGCTTTAAATAGCCGTATCCATACCGGCCGTTAACGGTTATGTTCACGCTTTTAATTCCGGCTTCTTCACCCCACGTTTCACTGATTATCTGAGTCTGCCAGCCTTTATTCTCACAAAATCTTAAATACATCCTTTTCAGCATCTCTGCCCAGTCCATGGCTTCGGTCCCGCCCTGACCGCTGTGAATTGACAATATGGCTCCACCCATATCATGCGGTCCGGATAAATATTTATTCATCTCCAGCTTGTCCAGTTCTCTGCTGACGGCTTGAATTTCTGTAGTTAAAGTTTGCGCTGTTAAGCTTGCCAGTTTCTTTTTTAAACCTTCAATTGTTTCCAATTCTGTCTTTAAATCTGCCAGTTGCCGCATTAAATCTTGAGCCTTACGGTTGTCCTGCCACAGTTTGGTATTTAAGGTTTGTTTTTCCAATTCGTCTATCTTTTGTTTCATCTCCTCCGGCTTCATTGCTTCAACCAGTTGGTTTAATCTCTCCTGTAAATCATTTAAGACTATTTGAATCGGTTGCATAAACTGGAAAATTCTACTGGCTGTTTTTTTACAATCTTGCCTTCAAGAATTTTTTTGGCAATCACATTCATTACTTGTTCCTGAATCGTTCTGTCGGCCTGTCTGCCGCCCCACTTGGTGGAAAAGCTTTCGGCGGCGATCTTTTTAATCAAGTCTTTTTTAAAAATAACCCTGATTTCTTGTTTTTCCAGTTCTTTGGTCAACCGCTTCAGCTTCAACTCCACCACTGCCTCAGTTTCGCTGCCGGTTAAAGGTTTAAACACAATTATGCCGGTAAACCGGTTTAAAAATTCCGGGGCAAAATAGTTTTCTAAAGCCGTCATTGCCGTTGATGTTATATTCGTCCCCTCAGGCTTCTGGTTTAACTTAGCCGTAATTTCTTTGGTACCGACATTGGTGGTGGCAATAATAATTGTGTTAGTAAAATTTATTACCCGGCCGCTGCTGTCGGTTAATCTGGCGTCATCCAAAACCTGTAAAAACAGATTTACAATTTTTAAGTGGGCTTTTTCAATCTCGTCTAATAACAGCAAACTGTAAGGTTGATGTCTGACCGCTTCAGTCAGTTGTCCGCCGCTGTCGTCTCCGCTTCCGGGCGGCGCTCCGATCAGCCGGTTTAAGCTGTCCAAATTCTGGTACTCGCTCATATCCAGTCTGATCATGACTTTTTCGCTGCCGAAAAACTCTTCCGCCAAAGTCTTCGCCGTCTCGGTTTTTCCCACACCGGTGGGTCCGGAAAACAAAAAGCTGGCTATCGGTTTGTTAGGGTCTTTTAATTTGGTTCTGGCTCTTCTGATGGCATCGGCCACCGCTTTTATCGCCTGATCCTGGCCGATTACCCGGCGGTGTAGTTTTTTTTCAAGATTTAACAGCAGACTTTTTTCTGCTTGGGTTAATTGAGTTAAGGGGATCTTGGTTTTTTTGGTTACCAGTTGTTCTACATCGGTTGAGACTACCAGGTTTTTTTCTTGAGACTTGGCAATGGCCACCACTTCATCTAATAAATTCACTGCTTTGTCCGGAAACACCCGGTCGTAAATATATTGGCCCGCCAGCTCAATAATTCGCTTTAAAGCGATGGTGGTAATCGTTACCGCCTCGCTCTTTTCCAGCTGCCAGCCTAAATACTCTAAGCAGGCCAAAGTGTCGGTTTCCCCGGCTTCTTTCAACTCCACCACTTCAAACAATCTGGCAAAAGCTTCATTCGGCTCAATATATTTTTTGTAATTTTCGGTTGAAGTGGCACCGATAAACTGGAACGCCCCGTCCGATAAAGGCGGTTCCAGCGCCGTAAACAGATTGCTGGTTTCCGGCGTATCCTGGTTGATTGAAGCCAGATTATGGACTTCATCGACAAACAAAATAATGTTTCCTGCCAGCTTGATTTCCTCGATAATGTTACTGATCCGGTAATTTAACTCCGCGCTGTTGGCTCCGGCCGCCAATCTGGTGGTATCTAAAGCAATTAACCGTTTAAACTTCAGGCTTTTTGCCTTGACTCCTCTGACAATTTCCTGAGCCATGCCTTTTACCAAAGTGGTTTTGCCGCTGCCCGGTTCTCCTATCACCAGCAGGTTATTTTGCTTGGTTCTGGATAAAATTTTGGCCATCTGGTCCAAAGCTTCGGTTTTGCCGATAATTTCCGGCAGTTCTGCCTTTAAAGCCAGTTTAGTCCAATCAGTACTGTATTTATCTAAAGTCAATGTCGGCACTCCGGTTAAAGCCCGGTCGACTCCGCCAATCGGTCTGATTAAATATTCTTTTTCCCAAAGAAACGGAGTTTTACCCCACCATTTCTGTTTATTCAACCACTCAATTGTTATTAATGCTTCTTTGTACCGCCAAACCTCGTGCTTAAGTAAAGCCAGCAATAAATGTTTACTGTCCACAATCTCGTCTTTTAGTCTTTTTGCCTCTTCGGCCGCCTGTTGCAGCCACTCTTTTAAAATTATCAGTCCTTTCATATTCACCAAAGCCTGAGGGGCAATTTCTAACCGTGTCAACATTTCCAGCACCGGCGGGTCTTGAATCAACAGTTGCTGTAACTTTCGGCTGTCACCATTGGCTTTTAAGATTAAACTTTTTAGCCTTAAGGGTTTTTTTAGCTGTTGGATACTGTCATAAACCCAAATTAAGCCGATCAATATTAACCCGACCTCTTTAGTCATTATTACCAGTAGAATTGGCGTTATTAGCCAGATTATCAGCCAAAAACCCATGGTTAAAACCGTCAAACTCATCACTATTAAACCCACCGCAATTCTGATTAACCGGTAAATCAAGCTTAAAATTCTGCCTAAAGGACTGGTGTCATGAAACAGCGGGACGATTAACATCTGGATCATTAGCCTGAATGCCAGCTTGTTATCCAAAAACATCAATAGATTTTTAAATAAGCGTTTAAACCAATTTAAACTGTCTTTATACCACCAGACCGGTAAATGGAAAAGTTTTAATATCACCATATTTATTCGATCGTTTCTTCCAATAACACAATATCCTCATTGGCTTCGGGTGTCACTGCCGGCTTAGCTTGGTTTTCGGCCGTTTGAGTAAACATAAAACTGTTGACAATTAAGTTTTGGGTTTTTTCCCAAAACTCATACTCGTCTTTTAAACTATCCAGGCTGTAAATCACTCCGTTATTAATGGTCATGGTCATTAATCTTTTCGGCGCTCCGTAAACCAGCTGTCTGGCTGCCATTTCTTCCCATAAAACGTCTTTGACCAAAGTCACCAGATATTTTTTCTCAAACTCTTTCTGCCACTCACCGATATTTTTGAATTCCGTATCCGCTACTCTTAAATTAAGTTTTTCTCCGTAGGTGGCGGTCAGCTCCAGGGACGAATAAATTGTTTTGTCGTCTATTTCAATCTCCTCGATCTTTAAACTCTCCGGGTAGTCAAATTTAAAACCGGCCCAATCTTCATAAGTTAAAGTTTTTGCCAGCGGCAGTACTGCTTCCTTAATATTGATTTCCGCTTCCGGTTTAGCTTTGTGGTTGACTAATTTCAGTTGCCAAAATGCAATTGCCCCGATCCCCAGCGTTATTAATATGGCTAGCCCGATCTTAAACTTCTTTGACATAATTTCTCCTCAAGTATATCATGAGCTTAGTATGAAAAGAAAAGTCTTTGTCTTGGCCTTGATCTTTCTGGGTTTAATCGGTTTTTTCACTTCACCCGGTTTGGCTAAAAAAAAGCTGGTTCGTCAAGCATCTGATCAACTTTCCCCCCGGCCTTACGGCGCCTGGTTTAGACCTAAATTAAGAGCTGACAGAAAGGCTTTACTTTTGATCTTTGGCGGTATGGAACACGCTAGAAATGTTCACTACAGCTTAACTTATATTGCCGCTTCCGTGCCTCAGGGAATAGAAGCCGATTATGATCCTAAAAACGGCAATACCCAGAAAGAACTGGTTTTTGGCACTTGTTCCGGCACTAACTGCACTTATCATGAAAATCTGACTGATATGTCTTTGACTTTAACCACCGGTTTAACCACCGGTAAAACTTTAACCCAGCGCTACCGGATTAAGCCTTAATTTTAGTTTGAGTAGTGATATAAGCACCGGCGATTACTAATAAACAGCCAATTAAAATCAGCAGTGTCACTTTTTCCCCGAGGATTAAATAAGCCCAGAAAAATGTCATGAATGGTTGTAGATATAGCGTTAAAGTTCCAATCACTGCTGAACCATATTTGATCGCATATTGGGTTAATAGATAATAAATAACCGTGCCAAAAGCTGCCGTACTAATTAGACCCATCCAGCTGGCTAACGAAGTTTCTCTAATCCAGGTTAAGCCTTGGGTTAATTCGAATAAGGCTAATACTCCGGCAACTATTGTAGTAGTTAAAATAAAAACTGCTGTTAGGTAGATAGGCGAGTAGTTTACTTGGATTTTTTTTGATAACACCGGGTAAAAAGCATACAAACTTGCCCCGGTAAAAATTAATAAATTCCCCCACAATGATCCTGGAGAAAAATTTAAGTTATCAATTAAAGGCAGCATTATAATCAAACTTAGACCTACAAAACCTAAAACTATGCCAAAAACTTTTTGCTTATTAAACCTTTCTTTAATTAAAAAATAAGCAATTATGGCCGTTAAAGCCGGCACAAAAGCATAGATGGCCTGGCTCAGATTGGCATTAGTTAATCGGATACCAAAAGCAAACAAAACAATATTAACAGTTGAAAATAATGATACTAATACCGGCTTTAAACTATTTTTAATCTTGATTTTTTCTTTTCTTAAAAAAGGCAAAACAAATAAATATGCCAGCAAGAATCTTAAGAATGTAAAACTTAACGGAGGAATCTCTTTTAAGCTGAATTTTATCCAGACTCCAGCCCCGCCTCCAACAAAAGCCGCTCCCAAAACTGCCAGTAAAGCTTTAGTTTGGTTGGTCATATTATTATTTTTTCATCGCCTGTATTTTTAACTTCTTTAGCATTTTCTCAATCGCGTATCTTAAAGCCGTTCTGGGCATCTTATCTTTATACTTCATTACCAACTCAAATACTTCTCTTTGGTTGTGATTACTGGCTTCTTTCAACATCCAGCCATAACCCTTTTGCACCATATCGTCTTGATCTTCAAGTAAAGCTTTGGCAGTCTTAATTATTTGGGCTAAAAATTTTTTCTTCTTCCCAAACGGATGGATCAAAGCGACCGCTGCCGCCCGTTTCACCCAGCGGTTTTTCGACTTGGTCCACTTCAACAACTCTTTGGCCAGTTCCGGATATTTATTTACCAAATACCCCAAACTATGGGTGCAGAAATCATCGATCTTGGCCCAGTTGTCCAAATATTTGTTTACCCACGCGGCAAATATTTTAAAATCTGCCGGCTTAAATTCTGCTCGGCGT
>CAYICL010000033.1:0-8215 GCA_964361885.1 uncultured Pseudomonadales bacterium
TATGGGGATTAGCCGGTTTAGTCCATGATGCCGACTATGAAGAAATGAAAGAAAAGCACCCATCTCAAGAATTTTTTAAGCAATTAGAAGAATTAAAATTTGACCCAAAACTCGTCCAAGCGATAAAAGCCCATGGCTGGAAGTACCAACCGGGGCTGCCGGAACCGCAAACTAAGCTGGAATGGTCGCTTTATTGCGCTGACGAACTGTCCGGCCTGATTATTGCCTGCAGCTTAGTCCAGCCTGATAAAAAACTGTCGTCTGTATCAGTTGAGTCGGTCCTGAAAAAATGGAAGAAAAAAGATTTTGCCAAAGGCGTACATCGGGAACAGATAGAACTGTGCGATCAAAAATTAGGCATTAAATTGGAAGAGTTCATTAAAATTTGTTTGGAGGCCCTGCAGGGCATTGCCGCTGATTTGGGGTTATAATATTTAAACTATGCTAGATATCCAATTTATCCGCGATAATCCAAAATTAGTCAAAGAGTCGACAAAAAATAAAAACTACGACCCGAAAGTAGTGGACGAAATTTTAAAGCTGGATACGAAAAGACGGGAACGGCTGCAACAAATCGAAGCGTTGCGGGCAGAAAGAAATAAATTCACCAAGGAAGATATTGCCAAGGGTAAAAAGATTAAAGTTGAGCTGAAAAAATTAGAGCCGGAGCTAAAAGAGGTGGAAGCAAAATTAAAAGAAATGATGATAATGGTGCCTAATCTTGCCTCTGTTAAAGCGCCTGTCGGAAAAAGCGAGAAAGAAAATATTGAAGTGAGTAAATGGGGCAAACCGAGGAAATTTGATTTTACCCCAAAAGACCATCTTGAACTAGGAAAATCTTTGGGGATTTTAGATTTTGAAACAGGAGCGAAAGTGGCCGGCTCACAGTTTTATTTTCTTTACGGAGACGGGGCAAGACTGGAGCTGGCTTTGATACAATATGCCTTTGATTTATTGGCCAAAGAAGGATTTTTACCGGTGATTACACCAGATTTAGCCAAATCCCGATATTATTTAGGCACTGGCTACATACCCAAAGGGGAAGAAGCGCAAACTTATGAGATTAAAGACGAAGATCTGGGTTTAGTTGCCACGGCAGAGGTAACCTTGGCCGGAAAGCACAGCGATGAAGTGATTGACGAAAATAAGCTGCCGATTAAATATATCGGTTACTCGCATTGTTTCAGGCAGGAAAAAGGGGCTTATGGGAAATATTCCAAAGGGCTTTATCGGGTGCATGAGTTTACCAAGGCCGAAATGTTTATTTACTGTAAACCCGAGGAATCGGATAAATATCATGAGTATATTTTGGAAATGGAAGAGAAGATTTACCAAGGCTTAGAGCTTCCCTACCGGGTGATTGAGATGTGTACCGGTGATTTGGGGGCAATGGCAGCACGCAAGTTTGACATTGAGGCTTGGATGCCGGGTAGAAACGAGTATGGAGAAGTAACTTCTACTTCAAATTGTACCGATTATCAAGCGCGCAATTTAAATATCCGATTCCGAAGGGGCGGAAAAAATGAGTACGTCCATATGTTAAACGGTACGGCCATTGCCACCTCGCGCACGCCTTTAGCAATTTTTGAAAATTACCAACAGAAAGACGGCTCAATTGCGATTCCGACGGTTTTACAAAAATATATGGGTAAAAAACTAATGTCCGCCAAAGGAAGTGGTAAATAAGTATGAAAAAATGCTGGCTTAAAAATATGCTAACCGTGCAAACGATTAAAGAAATTAATTCACCGATCAACGGACTGATAAAAGTCATGCTGGTACTTAACCGGCCCAGACTGACCATAGGTGGAATGCTTCAGTCCGGCGGTTTGGTGATGAAGATCTGGGAAAAGGCAATAAAAAAACTATTTAATCAGGGCCAGGCAATTGACCGGGCTTTAATTATCGGTTTAGGCTGCGGCAATTGTACGGTAGCGATTAATAAATATTATCCGAAAGCTCAGCTGCTGGGGGTAGAGATCGATAAGGAAGTGGTAGATATTGCCGAATGCTACTTTAATCTGGCGGCGAATAAAAATCTGACGGTGGCGATTGATGACGGCTTGAAGTATGCGGAAAAGTTGGTTTGCAAAAAGGAGCCGCCTAAGTTTGACCTGGTGATTGTGGATGTTTATGTGGGTTACAAAATTCCAAAAAGGTTTAAGACTAAAAAGTTTTTTTTGACCTTAAGCAAATTATTAACCGACAGAGGAGTGGTGGTTTTCAATCATTTGTTTTTTAAGCAATACAAACAAGAGGCCGAAAAACTGATTAAAGAAATGGAGCAGATATTTAAAAAGATCAGCTTACAAAGAACGGCGAGCAACCTGTTGATTTTTAGCCGGCATTAAGGAAGAGATGTTTAAGTTTTTGAATAAGCTGTTCGACACCAATGAAAGAGAGATAAAAAAATTACGGTCTCAGGTGGAGGAGATTAACCGGCTGGAAGAAGAGTTTAAAAAATTAAAAACAGCAGATTTTGGTAAAAAAACGGAGGAGTTTAAGGAAAAACTAAAAAACGGAACTGAGATTAATCAGTTGATCACCGAGGCTTTTGCTTTGGCCAGGGAAGCGGCCGACAGAACCTTAGAATTACGGCCGTTTGATGAGCAGCTGATGGCGGCACTTTGCTTTCATCAAGGCAAGATAGCCGAACAAAAAACCGGTGAAGGCAAGACTTTGTCGGCAGTGCCGGCGCTTTACTTGAACGCTCTAACCGGCAAGGGCTGCCATTTGATAACGGTGAATGACTACTTGGCACAAAGAGATGCGGGTTGGAACGGACCGGTGTTTGATTTGTTAGGAGTAACGGTGGGAGTAATTATTCATGAGCAAGCTTTTATCTATGACCCTAAATACACCAACAATGCAATTGAAGATCCAAAACTAAAAAACTTAAAAGAAGTCAGCCGACAGGAAGCTTATAGGGCTGATATTACCTATGGCACCAACAATGAGTTTGGCTTTGACTATTTGCGCGACAACATGGTGCCAAGCTTAAACCACATGGTCCAGCGGGGCCATCACTTTAGTATCGTGGACGAGGTGGACTCGATCTTGATTGACGAAGCCAGAACGCCTTTGATCATTTCGGCACCGGATACTGAACCAACGGAAAAGTATTATCAGTTTGCGGCTTTGATCGGCCAGTTGTCCAAGGCGACAGATTATGAGTCGGACGAGAAGCTTAAAACCGTAAACTTAACCGAACACGGAATTAAAAAAATCGAGAGCAAGCTTAAGGTAGATAACTTGTATGAAAAGGATTTTGAGACCATTCATCATTTGGAACAGGCCTTAAAAGCCAAAGAGCATTTTGACCGGGATGTGGATTATGTGATCAAAGACGGTGAGGTGGTGATTGTGGATGAGTTTACCGGCAGATTAATGTTTGGCAGGCGCTACAGCGAAGGTTTGCACCAAGCGATTGAAGCTAAGGAAAATGTCCAGATTAAGCAGGAGTCAAAGACTTTGGCGACCATTTCCTTTCAAAACTACTTTAGAATGTATGCCAAGTTGTCAGGTATGACCGGAACGGCAGCGACAGAAGCACAAGAGTTTAAAAAGATCTACAACCTGGAGACAGCAGTAATTCCGACTCATAAACCGATGATCAGGAAAGATCATGCTGATATGGTTTTCAAAACCACCCGGGCCAAGTATGCGGCAATTGTTAGGGAAATTGAAGAACGATATAAACAAGGCCAGCCGATGTTGATCGGCACGACTTCGATTGAGAAAAACCAGATCATAGACGAGTTTTTAAAACGGAAGAAAATCCCCCATCAGGTGTTAAATGCCAAAAACCACTTAAAAGAGGCTAGTATTATTGCCCAAGCCGGACAAGTGGGCGGAGTAACGGTGGCAACCAACATGGCCGGCCGAGGAGTGGACATTGTGCTTGGAGGCGATCCTCAAGACAAGGAAAAGAAGGCTTGGCAGAAAGAACACGATAAGGTAATTAAACTGGGAGGTTTACATGTCATCGGAGTGGAACGGCATGAATCAAGAAGAATCGATAACCAGTTAAGAGGCCGGTCGGGCAGGCAGGGTGATCCGGGTTCAAGCCGGTTTTATGTCTCTTTAGAAGACGAGATAATGAGACTATTCGGCGGGGAAAAGATTTCTCAACTAATGACGACTTTAAAGATGCCGGAGGATGTGCCTTTAGAGCATGGCATGGTAACCAAGGCCATTGAGCAGGCTCAGGTAAAAGTGGAAAGCTTTCATTTTGATTCCAGAAAACATCTGGTGGAGTACGACGATGTGATGAACAAGCAAAGGGAGATAATTTACAAAAGAAGAAGGCAGATCTTGGATGCGGCGGATAAAAAAGAAAAGAGCGAAGAGTTGAAAAACAAGATGTTAAAGATTTTACAAGCAGAGATTGAATTAATGGTAAATTTGCATGTTAATCCTGTCACTAAAGAGGCGGATGCCGAAGCCGTTGCCAATGAGCTGGTAATGATAATTCCTTTTGATCCTGGTTCGCAAAAAAGAATTAAAGAACAGCTGGAAAAAAATAAAAATCATGAGGAGATTAATAAATTACTGATTGATATGGTGAGAAAAACCTATGACCAAAGAGAAAAACAGGTCGGGAACGGGATAATGAGAGAGGTTGAAAAGTTTGTGATGCTGACTACAATCGACAAGTTATGGATGGACCATCTGGACGCCATCGACGATCTTCGGGAAGGGATTGGCCTTAGAGGTTATGCCCAAAGAGACCCGTTAGTGGAATACAAGGCTGAAGCCTTTACCAGTTTTGAAAAACTGATGGGGGCAATTGATTATGAAATCGCCAGAAAGATATTCAGGGTTCAAGTCAGCCAAAGACCGCCGGAGCCGCAACCGCAACCTGAAGTAAAGGAAGTTCATCCGGAAGCTCCGGAAAAACCAAAACAGGATATTTCCGGTTTCGCGGCGGCTTTTGCCAAGGCCGGCTCAGCCGCCTCCTCGCCTGCAGAACCACCTACTGCGCCTACAGGGCCTACAGGGAGAGACCCTGTAGGTTCAGAGGGACGCAAGCGAAAAATCGGCAGAAACGACCCGTGCTGGTGCGGGAAAACGAATGAAAACGGGAAACCGGTTAAGTGGAAGAAATGCCATTATCCGCAACAAGCAAGCTAACTGGCGGCTAATTTTCTAATATCTTCCAATATCTTCTAATATCTTCTAAAATAGTCTAATGGAAGAATTATCGACGACCAACCAGTCACTTTTGCCGCTTCGCCGCCAAGAAATAATCAATATCCTTAAGGACCACCCTTATTCCACTTTTGATTTTATTCAACGCCGGTTCTTTAATGTCAATCCCAAAACCCTGCACTACGACTTAAAAAAACTCCAGGAACAAAATTTGATCGTCAAAGTCGGCATCACCCGCGGCGCGGTTTACCAAGCCAAATTTTAACTAAATTTTTCCGGAAATTTTTGCCTTAAGGTAACGGCCTGCTTGTCCCTGTCGGAAATGATCATTTGATCCTTGGGGATCGGCCAGTTGATGTTTAAATCCGGATCAAAAAGAGAGATCGCTTGGTCATCGGCCGGATCGCGGTCCTGATACAACTTATCGACACAATAGAGATAGTCAACCGGGCCTTTAATGACGCAGACAGAGTTGGCAATCCCCTGAGCGATAAATAAAGAGCCTTTAAGCCCCTCTTCACCAAATAAGAAAGTTTCCACTTTAGCAAAAGTGGTTGAATCAGGCCGGACATCAGCCAAAGCGCTAAAAGCAGTGCCGTTAGTAACGGTGGTTAATTTATTCCAACCTTCGGCGTGCAGTCCCCGGACGACATTGTCTAAAGAGCGGGAGTGATTTAACTGGGCAATCTTAAAAGGCGTACCAATAATCGTTTCTATTTTGTAAGTATAACCGACTTCGCTAAAAAAGCCCCGGTTGTCCGGAAAATAATTAAAAGCCAAGTAGTAGAGTCCGTTGATTTTGGTTTTGAAAACACCGTCTTTAATTTCCAAATCTTTAGCGGGTTGATAAGTAGTCTTAATCAGCATAAAAAAATTATACAACAATCGGCCAGTCAAAGGTGGGAGTTAGCACCAGAGGCGCTTTAGGCCGAACTACAACCATATATTCAAACATGGCGGTGTTGCCTTTATCTTTGGTTTTAACCGACCAGCCGTCCGGGCTTAAATAGACCTGATCGCTACCGGTGACTACCTGAGACTCGACACAGATAACCATGCCTGTTTCCAGTTTAACGCCGGTGTGGGGCTGGCCGTGGGCCGGGATAATGGGCTGGTCATGAAGCGTCCGACCAATACCATGACCAGTGTATTGCTTTAAAACATCAAAACCATTGGCTAAAGCGATTGAATGCATGGTGGAACCAAGATCACCGACAGCAGCACCGGTGACAGCTTGTTGCACTGCTTGCCAGACCGAGTCTTTGGCGACTTGGATTAACTTTTTTTTGCTCGGAGTTAGTTTTTTAATGGCGACGGTAAAACAATGATCGGTGTAGAGACCTTGGTAGATAAGGCCAAAATCAACCTTGACCAAATCCCCAACTTTGATTTTTCCAATAGAACCGGGAGCGCCATGAACCACAGTGTCATTAATAGAGATGCAGGTTGCATAGTCGTAAACCTTGTCCTTCGAGGCAACACCCTGAAAGGCCGGTTTGACCCGGTGTTTAAGGCAGAGTTTTTTAGCCAGGTTGTCAATCTCGACAGGGTAAATGCCGGGTTTAAGCTTAAGCCTTAATTGAGCTAAAATTTGAGTGGAAAGATTGGCGGCTTGTTGGTAGAGTTTCAAGTCTTTTTGGTTGGAAATAATCATAGTTTAGATAACAAATTGGCCGGATTGATAGATAACTTTTTTCTGACCGTTAGTCAAAATTGCGGTGACGGTCCGATCGACAGTGCTGATCACGTCAGTGTGTTCAGGTGAGTCATTAAAACCCTTATTAAACCAATCTTTAGGGGTTAATCTTTTAGCATTGCCCTTAAAGCAGTCTTTATAGGCCCGGCCGATGGCAATATGAGTATTACCGAAAGGACCGCCGATGTTTTCGTCAAATAAAGTCTCGGCCATAATATGAGTAATCCGGGATAAGCGTTTATCGGTTAAGGAAAACTCGCCTAACTTATCGGCATTAGAGCTTTTGAGCATTTGTTGCAACAGGTGATTGCCGATTTTAGCTTTGGCTTTAACGACCCGACCGCGGTTAAATTCCAAGTAGATATCTTTGACAAGATTGCCGTAGCGGTACAAAGGCTGATTAGCTTTGAACCAGCCCCTGGCATGACGCCAGTCCGGTGAGGTGAAGATTTCAAAACTGGGGATGTTGCGGCCGGAACCACCCTGCCATAACCGATCCGGGCCAAGGGTGAGATGTAGATCGACAGCCGGACCAAGAAGATGAAGCGAGCTAATGGTTAACCGGTTAAGTTGGTTAAGAATGGCGGTTTGTAAAGAACAGACCTGCTGCCAGCGGCGGAGAGGGTCTGGTTGGTCCAGAAAACAAGCTTTAATGATCTGATCCCAGTAAGCTTTTAAGCTTAAGTGAACCAGTTTGGCTTTGGCAGGAGTGGCCCAAAGGCCAACCGTCCAAGTGTGCTTACCTTTAACTTCTTTATCGACCAACCAGTCAATATAGGGTTTTTGCGAGTCACGTTTAATGAAGATTTTTTTGGGGTTAACTGAGCTTAATTCATAGGGATCAACATCGGCAATAATACCGATTTCATGGTCAATCAGTTCGGCTTTGGCTTTTAAATATTTTTTAGGGAAAAAGGTTAACTGACTTTGATTGGCTAAAGTAAAAAAATCTTTATTAAAACCGGTCGGGGTCAACCGAATCAGAGGCTGGCCACCGGCTTTTAAGATAGTGTTTTGCAGCTGTAAGGCTAATGGTTTGGCCACATCAGGAACCGTGCATAAAACCACGTCGCCTGGTTTAATGCCTTTGCCTGAATTAAGAGCAAAGTTGACCAAAACTTTAGCATAGCGGTTTAAGATAGTGGTTGAAGGGATAAAATTGTTCATGGGGGTAATTATACCCCTAAAACAGTGGTAAGATAAGGCAATATGGAACAACAACAGTTGATAAAACTATTAAAACAGGAGCTAAAAAAACAGATTGATCCGGTATATAGGGACGGAGAAAGAAAGTTTTTTAAAGAACCAATAAAAAATTTCGGGGTGCGACTGCCAAACAGAAGAAAAATAGCGGCTAAGTTTTGGCCG
>CAYICL010000034.1:0-7692 GCA_964361885.1 uncultured Pseudomonadales bacterium
AATATAGGTCATCTGAAAACGTTTCGGCATAACAAAGTCATATTGAACCGTAAAGGCAGTTTCTTCCTTTCCAGAAATATTTTTAATCTGGATATCGATTTTTGGACCATAGAAGGCAGCTTCGTTGGCAGCTTCAAAGTACGGAGCTTTGGCGGCAATTAAGACCTGACGGAGAATTTGTTCAGCTTCTTCCCAAGCCTTGTCATTCTGGTAATATTTTTTAGTCTCTTTTTGATCGCCTAAGGATAAGCGGTAACGGTAATCAATCCCCTTTTCCATGCCTAAAGTGTGATTAACAAAGTCAATTAAATCTAAGACAGCTTTAAGTTCATCTTTAGCTTGATTTTTGGAAACCATGATATGAGCATCGGCTAAACAAAAAGTACGAACTCGCATTA
This sequence comes from uncultured Pseudomonadales bacterium, assembly GCA_964361885.1. GTDB lineage: Bacteria > Patescibacteriota > Microgenomatia > UBA1400 > CG1-02-47-37 > CAYICL01. Next base: position 399 of record CAYICL010000034.1, read on the forward strand.
GGCCGCTTAACTCACCGCTTTTTTCATAGCGAAATTGAGGAGAAAGTTCGGCAAATCTCACCGGCAAATCTTTATAGCTACGCGGCCTTGATTTATAGAGCATAAAATGGTGAGGGCAGGTCATTGGGCGCAAAATCAACTCTTCGTCGTCGATTTTCATAGGCGGATACATAGTGTCTTTGTAATAGGGATAATGGCCGGAAGTTTTATACAGATCTGTTTTAGCTAAAACCGGAGTATAAACATGTTGGTAGCCGCGTTTAAGTTCTTCGTCAACAATAAACCGCTCCAGTTCCCGGCGGATGACTGAGCCTTTGGGAGTGAGCAAAGGCAAACCTTTGCCGACTAAATCAGCAAAAACAAATAAGTCTAAATCTTTACCTAATTGACGGTGATCGCGTTTTTTGGCTTCTTCAAGTTTGAGTAAATACCCGTCTAAGTCTTTTTTATTAAAAAAAGCCGTACCGTAAATCCGGGTTAGCATCTTATTTTTCTCATCGCCGTGCCAGTAAGCACCGGCAACGGACAATAGCTTGAAGGCCTTAATTTCTCCGGTGGATTTAACGTGCGGGCCGCGGCAAAGATCGACATCGGATTTTGGTTCACCCGGTTTGCCTGTCCAATAGACAGTGGCTTTTTGACCCTTGGATTCAATTTGACTAATCCAGTCCAATTTGTAGGGATTATTTTTAAATAGTTTTTTAGCCGCTGATAAAGAGATTTCTTGGCGAATAATCGGCAGGTTGGCGTCAATAATCTCCTGCATTCTGGTTTCAATTTTGGGAAAATCAGCTTCGGAAATCTTAAATTCTCGGCCAGAGGCCGATCGTCCTGTGGACGAAAAGTCGAAATAAAACCCCTCGTCTGTGGCCGGCCCCATAGCCCGTTTAAGGCCGGGAAATAAATCCGTCATTGCCTGATGAAGGACGTGTTCGCAGCTATGGCGAAGAGATTGAAGCTTGGCAGTTTTTTTGTCCATAGTATTTAGTATACTTCAAAAAACCTGGGTGTGGGCGATACAGGACTTGAACCTGTGACCTCTCGCATGTCAAGCGAACGCTCTAGCCAGCTGAGCTAACCGCCCATATGAATATTCTAGCAGATTACCCAGCTTGAGTGGACATGTATCTTTCCTGAGACAAAAGGTATTGAGTGCCGCCGGATTTGACATTCTGCCAGTAACCGGTACGTTTTTGAGCCCGATGATTATGTAATTGCAGCCAGGTACGGGATTCAACAATGTTTTTCCTAGCTAATTTAATTAAATGAAGTAGGCGTTCAAAGAAGTTTTGGTGATAAGTACCGGGATCAACCACAGCTTGAAAAGTGGCTTTATCTACTTCTTTCATTAAACCAACTTGTTCTGTAGCTAAAGATTTAATTTGGGTTTGAATGGATTCGATTTGAATTTTAACTTGCTGTTGTTCCCGGGAAAAGATTACCTGTTCATCTCTTCTGATAGATTCAAATCGGGCCCGCTCCTGTTGACGAATTTTATTTTCCTGAAGATTTAAAAACTCTTCAAAGTCAAAAGCCTCAGGGTTTTGATCGGTGGCAGAATTGGTTTGACCTTTGGTTAAGACATCAAGGGCGTTTTTGGCCGTACCGCCAACGACATCTTGGGTAAAAGTTTTAACTGTAGAAGCGCCAATGTCTTTAAAAGCTTCAATAAAGTTTTGAAACTTAGGATTGGATTTTTTCTTTTTATTTAAATCGATTGGATTCATAATGAACTATTTTACTATAAGCCAAGGAGGTAGTCAATAACTTGACGCTTTCTTAAAACACTGGCAATGTAAGCGCGTTCCCCGGGTGTGTTGAGCGCTTTTTTAATTTTTTCGTCTCCGGCAGCAGCAATCATTTTATCGATTTCTGCGTCAGTTACTTTAAAACCTTTATCATCGGCAATGGCTTGCAAAATGATTTCCAGCTTAAGGCTATTAGAAGCGGTTTGTAAGTATTCGGCTTTGATCTGGTCAACGGTTTTGTTGTTGGAAATAGCATATTGATCAATGCTTAAACCCAGTTTTTGAATTTGATCCAATAGTTTTGCTAACAATCGATCTCTTTCTGATTCGACTAAAAGATCTGATAAATCAAGACGGATTGAGTCTATCAGGCTTTTGGCGATTAGATTGAGCTTTTGAGTTTCCGTCAGATCTTTTTGCTCTTTTTTGTCCGGCGCGCCTTTAGCCGGAGTCCAGATTTTTTCTTTGGCTAAGACGCCTTTAACAGTTTGAGTGTAATTTCCTAAACTGACCTGAGGCAGTTCACAGCTAGTCGCTTTAAACTGCCAGGCCTCATTTTCTTTAGCCGAGATAATTTGAATTTTTGGAGCCACGGCCGGTTTAAGCTGATGTTGAGAGATAGATTTGGCATAAGATAAAGGCAGCAGTCGGTTAATAACTTCTTCGTAAAGCTTACCTTTATCAACTGATTTTTCGATCAAGGCTTTGGGGGCTTTACCTTTTCTAAAACCTTCCAATTTTGACTCTTTAGTTAACTGATCAACAACCTGAGTATAAGCAGTTTTAACCTCTGGCCAGGGAATGGAAAATTCTAGTTCAAAAGTTTTTTTTGGCAGCCAAGTAAGTTTGGCTCCCGGTAAGGAAGGTTTGAGTTTAAGTTTTTTTGGCATAGGCGGATTATAACATTGTTCGTATCTGATAGCCTTGTTGGGAGGAAGTTTGGCTGCCCGGCGGGCAGGGAAAACACCAAAAAAGGATTGTGGTAATGGTTTTTAGCATAGTGCCAGGAAGAGGAGTTGAACCTCCACGACTTTAAAGGTCACAGGATCCTAAATCCTGCGCGTCTACCAGTTCCGCCATCCTGGCTTAAAAGTATTTTAGCAGAGGGTGAGCTAATTTGTTAGCTCTTTTGACGGCGGCCGAGTGAGCCTGCCATTCCAACTGATCATTTAAAAGTTTTAGTTTAACAGATCCGTATCGATTTTGCAGAGCCGAATGAATTAAATAATCGGCAAAATGAGGATTTTTAGGCAAAAGCGAACCGTGAAGGTAGCAACCGAAAACCTGGTTAACAACAGCGCCTTCGGTGTGATCTTGACCGTTGTTGCCTGAACCGACGATGACTTGACCTAAAGGCAGAGTGGAGCCGGATAAAAAAGTATTGCCGGAATGATTTTCAAACCCCACCAGTAATCTGTAATCAGTCAGCAGTAAATCGTAATTTAATTTGACAATAACGTTACCAATCTTTCGTTGTTTGCCGGCGACAGTATAAGCATCAAAGATGCCTATACCTTTGAGTTTCGGGCCGTTAAACGGCTGAAAGTAGCGGCCGAAAAGCTGATAACTGCCGCAGATAGTCAGCATCGGAATATGGTGATCAGCGGCTTGTTTGATAACCTTTAAGCGCTTGATTAGATCTTGAGCCACGATTGATTGATGACGATCCTGACCACCGCCGGCGAATAACAAATCAAAACTACCGGGTTTAAGACTGTCTCCGGGGTTGATGGGTTTAACCAGTAGCTTAATTCCTCTTTGGCGGCACCGGTAAATTAAAGCCAAAAGGTTACCTTGATCGCCATAAATGTTCATGTGCTGGGGATAAAGATGAACCAAAGTCAGTTTCATGATTAATCCTTCCAGGAAGAGCCAAGTAGTTTTCGTTTGGTTAAGATTTTTCTTAAAGCCAGCATGGCAGTATAAGTCGGCAGAATATAGCCCTGAGAACCGGATAAACCGGAAAAATGGTTAAGCGCTGGTTCAAGATTGGGATAAATATGAGTGAGGTTAGGTTTAACGCCGGCATATTTTAAGCGTAAAGCCAGATCATAAGCTCTGAGACCGCTGATGACTACAGGAGTTTGCCTTTTATTTAACCTTTCAAAGTCAACGTCCCAGATCCAGGAAACATCAGTGCCATCGGCAATAAGATCATTTAAAATGATTAATAACGGTTTAGTCAGTAAGTGATGCTTAGATTGTAAAGTTTGTAAAGTGACATTAAATCCGGCCGGATTTTTAACTAAAAAGATAGTGATGGGTTTAGAGTTTAAAACAAATTTTTCGGCCCGGCCAAAAGCCGGAGAGAATTGAGACAGACCGGTAGTTATCGAAGATCGGGAAATGTTTAAGAGTTGAGCCAAGGTAGCAGCGGCTAAAATATTATATTTTGAATGGACACCGGGAAGTTTAGTATGGTCTTTGATTAAGTTTAATAAATTAAAGTCTGGTTTTAATCTTTTGAAGCGGCAGTGGGGGCAAAAATAATGGCCTAAATGGGAAGTAAAGATAGCGGAAAAATTAAGATCAGAGCCGCATTGAGGACAAAAAACCGCATCGGCGGCATGACTTAAAGCCGTTTGGTTAGAATAAGTTTGGTTTAAACCATAAGTCACCAACGATTGAGACTGGTTAAGAGATTGAGCCAAATAGTTTAAGGACGGGTCGTCAATATTTAAAACTAATTTAGATTTAGCCGGCACCAATTTGGCCGCCTGTTGCCAAGAGGCCAACACAGTATCGATTTCACCGTAGCGATCGAGTTGATCCCTGAATAAATTAGTAATTAAGAGAAAAGCAGGCTTGAGTTGTTTAACTGCTTCTAATAAAACCGCTTCATCAATTTCCCACAAAGCTAATGAGGAGTTTAACCGACCTGAAAGATTAGTTTGTTTGATTAAAGTCGAGGCGACTCCCCGCATCAGATTAGAACCGCTGCGGTTGTGAATATAGGAAGTGGAATTGGCTTTTAAGATGGCGCCTAAAAGCCGGCTGGTGGTGGTTTTGCCATTGGTGCCGGTAATGATAATCGATTGTAACCGGTTTTTATCCGCCAGCTGGCGGATTAAATTAGGATTCAGCTTAAGGGCGATCAGACCGGGTAAAGCCGAGGCACCGCGGGAAGAAAAAAGACGGAGAATCAAACCGATAATTTTACCTATAATTATACTTCTTGACATATTATAAGTCACATGATAGTATATCACTTAGATCCGTCGGTACAGCCTCACCGGGCATACTGATGGATTTTTTTTGGGTTTAATAATTAGTATTAGGGGCCTCCACCGTCAATCAGAGTTAGTTCATTTCATCAAGAAATTGCTGAACGCCTGTAGCCCAAGAACCGTCACTTAACGGAGTATAAATACCCATGATTTGTTCCGGAGTGAGTAAGCCTTGATTTAAATACTTTTCAGCCAGACCCTTGGTAACAGTTTCAATAGCGATTTGATAAGAAGGAAACTTGAGGGTGCCTTGACTATGAATTCCCCACCCCCAGCAGTTATGGGAGTCATCAGGAGTTTTTTTACATAAATTAGATTCTTGTTGGGCAATAGCGAGAATCAATCTGGGATCCAGATCATATTTTTTGGCGGTAGCGACAATAAAGTCAGAGTAGAGATATAAGGGTGAGTTGTATTTTTTCAAGTAGGCTTTGACAATTTCAGGAATCGCATCAGAAGATTTGACACTATAAGTAAAGGCACCTAAGACTTCGGGCAGGATGGCATGGGAGGTAATACTGTCGGAGTTGGTTTGGGTGGTTTGAGGCCGAAAAGACGGCCGGGTAACAGAGGCAAGGTTAAGATAAAAGGAAAGAGTCAAAAACAAGGTCAAGCCGGTTATGGAGACCCACGAAAAAATAGCTAAGAAAGATTTCATAAGTTCTAATCAAATCTAACATATTCAGGTAGCAGTGTCTAGTTAAATATGCTAGACTACCTCAAGAATCGCTCAGCCAGAGGCTGACAGGCCACGGTGCTGGAATTGGCAGACCCCACAAAGCTTCTCGATGCGTTCACGCGGTCACTAGCCGGTATCACTGTCGAGAAACTAGCGGGGCGGGACTCAGACTTTACAGACGGATATGATAGTATATGAAGTAGACTTTAAGCCACGGTGCTGGAATTGGCAGACAGGCACGCTTCAGGAGCGTGTGTTGGCAACGACGTGAGAGTTCGAGTCTCTCCCGTGGCACCCTTCGACTACGCTCAGGGTAAACTAATTAATAGCCCCGGGTTTCCAGGGTTAAACTAAGCTGTTGGCTGCGGTTTAAAGTCCGGTGCAGCAGAGGAATAATGACAGGAAAAGGATTTTTGGAGTGAAGTCCCCGACTGGCCTGGATTAAAGAGATTTTTTTAGCTTCGTCAAAGATAACCGGGATTAAACTTAAGGTAATAGTTAACATCAACTGAAACGATTGGGGTAAAAAGCCAAAGTGACGGATAATTTGACTGACGGAAGTGGTGGCGGTGTAGGTTAAAACCAGTAAGCTTAAGGTGAAGATTTTTAAGCTGACAAAAATGCCCTGAAGCAAACGCTGATAAAGAGCCAGAGAAGAGTTGAAAAAAAGTTGGAAAAGAATGATTAAGGCGGAAATACAGATTAAGGCTTTCAAACGCGGCTTTAATTTCTCTTTAGCAGAACTAAAGTTTAAAAAGAGCAATAAGGCGGTTAATAAAGCCAGCAATAAAGAGACTGAATTAATGACAATTACCAGGCTAGAGACAGAAAGCAGCAAAAGCAGTTTCATAAGTGCGCCAGTTTAATCCCCAGACTTTTTAACAACTTGGTTTTTTTTAAGACCGTCCGGGTTGAACCAGAAGCTTTGATTTTACCCTGATCAAGAATCAGGACGGATTCAGTGTACTTAAGGAGAAAGTCCGTGTCATGCTCAACCACAATAATGGTTTTGCCGGCTTGATGCAAAGAGACCAGAATTTGGTAAAGATCAACAGAACTTTTATAGTCCAGCATGGCGGTGGGTTCGTCCAGGACAATATACGGAGTATCTAAAGCCAAGACACTGGCCAAACAGATTTTTTGCTTTTGGCCGAAAGACAGGGTTTGGGGGTCGCGGTTGATAAATTTTGCCATATTAACTAATTGAAGGGCTTGGTTGATCCGTTGAGACCGGTTAGCCAGCTGCAGGTTTTTTAAACCAAATTCCAGTTCTTCTTTAACGGTTAAGTTAAAAAGAGAAAACTCAGGGTTTTGAAAGACCAGGCCGATTTTTTTGGCTAAAGCGGAGACGGAATGATTTGAGGTAGTAAGATTATCAACCAAGACTTGGCCTTGGAAACGGCCGGAGATCGAGTGAGGAATCAGGCCGTTTAAGAGGTACAGCAAGGTGCTTTTACCAGAGCCGTTAGTACCGGTAATACCGAGGAAAGAGCGGGGTTTTATGGTCAGATTAAGCTTAAAAAAGAGAGGCTTAGACTGAGGATAACTGAAAGAAACCTGATGAATCGAGATGCCTGAAGTCATGATTTGGTTGACAGGCGGCGATAACGGGAAAGCCGGAACTTAAAAACAATCAGCCA
>CAYICL010000035.1:0-1749 GCA_964361885.1 uncultured Pseudomonadales bacterium
TGGCCGGTTTTTTTATCGGCCAAGTAAAGCGGCTGTTTTGATTGGTTGATATAGTCAATAAAGAGGATGCCGTTTAAATGATCGAGTTCGTGCTGAAAGTAGGAAGAATGGGGCGGAGTTAAGGTGGTTTTAACGGTTTTATTATTAAGGTTCTGATAGCTGACTTTAATTTTTATAGGCCGGTCAACAAAACCGTAGTAGCCGGGGAAGCATAAGCAACCTTCCAAAAAGTGTTTTTCCTGGGGCAGACAGGCAAGAGTTTTTTTTGAAGTTTTTAAAATTTTGGGATTAATACAGACTTCCAGATTACCTGAAGCCAGTTTGATGATAAAAATCCGTTTTAAGATGCCGACTTGATTGGCAGCCAGACCAACACCTTTAACTTTATCCGGTTTAGGGGCTAAAGTTTTAAGCATGGCTTGAGCTTCAAGTTTGGTTTGCTTGTCTAAGACGGTAACCGGTTGAGCCACTTGCCTTAAGACGGGATGGGGATAGTTAAGGATTTTGAGCATAGCCGGATTATAAACTTTTAAGCAAAGTTTTAACCTTGTCATTATCAGGGTTTAAGTGGTTGAGGATATAAAGGTATTGTTGTTTGGCTTTGGCAGGCTGGCGAGTTTGTTCATATAATAAGCCTAAAGAAAACCGGCTGGCTTCGTAGTTTTCTTTTAAATCAATGGCTTGAATCAGGGCTTGTTCTGCCAGGCCGGTCTGACCAAGTTGGCTGTAAGTTAAGCCTAAATTGTAGTAGAGTTTGGCATCTGTGGGGGATAAAGCAATGGCTTGGGTTAAAGCTTCTAAAGCCGGCAACTGATATTTTTGATCGATTAAGGACAGTAAGGTAAAAACTTTAATGCGGGATTTCCAGTAGTTTAAATGGACTGGGTTGGCTTGAATGACCAGATCGGAATTGGCAATAGCTTCATTGATTAACTGGTTTTCCAGTTCGGCTGCTGGAGTGGCCTGGCTATGATAAAGATAGGCCATTTTAGCGGCGGCCTCGGCGTATTCTGATCTAAACAAGGGCTCTTTGGGTGACAGAGTCACCGCTTGCTGAAGGTAGTCAAAACCGGCTTGAACTTGGTCAGTTTTAATGTAGTTTCGACCCAGATTAAAAATCCGGTCGGCCCGCCAGAGATTGATAACTTGAGATAAAAGATAAAGAGTTAAAAGGCAGACAAAAAATATAGCGGCGGATTGGGAGACAGACAGACTGTAGTAAGGCCGGGGCCGGGAGCGGGCTTGAATCCTTGGTTGAGTCAAGCTGAAACTAAAAGCCGGCCAGAGAAAGAAGAAGAGGGCGATTGGAACGACAGAGAAGCCAAAGAAGTTGGAAACGGCCAAACCCAAAAAGCCGGCCAAAAAACCGGCGATTAAATAGCCGGACCGGGATTTTAGCTTGATCACTGACCAGACGGTAAACCAGACGATGATTAAACAATAGCTGATAAGGCCAAAAGCGCCGGTAGTTGCCAAAAAGTTTAAGAATTCGTTGTGGGCTTTGTTGTATAAAAAGTCCCATTCGGACAAGAGGTTATGAGCCACCGGTCTAAAGTTATAGTAACTGTAGGCAAAGGTTTCCACTCCTGAACCAAAAACAGGGTAGTGTTTCCAGATGTCAATGGCACCTTGCCAGACGACTTTTCTGATATCGGAAGATTTAGACCCGCCAAGAGTAACCGCGGGAGCGGTTTCTGCCAGACCAACCGAGGCGCGGGGTTGAAAAGAGCGGGTGATGAATTGTTTGAC
>CAYICL010000035.1:1849-7079 GCA_964361885.1 uncultured Pseudomonadales bacterium
AGCAGAGTTAACAGATAAGCAGCCAGCCAGTTTGGTTGGCCTAAGGTAGAAAAGACCCGGGATTGGACATCTTGAACCCAGATATGCTTATCAATGCCAAAGTGTTCCAAGATAGCGTAGAAGGAGACAATTAAGGCGGTAATAAGAATGATGGTTAAACTATTAAGAGTAAATTTTTTATCAGCTTTCAGGTTAGAGGTGTAAGCAAAATAGAGTAACAGATAAGAGACAGTGGAGAGTAAGCCGCCATGAAAGCGGGAGTAATAACCCCAGATTGAAGTATGAGGATCGATGGATAGAATCGTGGCGATGATTTGAGAAAGAAGGAAAAGAATTAGCGGGATATCAAAAGGGGTGCGGCAAAACAGAATTTTTTTGAGATAAATCATTCTGATGATCCAGGCCGCAAGGATAATGACGGCCAGAAAGTAAACGGTGAGCATTTTATTAAACTCAAACAGTTCATAGTTATAAGGGGTTAGGATAAGAGGCACCAGAATAAAAAGCAGGTAAAAAGAGTTTTTAATCACTTTTTGACAAAGATTTTCCCAGTTCATGGTTTTAGTATATCATGATAGAATTTGATATATGTTTGATAGTTTGTTTTCATTCTTTACTTATGATTTGGCGATTGATTTAGGTACGGCCAACACGGTAATTCAGGTAATGGGAAAAGGGGTAGTGGTCAGAGAACCGACAGTGTTAGCCCGAAGAAGAAAGTCTAAGGAGTTATTGGCAGTCGGCAGCGAGGCTAAAAAAATGCTCGGAAAGAATCCGGAAGCGATTGAGGTGGTAAAACCTTTAGTGGACGGAGTTATTGCTGATTTTGATGCGACCAGGGATATGCTTAAGCACTACTTTAAAGAGATTCATCAAAATGTCGGCTTAATCCCCAAGTTGGCCAGGCCTAAAGTATTAATCGGCATTCCTTCAGGCGTCACTGAAGTGGAAAAGCGGGCAGTGCAGGATGCCGCGCTCAGCGCTGGCGCCAGACTGGCTTTGTTGGTGGAAGAACCGATGGCGGCAGCCATCGGAGCGGGCTTGTCGGTGAATAAGCCGGACGGGCAGTTAATTGTGGATATCGGCGGCGGGACGACCGAGATTGCCGTGGTGTCTTTAGGCGGGATTGTGATTAATAAATCTTTGCGCTTAGCCGGAGAAGAAATGAATGAAGCGATCATTAAGTTTGTCCGGTTAAAACACGGTTTGTTTATCGGGGAAACCACGGCAGAGGAAGTCAAGATCAATATCGGCAGCGCCACACCTATGGAAAAAGAAAAAATTCATGTGGCCAGAGGAAGGGATATGGAAAAGGGTTTACCCAGATCGCTTAAATTAAAAAGTGCCGATATCAGGGAGACTTTGGCATCGGTAGTGCAGGAGATTGTAGGAGCCATAGCCGATACGATTGAAGAAACACCGCCGGAACTGGTGGCGGATATTTTAAAACACGGGATTGTGATGGCCGGAGGCGGGTCGCTATTATACGGTATAGACAAAGTAGTAGCGGAAACAACCAAGATGCCGGTTTGGGTAGTTCAGAATCCTCAGGACACGGTGGTTAAAGGCTGCGCGAAGTTGTTGTCAGATACAGAATTGTTAGAAGCTGTCAGAGTCAGAAGAGGTTTAAGATAAATGGAGAAGAAAAATAAATTAAAACTTTGGTTGGGATTGATCGGAATTAGTTTAATTTTATGGCTGGGAGACGGCAAAGACTACTTTAATTGGTTAAAGCGGCCGGTGAGCCGGTTAAGCCAGCCGGTAAGACACCAGTTATATAATTTGAAATCAAGGCAAAGACCGGAAACAGATTCGGAAGCGGTAGCCCAGACGGCGGTTTTAGAGGCAGAGATATTAAAGTTAAAACAGGAGAATGAGAAATTACGGGAATTGCTGGGAACCAAACTGCCGGCCGATTGGCAGTTTGTGCCGGCCAAGATATTGGAGTTAAAAGATAAGATAATGGTAATTGACGCGGGTAAAAGTTTAGGGGTGAGAAAAGGTCAAGCGGTGATCGGGATTAATCGAGCGACAATTAACAACGGAGTTGTTATCGGCAGAGTCGGGCAGATATTTGAGTATCAAGCGGAAGTGGAGCTTTTAGGTCAAACCGGAGTTGAGGTCAAAGTCAGGACTGCCAGTGGGGTTTTAGGGACTGTCAAATCATCGGCGGATAGAATAAGGCTGACGGAAGTATTGCAGAAGGATAGCTTAAAGAGTGATGAATTGATAGTGACCGCCGGCCAAGACGGTTGGCCGGTGGGATTGGTAATCGGCAGAGTGGGTGAGATTGCCAAGGATGATGCGGCGGTTTTTAAAGAGGCAGAAGTAAAGACTTTAATCGAAGCGAAAGAATTAAGCCAGGTATTTGTAGTTAAGTTTTAAAACTTAAAGATCATTTGCAAGCCTTGTTGGTGAAGCTGTTTTAGGAGCTCAAGTTTTTCTTTAGCAGTGGGAATGGTGGGTAAGTTTAATTGATAAATTTGAGCATCGGCATCAAAAGAGCTAACCGAGGGAGCAGTTAAATTGTAAAAGCTGTCGGGATATTCGTTTCCAATCACCATGGTTTTAATGGCCGGTAAAGAGGAGGGCACGATCAGAATCGGGAAAGCCAGATAGATTAAAACCAAAGTAATTATAAAGACAGTCGAGCGCCAAAGAATGCGAATTGACATAAGTTTAGTATATTATACATTTATGAGATTAAATAGGTTTTGGTTTTGGCTTTTAGTGATTGGTTTGGGGTTTATCCAAACCAGCGTTGTTAGGATTAATTGGCTGTTATTGGTAGCTCTTTGGTTGGCTACGACTGACCGGTGGGTGGAAGTTTGGCTGGCAGGCTTGAGCCTGGATTTGATTCAAGGAACCAGGTTGGGGATTGAAGCAGGCAGTTTATTAGGTATTGGTATTGGGGTGAAACTGTTGACGCAAAAGTTAGTGGTCCTGAATTGGTGGCAATGGGGATTGGTGATCGCTGTCAGTGATGTGATAATAAAGCTGATGACCGAAAGAAGCTGGCAGTGGCAGGAAACAGGTTGGTTATTAGCGGTTAGCGGATTGTTAAGTTTAGCAAGGCTAAAGTGGTTGAAATCAGATCAGCAGCTAAAGCTAGAGTTAGATTAAGATGAAATTTAAACGAATCAACTGGTTTTACTGGCTATTAATAGTGGCTTTTTTAGGGATGGGAGGCAGACTGGTTAATTTACAGGGATTGGAATTTAAATATTACCGGGCTTTAGCCGATGAAAACAGGGTTAAGCTGGAGATTATCCGGGCGACGAGAGGCGTATTTTATGACCGGTTTGGCGAAATATTGGTAAGAAATTCACCGGAAGCGAGAGACTATATTTATGGTGAAACTATGAGTCATGTGTTGGGTTATGTGGGAGAGATAAGTCAAGAGGAGCTGGAGGCTTGCCAGGAGCAAATTAACTGTCAGTGGCAGATGGGTGATATGGTGGGCAAGATGGGGTTGGAAAAAGAATATGACTTAAAGTTAAGAGGCATAGACGGAGGCATATTAAAAGAACATGATAGCCAAGGTTTGGTGGTGAGGGAGATTGGCAGAAAAGAAGCAATGGCCGGGGAAAACTTAAAACTAACTTTAGATGCAGGTTTACAACGTAAGGCTTATGAGTTATTAGCCGGGCGGAAAGGGGCGATTATTGCCAGTGAGCCGGGAAGCGGCGAGATTTTGGCAATAGTATCGAGCCCGGGGTTTAAACCGGATCAGGTAGACAAGTATTTAGACAGTCAGGATTTTCCGTTGTTTGACAGGGCGATTAGCGGCGAGTACCCGCCGGGATCGGTGTTTAAAGTGATTACCGGAATAGCGGCTTTAGAAGAAGGGAAGGTAGATGAAACGACTTTGATAGAAGATACCGGAGAAATCAGAGTCGGGCCGTATCGGTTCGGCAACTGGTATTTTGATCAGTATGGCAGGAAAGAAGGCAAATTGGATATTATCAGAGCTTATGCGAGAAGTAATGATATTTTCTTTTACAAACTAGGTGAAGCTTTAGGAATGTCAATGCTGGCTGATTGGGGGAAGTATTTTGGTTTGGGAGAGTTGACAAAAATTGATTTGCCGGGCGAAGCCCGGGGTTTAATGCCTGATCCGGACTGGAAGCAAAGGCAAATCGGTGAAGCTTGGTATTTGGGAGATACTTATATTTCCGCTATCGGCCAGGGAAATATTTTAATGACGCCGATCCAAGTCAACCAAATGATGAGTGTGGTCGCTAGCGGGGGTCAATGGTGCCGGCCGCACTTAATTAAATCCGAAATCCGAAGCACCAAATCCGAAATTTGCCGGAAGATGGATATTCATGAGAAGACTTTGGCTTTGGTAAAAGAAGGCTTAAAGCAAGTCACAGAAACAGGCGGGCCGGCATTCCCTTTTTTTGAGTTTAAGGTTAAAGGGGAAAGAATCTATGTCGGCGCTAAGACCGGAACAGCTGAGTTTGGTCCAGACGTGACGTCGGGACAAGCTGAAAAAAGAACTCATGCCTGGATTACGGTAATGGCACCGCTAGATAAACCACAGATTGTGGCAACCGTGCTTTTAGAAGCAGCCGGAGAAGGATCATATCAAGCGGCACCGGTGGCGAAGGAGCTTCTTAGTTATTGGTTTGAGAGACAATAGCATATATAATTTGATTTGCGATCGCAAACGAGTTTATATATGAAAATTAACCAAAGGAATTTAACCCAACGACTTTCAGCGGAGTTATTTGTTTCCAGTATCGACTTGGTTTTGCTGGCGGCATCTTTGGGTTTAAACTTGTATACAGCCAGTTTTAAAGCTAAAGATCCGGTGAAAATATTAAATGACAGTTTGAAGTTGAGCCGGTGGTTTCAGGAAAAACTACTGCAGTCAAGCACCGCCTATGCGAAGCAAAAAGGCTATTTAAAAAGGGTCAGGCAGGAGCTTGAGTTAACTGAAAAAGGCAGGCGAAGATTAAAAAAACAACTGCCGGTGTATCAAAGCCGTCGACCGTGGGATAACAGACTCCATTTGATTATTTACGATGTCAAAGAAAAAAGCAGAGCTAAGCGTTATCAATTAAGCCGCTGGTTGACTGAAAAAAGGGCGGTGAAACTACAGAAGAGCGTTTGGGTTTCGGTGGCTGATTTATCCAAAGAGTTAAAAAAAGCCAGGATATTGTATCAGGATGAAGGGTTGGTTTTAACCGCGGATTTAAAGTTAGGCGAGGGGATTGAGGGTGAG
>CAYICL010000036.1:0-6585 GCA_964361885.1 uncultured Pseudomonadales bacterium
AAAGAGCGGCAATGGAAATAGTGCCGAAAATGACACTGGGGAAGCGCCAAGCAAGGCTGGTTTCGCCAAAAAGCCTGACAGAACCTGCCTGGATGAGTTTGGCCAAGGGCGGATGCAACCAGTCATAAGCAGTATTAGGTTCAGGATCTTGATGCCACCATTCATAACCGGCCGGGTTGTTGTGAGCATAAGCTTTGACGGTAACGACATGATAGACTTCGTCAAAAATATAATTCGGAGGTGTGCTGAGGCGGAAGAGACGGAAAAAAAAGCTAACAAGCAGTAATAGGGTTAGCCAAGTGACAGGTGAGATAGACCGGGTAATCTTATATAATTTGGGCATATGAATATTGTAGCAGTCGGATATTTTTTTGTAATCGCCTGGCTTTTGGGGTTGACCCTGATTAGAAAGTTAAAGCTGAAATTTAATTTCATTGCCAGCGTGGCTGTGAGCGGAATTGTTGGCATCATATGCTTGACACAAATTTTGTTTTGGCAATCATGGTTCGTGCCTTTTAAGGCAGAATCGATTCTAATCAGCTTAAGTCTTTTAACCGGAGGTTTGGTTTTATGGTGGAGTCAGCAAATTAAAAAGATTAAAAAAATTGAAATCAAGGTTAATAAAAAAAGGTTAAAAAGCTGGGGGCTGTTTTTATTGGTTTGGCTGGGATTATTTCTATTGATTTGGAGTCAAATGCTTAAACGAGAGGCTGACGGAGTCTATGCCGGCTGGGTGAATATTTGGGGAGACTGGGCAGCACATTTAACTTATACGACATCTTTTGGCTGGGGAAATAATCTGCCTCCAGTGATGCCGATATTGGCTAAGGCTAAGTTTAGTTATCCGTTTATGGCTGATTTTTTATCGGCTATTTTACTGAAACTACAAGGCAATATCTTCGTGGCCATGTTGTGGCCAAGTCTAATATTATCAATGCTTTTAGTGATAGTGATAACTGTATTGGGTCAAGAAATCAGTAAGAACAGTAGAGTGGGAAAGTTAACCACAACTTTGTTTTTATTCAACGGCGGGTTGGGTTTTTGGTGGTGGTTAAAAGATATTAAAACCTTAGGTTTAGATGCGGTGATAAGTGATTTACCTCGAGAGTATACGCATCTGGAAAAACTGGCTAATATTGAGTGGATTAACATTATTACTTCTCAGGTGGTACCTCAAAGAGGTTTTTTGCTGGGTTTTCCGGCAGCAGTTTTGGTTTATCTGCTTTTATGGCGTTATTGGAATCAACGACAAAGCAAAAATTTATTGGCAGCAGGATTATTAACCGCGATGTTACCCCTAATTCATGCTCATTCTGTGGCGGTGATTGGAGTGGTGAGCGTGATTTTGTTTGGCCTAGAATTGATCCAAGCAAAGAAAAAGGTATTAGTGGTGAAAAACTGGCTAAAGTTTTTTTTACCGATAGGGTTATTAGGCTTACCGCAAATGATGTATTTTTATTCTGGTTCGTTAACCACCGGCAGTTTTATTCACTGGCTGCCGGGCTGGTTGTCAATAAAGCGGGGTGATTCAATTTATTGGTTTTGGGTAAAAAATCTAGGTTTAATGGTTATTTGGATACTATTGGGGCTAAAAGCAGCAACAAAAAAATTACGTTGGTTTAGTTTTCCTTTTTGGTTGGTATTTCTGGCGGCCAATTTCTGGTTGTTTCAACCCTGGGAATGGGATAATACTAAGTTTTTTGTCCATTGGTATTTAATTGCCTGCGTTCTGGGAGCTCAGGTTTTAATCCGTGGTTTAAGCGATAAGAGGAAACTGGTTCAAGGCTTAACTTTAATTGGTTTAATAATAACTATTTGGGCAGGAGCGCTAGATGCCTGGCGGTTGACTCAGTATCAATACAGAAAAATAAGATTTTGGGATAATACACAGCTGAAATTGGCCAGCTGGGTGAGACAGAATACTCCACCGGAGGCGGTCTTTTTAACGGCTGATAATCACGATCACTGGCTGCCAACTATAAGCGGAAGAAAGACGGTGTTGGGGTTTAAGGGTTGGTTGTGGACTTACGGAATAGATTATTCTAATCAAGAAGAAGCGGTCAGAGACATGTTTGACGGAAAAAAATTGTCCAAAGACAAGTTAAAAGAGTATGGGGTTAATTATATTGTCGTTGGACCAGCAGAAAGAGATTTGCAACCGGCCGTTAACGAAGATTTTTTTGATCTAAATTACCCGGTGGTGTATCAACTGGAAAATACCAAGATTTATTCAGTGACGGACTGATTCTGGTAGATAATATCACTGATGTATTGATGAACTGCCTGCCAGTTGTTATTGACTGGTAATAAAACCCACTGGCCGTAAAGACTGGAGGGAGGATTGTATAAAAGCGGCGGAATGTCTTCGGAGACACTCCCCTGGTCAAGAATACCGGTTCTGATTTTGTCTTTATTCAGGCGCAAAACCAGCTTAAGCATATCCGGGTAACCGGAGGCCGGAATGTCGGTTTTCACCGAATCTTTAAAGATAGCTTTCAGGTTTTTCAATTTTTGGGGATGTAATAAGGTTTTTAAGGAAAGCAGTTGGTCTTTAAAGGCCAAAATGACCAGTTGCTGGCGTTGAGCCCGGGCATAATCCGTGCCTTCTTCGCCCTGAGCTTGACGGGAGCGGACATATTTTAATGCAGTCGGGCCATCCAGGTGTTGAAGGCCGGCAGAGAATTTAATAATTTCATAACGGTCGGATTCAACGGCGGCATTTTCCTGACCGGGCAGAGGATATTTTTCATCGATAAAACCATGGGGAATGTTTAAATCAATGCCACCAAGGACATCAATGGCTTTTTCAAAACCGGTAAAATCCAACAGAACAGCATAGTGGATGGGTTGATGGGTAATTTCGGAAACGGCAGCTTTAGCCAAAACCAGGCCGCCACCGGACTCTTTAGTTTCGCCAAAATGATAGGCGGTATTTAATTTGGCAGATAAAGATTCAACCCAGATATCCCGAGGCAAGGAAATGATCACGGTGTCGCCGCTTAACAAATTAACGGAAATAAGCATCAGGCTGTCGGTCAGGTCGGCACCAGGATGATTACCGCCACCCATGCCCAATAAAAGAATGTTGGTGCGGTCGCGGGATTTATTCAGTTTTTCAAGACCGGGATTAATCAGGGAAATCAACATTGACGGACCCTTGGAAACGGTTTTGAGAATTGACCAAAGCTTAGGGGTGAGCCAAACAAGGCAAAGAAGGAAAAAGGCAATAATAAAAAAGTAAATAAGCGGGCGCAACAACCAGAGGTATTTGTAAAAACGGCGTTTGAGTTTAGACATAAGTGCCTTATGTTATGATTCTAACATGAGCGAAACCTGGCTGAAAGAACTTAATCAGGCACAAAAACAAGCGGTAACTTTTGGCAAGGGGCCATTACTGATTCTGGCCGGAGCCGGATCGGGCAAAACCAGGGCTTTGACCTACAGAACGGCTTATTTAATCAAAAAACTGGGGGTGGAACCGGAGAGAATTCTTTTGGTGACTTTTACCAACAAAGCGGCTAAAGAGATGAAGGGGCGGATAAAAAAATTAGTGGGTGGCAAACAACTACCTTTTGCCGGAACATTTCATTCGTTTGCGGCCAAACTGTTAAGAATTGAGGGCCGCTATTTAGGAATTGATAATAATTTTTTAATTTTTGACGAGACAGACAGCTTAGACACCATTAAGCAAGCCTTAACAAACTTAAAGATTGACAGTCAAACAGTTAAGCCAAAAGCGGTTAGGGCAGTAATCAGCCAGGCTAAAAATGAGCTGATCGGACCAATGGAATACAGTCAATATGTTAGAGGCGAATGGCAAGAAAAGGCAGCCCAAGTTTACCGGGAATACCAAAGACTGCTTAAAGTCTATCAGGCCTTGGATTTTGACGATTTATTGAAGGAAGCGGTCAGATTATTAAAAAAAGAGACGGCGGTGTTGGATAAATACCGGAATCGGTTTGAATACGTCTTGGTAGATGAGTATCAGGATACTAATAAGGCTCAATATGAATTAACCAAGATGCTTAGCAGCCGCTGGCGAAACTTATGCGCCGTGGGTGACTTTTCGCAATCGATCTATAGTTTTAGAGGTGCGGATTTAAGAAATTTAAACAATTTACAAAGGGATTATAAAGACTTGACGGTGATTAACTTGGAGCAGAATTACCGGTCGACCCAAACCATATTAGAAGCGGCCAATCAAGTGATCAGGAAAAATACGTCTCATCCGATTTTGAATTTATGGACTAAGGCAAAACCCGGAGGAAAGTTGAAGATTTTTAGTGCGGAAAGCGGCAAGCAGGAGGCAGAGTATATTGCGGCGATGATTAAAGCCAGCGGGGAAAAGTATAATGAGATCGCCATACTCTACCGGACTAATGCTCAGTCAAGAGTGATTGAAGAGGAGTTGATTAGGTCAGGAATTGCTTATGTGTTGGTCGGCGGAGTCAGGTTTTACTCCAGAAAAGAAATTAAAGATTGCCTGGCATATCTAAGGTATTTGATGAATCCAAAAGATACTATCAGCTATCAAAGATTGGAAAATTTAGGCAAAAAAAGATTGAGTAAGTTTTTGGACTGGAGAGAGAAAAACAGAGAGAAAGTCAAAAAAATGAGCTCAAAAAAATTATTAGGTCAAGTTTTGAAAGTAACCGGGTATCTGGATTTATTTAATCCAAAAGACGAACAGGATTTGATGAGGCTGGAAAATATTAATGAGTTAAAAAGCGTGGCCGAAGAGTTTAAGGACTTAAGCGAGTTTTTGGAAAATGTGGCTTTAGTGGAGCAAACCGATTTATTGCCGGAGAAACCAAAGACGGATGAAGGGGTAAAAAGGGCAGTGACCTTAATGACGCTGCATGCTTCTAAAGGACTGGAGTTTAAATCCGTGTTTATGATCGGCATGGAAGAGGGTCTGTTCCCCCACGCCAGATCGATGCTTGATAAACATGAGTTGGAGGAAGAAAGACGGTTGTGTTATGTGGGCATGACCCGGGCCAAAGAAAATTTATATTTTTCCTATGCTTTCAGGCGGCTATATTTTGGTAGTTTTATGAATAATGCGGTCAGCCGTTTTTTGGGCGATATTGATGAAGAATTAGTGGAAATGACAAGTGCTCATGATATGATTGGATAAGATGATTATCAGAGAGGTTAACGACAGCGATAAGCAGATATTTAATCAGGCGGCAGGACATCCTTTGCAGTCTTTTGAGTGGGGTGAATTTAGAAAAGCCACCGGGGTCAAAGTGGTTAGAAAAGGAGTATTTGAGGGAAAGAAGTTAATTACACCCATACAAGTAACGATTCATCGAGCTCCAAAATTAAATTGGCGGATCGGCTATTTTCCAAAAGGCCCGATGCCGGATGATAACCAATTGGATGCCTTAAGACAAATCGGAGCAGAAAACCAGTGCCTGATGATTAAAATGGAGCCGAACGTGGGGTCAAAAATTGACGGGCTATCTCCACAAGCTCATGCCTGGAAAGAAATTGACGGGTGGTTAAAATCAAGAGGGTGCAGGCCGGGCAAACCATTATTTACCAAATATACCTTTCAACTGGATTTAAAGGAGACCGAGGAAAAACTGTTAAAAAAGATGCATCATAAAACCAGGTACAACATCAGGCTGGCAGAAAAAAACGGCGTGAAGGTGGTAAGAGACAATTCAGAGGCTAATTTTAACTGGTTTGTTAAACTACTATTTGAAGAAACTTTAACCAGGCAGGGTTTTTATGCCCATACGCCGGAATATTTTAAAAAATTGTGGCTGAATTTAAAACCAACCGGAATGGTGCATTTATTAAGAGCCGAGTGGCAGGGTCAACCGTTAGCGATTTTTATGGTATTGGTGTTTAATAATAAAATCTATTACCCTTATGGGGCATCAACCAGGGAGCATAAAGAACTGATGGCGCCGAACTTACTCATGTGGGAGGTGATTAAGCTGGGCAAGAAACTTAACTGTGAACAGTTAGATATGTGGGGAGCGCTGGGGCCTAAACCGAATGAAAAAGATCCCTGGTATGGATTTCACCGCTATAAACAAGGGTATGGAGGGAATTTGATTGAGTTTTTAGGCAGTTATGATTTGGTTTTAAATCAAAGCGTTTATCCGGCATACAGGGTAATGGAAAGCCTAAGATGGTTATATTTAAAATCAAAAGTTAAGATTAAATGGCGGAGACGGATTTAAGGCAGGCAAAAGAGTACGGGGAGTACATGGAGAAGATCGGTTGGAGAGCGGAAAAAGGCGCGTTTATCAAACAACTGCCCTTAATCCCCTTCTCCTTTATTAAAATTCAAAGACAGGCTTGGCCGTTAGATTTTGAGGCAATCGAGAGATTGGCCAAAAAATACCGGGCGGTTCAAATCAAGATCGAGCCAAGTTTTGGCGATAAAACTAACTATCGCCAGTTTGGTTATAAAACGGACAGTTCGCCGCTGCTGCCGACTAAAACCATTTGGCTGGATTTAAGGAAAAATCATAAAGAATTATTAAAGTAAATGCATCATAAAACCAGGTAAAACATCCTTAAACACGAAGCGGACGGGCAGTAATTCGAAATTATTCGAGGCGATAA
>CAYICL010000037.1:0-1638 GCA_964361885.1 uncultured Pseudomonadales bacterium
CTGATATGTGCACTTTTGCTATCGGTTCGGAAACTGCCGGTTCTATCCGCCAGCCGGCTGCCTGGTGCGGCATTACCGGCTTTAAACCGACTTACGGCCGGGTTTCCCGTTACGGCGTCATTGCCATGGCTTCATCGACTGACTCGCCCGGCCCCTTAACTAAAACAGTTTATGACGCCGCTTTAGTCACTCAAATCATTGCCGGGAAAGATCCGTTTGATGCCACCACCTCTCCGTTACCGGTTGATATTTCTCTTAAAGACATTGAGGCCGCCCAGTCCCTTCGAGGCTTAAAAATTGCTTTGCCCAAAGAATATTTGCTTGATGAGATGAAACCAGCAGTTAAAGCTTTAATTTTAGCCGCCAGTCAGAAATTACAAACCCTCGGCGCTAAAGTTGAAACCATCTCTTTGCTGGATCCCCACTACGCGATCGGAGTTTACACGGTTGTTTCCCGCTCAGAAATCTCTTCCAATCTGGCCCGTTATGACGGGATCCGTTACGGCCGCCCCCGGAGCAGTTTTTCTCATGAGGCCAAAAACAGAGTCATGCTCGGCACCTATACTTTATCCAGCGGTTATTACGACCAATACTACAATAAAGCCCAGCAGGTCAGAAACATGATGATTCAGGAATTTAACCAGACTTTTAAAAAATTCGACCTGATGATCGGCCCGACTTCTCCCGGCCCGGCTTTAAAACTCGGCGCCAGCCTTAATGATCCTATGTTTGGCGACTTGCAGGACATTTTAGTCGAAGCCAGCTCGCTTTCCGGCTTAACAAGCTTAAGCATTCCTTGCGGCTTGGTTGACAATTTACCTATCGGCTTACAAATTACCGGGCCGCAGTTCAGCGAACAAAAGGTCTTGCAAGCCGGTTCGGCTTATCAGCAAGCCACTTTAAAACTATGACTAAACTTTACCCAACTATCGGTCTGGAAATCCACGTTGAATTAACCACTGCTTCTAAAATGTTTTGCGGCTGTCCGGCCGATCATTTTGGGAAATCACCCAACACTCAAACTTGTCCGGTTTGCTTAGGCTTGCCCGGGGCCTTGCCGGTGCCTAACCAGAAAGCCATTGACTGGACAATTTTGACCGGTCTGGCTTTAAATTGTGAGATTAGAAAAGAATCGACTTTTGACCGCAAGCACTACTTTTACCCGGACCTGCCTAAAGGTTTCCAAATCTCCCAATATGACGACCCTTTCTGTAAAAACGGCTTTATCAAGCTTGATTCCGGCAAAACGATCCATATTAACCGGGTGCATTTGGAAGAAGATACGGCTAAACTGCTTCACAAAAAAGTTAAAGGAAAAGACGTTACTCTGGTTGACTTTAACCGTTCCGGCGTTGCCTTAATGGAAATCGTCACCGAGCCCGACTTAATCTCAGGCGTTGAAGCCAAAGAATTCTTAAAAAAGCTCCGGGATATTCTCCGGACTTTAAAGGTTTCCGACTGTGATATGGAAAAAGGCTCAATGAGGCTGGAAGCCAATATTTCTTTAACTGCCGATCCAAAAAAACTGGCCGCTTACAAAGTTGAAGTCAAAAACCTAAACTCTTTCAGGTTTGTGGATCAGGCCATCAACTTTGAACTTGACCGCCAAACTTCCCTTTTAAAGCAGGGGATTACCCC
>CAYICL010000037.1:1738-6142 GCA_964361885.1 uncultured Pseudomonadales bacterium
AATCCGATCCCACCCAGGTCAGAAAACTCCTCCTTAAGCACCTTCAGGGTCTCTCCCTGTAGGCTGGATTGACAACCAGCAGCCAATAAAATATAATACTTTGCTATATGCCTAATACACCAGATAAGGAAACACCTTTATTGATTCAAATTGCCTTAAGAGAATTAGAGGAAAGAGAAAGCGAAAGAGAAAAACTTGAAGAAGGTTATCAAAAATTAGACTCATACATCGACGAGATAATCGATCTTGCCTGTTTGGTCGAAGTTAATCCTAAAAAAAATATCAAATATTCTAGCAACTCTTTTGAGGGAGCACTCTTCCGCGGTTTTGAGTTAACTGGGATCTTACCTAACTACGAGAAAATGCAGGCCAATATCAAACTTTCAAGAATGGTTTCAGCTGACTTGGATAAAACTCCGGCCCGTGTGATGGTTAGCATGGATCTTTACCCGGCTGGCCAGATTGAGCCAAATGAAGATCAACTGCTTGGATCACTTGATTATGCTCTAGGGTATAATTTACTAATAAGTCATAACAAAAGTCATAACAAAGCTGACAAAATGTCCGTACCAACAATAACTCCAGGTGACGCTACATTTGATTGGCATTTACGGAATATCCAGGTTGTTATCAGCACTGCCAAGGAGATCCTTCAAGGTCTCTCCCTGTAGGTCCTGTAGGTCTTTGCCGGTACTTGCAATCTAGATTATAGTTGGATATTATAGGAATATGTCTTTAGAAGATATAATGAGTTATGCGAGAGGAATTTGGCCGCGTATGGAGTTAGAAAAAAAAGAAGAAAGTTCTCTTTACTCTCGCGTTAAAACATTGTTAATGCGGGATGGACAGATTGAAATAGACTTAATCCCTAAACCGTTAACCTTGCTTTTGCGGGGAAAACATCGAGTTCGTCTTAGTATAGAAAAGCGCATTTTACTGCCGGATGAAACTAATCGATATTATCCGGCAACGGTTAGGTTAAATACGGAATTTATAACATTACCTAAAGAACAAAAACCTAAAATCAAAGATGAGGACGATCTCTATATTGATATTTTACCCGAAGCTGACCAAAACAATAAATTCCGCAATATTTCTATTTTATTAGAAGACGACTCCGGTGATCATTGGAGTGGAATAAGCTACTCTATGGATCATTGGGGTAGTTACGACGCCTTGAATTCAGATGGTCGTAAGATGATAAACCAGTTATTGGACCTAGTCGAAAGAACTTGATCTTTGGTGCTTCAGGTGCTTCAGGGTCTCTCCCTGTAGGTCTTTGCCGGTACTTGCCAAGCGGCGGCAAAAAAAATAAGATGAGTTAATGATTGATTTTTGCCACCTTCACGTTCATTCGGAATATTCTTTGCTGGACGGTTTATCCAAGATCGACGAATTAATCAGCCAGACTAAAAAACTCAAAATGGACGCTATTGCTTTAACCGATCACGGCGTCATGTATGGCGCGGTTAAATTCCACAATGCGGCTCTGAAAGCCGGCCTCAAACCGATCATCGGCGTTGAAAGCTACCTGACTACCGCTGATTTAAAAGACAAATCTCCGGGCGTCCAAAAACAAACCTATCACCAGCTGTTATTGGCCAAAAATTACCAGGGCTACAAAAACCTGATGAAGCTGACCACCATTGCTCATTTGGAAGGCTTCTATTATCGGCCCAGATTTGACTTTCCCACCCTGGAAAAATACCACGAAGGTTTAATCGCCACTTCTTCCTGCCTTCAGGGGATTATCCCTCAGCTGATTTTGGAAGGCAGGGACAAACAGGCTTTAACCCAATGCCGCTACTTTCTTAACTTGTTCGGCCCTGACTTTTATCTGGAGTTGCAAAAGCACCAGGGCATCCCGGAATTAAACCGGGTTAATAAAACTTTGTTTGATTTTTCCCGCCAGCTGGGCATCCCCGTTGTTGCCACCAATGATATTCACTATGTCAATCCTCAGGATGCCAAAGCCCAGGACGCGCTTTTGGCCATCCAAACCAAAACTATTTTATCGGACAAAAACCGGTTAACCATGATAGATTCACCCGACTACTACCTCAAGTCTCCGCAGGAAATGAAACAGCTATTTTCCGACCTGCCTGACGCTTTAACCAATACCAGAAAAATTGCCGACAAATGCAATGTCACGATCCCGACCGGCAAATGGATCCTGCCGGCGTTTACTTTGCCGGCCGGCTACAAAAAGTCGGAAAAGTATTTGAACGATTTGGCCCACGAAGGTTTGCTTAAACGTTTTCCCAAACCTTCTAAAGACCAGCTCCATCGGCTTGATTATGAATTAAAAGTCATCTGCGACAAGGGCTTTGCCACCTACTTTTTGATTGTTCAGGATTTTGTCAACTGGGCTAAGCAGCATCAGATCAGAGTCGGTCCGGGCCGGGGCAGCGTCGCCGGTTCCTTGGCCGCCTTTGCCTTAAGAATCACTTCCATCGACCCGATTGAACACAATATTCCTTTTGAAAGATTCTTAAATCCTGAGCGTCCCAGTCCGCCGGATATTGACCTGGATTTTGCCGATGACCGCCGGGATGAAGTGATTGAATACGTGGCCAATAAATACGGTAAGGATAAAGTCGCTCAAATTATCACCTTTGGCACCATGGAAGCCCGCGGCAGCATCAGGGATATCGGCCGGGTTTTGGGCCTGCCTTACTCTGATCCGGATAAAATCGCCAAATTGATTCCAATTGGTTTTAACATCGAAGAAGCTTTAGTCAATGTGCCTGAATTGCAGGAATACTACCGGGATGAAAAATTTAAAGATCTGCTGACTTTAGCCAAAAAAGTTGAAGGGACT
The DNA here is from genome assembly GCA_964361885.1 of uncultured Pseudomonadales bacterium. Classification (GTDB taxonomy): domain Bacteria; phylum Patescibacteriota; class Microgenomatia; order UBA1400; family CG1-02-47-37; genus CAYICL01. Next base: position 4,560 of record CAYICL010000037.1, read on the forward strand.
GCCAGGCATGCCTCCACTCATGCCGCCGGCGTGGTCATCGGTGATAAACCTTTAACCGAATATACTCCCTTGCAGTTGGAGAGTAAAAATGAACGGGTCATGACTCAATATGATATGTACTCCCTTGACTGCAATATTGACGCCGATGCCATCGGTCTTTTGAAAATGGACTTTTTGGGCTTGCGGAACTTAACCATTCTTCAAAATGCCATCGACTTTGTCATTGACCAGACCGGTAAAAGAGTGGACATGTCCGAAATTCCTTTAGACGATAAAGCGGCTTTTAAACTTTTGGGCAAGGGTCAAACTATCGGTATCTTTCAGCTTGAATCCGGCGGCATGCGCCACGTGGCTAAAAAATTAAAACCATCGCGTTTTTCCGATATCACCGCTATGGTGGCTCTATACCGGCCCGGCCCGATGGGATTGATTGATGATTTCATTGCCGGTAAGAAAAATCCTCAAAAAATCATTTATCCTCATCCAGACCTAAAACCGGTTTTGGAAGAAACCTATGGCGTTGCCGTTTACCAGGAACAGGCTTTGCAGATTGCCAATGTTATGGCCGGTTACACCCTGGGCGAAGCCGATATCCTGCGCCGGGCCATTGGTAAGAAAAAACGGGCCATGATGGCTAAAGAAAAATCCAAGTTTGGTGAGCGTGCCCGGCACAAAGGCTATTCCGCTGAAATTGCCGCCAAAATCTGGGGTTATATTGAAAAATTCGCCGGTTATGGCTTTAACAAAGCCCATGCGACCGCTTATGCCATGATTGCTTATCAAACCGCTTATATGAAGGCCAATCATCCGGTCGAGTTTATGGCCGCTTTACTCTCTGCCGAATCAAGCAATAAAGACAAAATTCCCGTAGCTGTTGACGAGGCTAAAAGAATGAAAATCAAAGTCCTGCCGCCTGATATTAACCAGTCCAGTATTGACTTTACCATTATTAAATCAGCCGATTCTTTAAATCATCAGGCCATCCGCTTTGGCCTGTCAGCCATTAAAAATGTCGGTGAAGCCGCGATTAAAGCCATCCTGACAGGGCGAAAGAAAAAATCTTTTTCCGGTTTAACTGATTTTTGCCGCCGCATCGACCAGCAAAAAGTTAATAAAAAGGTTCTGGAAAGCCTGATTCAAGTCGGTGCTTTTGACGCTTTTGGCAAACGCGCCCGGCTTTTATTAGGCTTGGAATCAATCCGGCAAACCGCTTCCGAGCACCAGAAAACCGCTGCCAGCCCGCAAGTGGCGATGTTTTCCGGCCAGTCGGCCTCAGCTCAGGCAGTTGTCGACAAACTGCCTCAGGCTGAAGAATTTTCCAAGACCGATCTGTTAAGTTTTGAAAAACAGCTTTTGGGCTTTTACTTAACCGATCATCCTTTGGGTGAAGCTTTAAAGCAGATCAAATCCATGGTCAGCCACCATATCGGCGACCTGGATCCCCAGCTCCATTTAAATCAAACCGTCACTGTCGGCGGTTCGATTAAAACAGTTAAAAAAATTATCACTAAAAAATCCAGCCAGGAAATGGCTTTTGCCACCCTGGATGATGATACCGGCACCATTGAACTGATAATTTTCCC
>CAYICL010000038.1:0-1566 GCA_964361885.1 uncultured Pseudomonadales bacterium
ATACTTTAAGCGTCGCCTCGCTCACTTCTCCTACCGGCTCTCTTAATCTCTTGGCCGGCTTAATGACCTTGGACAGCTCCGGTTTGGCCGTAATCAACGGCGATCTGACCGTTACCGGAACTTTAACTGCCCAAACCGGCCGGTTTAGCGATCTTTTAGTAGCCAACCTCGAAGCTACCGGCAGCGCCAAGTTCAAAGAAATCACTACTGAAGGTTTGATCATTGCCAACGCTCAAACCAGTCCGCCCGAAGCCACCAGTTCCAGTAGTATCACTACCAATGCTACTGCCGGTAAAGCTGTCCTACCCAGCCATACTACTGAGTTCACTGTCAACAATCCTCAAATTACCGCTGAAACTTTAATCTATGTCACTCCTATCGGCGACCCCCAAAACCAAGTCCTTTATGTCAAAGCCAAAAAAGCCGGCCAGTGGTTTAAAGTCGCTCTTAACCAGCCCTTAGCTTACGACCTTGAATTTAATTGGTGGATTATTAAATTAGAGTGACAAGGTCGGACCTTGTCAGTTTATGATCTGTCTTAAATAAGCCGGAAGATGTTTTAAAGCTAAATTAATGCCGGCATAGACTTTTTTAGGATCAATCGTGTCATATTCATGTGCCAAAATATTTCTTAAGCCGACGGCCGGCTTAACAGTATCCAGTAGTTTCTTGTTGATGGCTTTGTGTTTAAACAGTTGCGCGAAAGAATCTGTATAATCAGTAGGAATGGTTTGATATTTCTCTTTAAGAATGTGGTAATTGATGTCAATTAGGCGGCCAATGATGCGTTCCAACAAACGTTCAACCTGCAGCTGCAGCAGATAGTCGACAAGATATTGCTTAAGACTTAAATTTTTATAACTGCTCAATATTTTTAGATCATTGAGTATCAAACTGGCTTTGCGGTTTACCAGCTTAGAATCAAACACCATCATAGTTTTTAAGCAGCTCCTTGACTGCTGTTTGTTCCCGCTGAAAATATGGTTGATAATCTTGATAGCGGTGAAAAGCTGTCAGTTTAAGTTTTTCCAAATCTTTTGGCTTTCCTGCCAGCAATTTTACTTGGCCACTAACTAGTTTTAACAATAAAGGGTCGGCATGAGCTAGGTCGGTGAGATCGATTTTGTCCGCCGGAAAAACAGCCGCCAAATCATTAATTAGTTTCAGCCTATCGATGGCTTGGTGCGGATTTTTTGCTAGCACCGCCACGTCAACATCACTTTTATCATGGCTTAAACCACTAACGGTCGAGCCGTGCAACAAGATTAACGCCAGTCTGTGCTTACGGCAAATTTGATCAATTATTCTCTGTTTTGGAGATTTCATGATTAAATTATAACATAGATAGTATATACTAAATTCTAGTATGCCTAAACGCAGCCTGCCCCGAGCGAAGTCGAGGGGTTTTACTCTAATCGAAATCCTTATCGTTTTCTCTATTATTGCTATTCTTACCATTCTCGGCTTTATGTCCTGGAAAGCCCAGATTGATAAAGCCAATGACGCCAGACGCAAAGCCGATTTGGAACGCTTAAGAATCGCCTTTGAAGATTTTTATAACGACTA
>CAYICL010000038.1:1666-6133 GCA_964361885.1 uncultured Pseudomonadales bacterium
GCAAAGCCGATTTGGAACGCTTAAGAATCGCCTTTGAAGATTTTTATAACGACTATAACTGCTACCCGCCGGCCGGCATTCTTGATCCCAACTTTCTTAGCAATTGCGGCGGCGGTGACTTAAAACCTTACTTGGATAAAATTCCCTGCGACCCGGTCACCCGTGATCCTTATGTCTTCCAGTTAAAAGATGAATGCCACAAATACCGCGTCTTAGGCTCTCTTTCTTATAAATCTGATCCAGTTATTGCCAAGCTTGGCTGTGATGGTGCTGACGGCTGTGGCTATACCGGTTTCGAAACCTACAACTATGGTATTGCCAGCCCTAACCTTCTGGTAGGTAATCCCAGCGCTTCTCCACCCTCTTCCCCGGCGCCATCATTCGCTCCCGGCCCTTATGGCTGTGACAGTAAAGGTGTCTGTAACGATTACGGTTCCAAACCCTGCCCCTTAAAGTTTGCCGATGTTAACGAATGTCTGAATTATTGTCCAATTTCTCAATTAAATGAACGCTGTGATTAATATGAAAAGGGGTTTTACCCTCGTCGAACTCTTGGTGGTAATCACCATCATAGGTATTTTGGCCAGCATCGGTTTAAGCACCTTCACTTCTGCCCAGGCCAAAGGCCGCGATGCCAAACGCAAAGCTCATTTGCGCCAGCTGGCCGACAGCTTTGAAGCCTACTACAATGACAAAAAACAATATCCTGCCGATGACGGTGCCGGCAACCTTATGGCCTGTGGCGCCGGAGCTATTGAAGCTTGTATTTGGGGAACTTCCAGTATGCAGAACACTACCACCGAAACGGTTTACATGGTACAGCTTCCCAGCGACCCAACCAGCAACCGAAGTTACTACTATGACTCTTTGGAAAACAATACCAAATTTCAGCTTTATGCCCGTTTGGAAAACGAGCGCGACCCCAATCTGATCACTATCACCAACCCTGAATGTGGTACTGGCATCATTTGTAATTATGGTATCAGCAGTAGTAATATTTCTCCCGAGGAGGGCAGATTATGAAACCAAAAAGCTTACCCCGACTTCGCGTCGGGGGTTTTACCCTTATCGAACTCTTGGTCGTTGTTTCCATCCTTGGTATCTTGGTCGGCCTGATTGTCAACAACCTGTCCGATAGCCGCGCCCGCGCCCGCGACTCCCAGAAAAAATCCAATCTTATCCAGCTAAAAACAGCTTTAAGGTTGTACTATAACGACTATCAAAAATATCCAGCAGTCAGCCCTGGAGTTCCTGGCGGCAGCTTTACAGTCAACAACACTATCTACATGAAACAACTGCCGGCCGAATTCACTTATAGCTATATTGATGATGACAGTTTTACCCTCAAAGTCACTCTGGAAAACACCTCTGACCCTGATCTGGCTACCAGCCAAAAAAGTTGTCTTGATGCCGCTGACGGCAGTCTTTACTTCTACGTCTGCTCCGACTAAAACCATCCATATTCCCGACAGCCAAGCCGGGTAATCTTAGTAGGAAATTTTGGGAAATAATAACTTGACACTCATACTATCTATGCTATTATTGAGTATATGATCAATAATTCTCCTGCCAAAATTGAGAAGTATTACATACCTAGGAAGCTTGAGGATGGGATAAAAAAATATATCTCTCTTCCCCAAATCCTCGCTATCATCGGACCGAGAAGATCTGGTAAGACGACTTTTATGTTGCATTTAGAGAAAAGTTTGAAAAACTGTTTTTATTTAAATTTTGAAAATCAAAAAGTATTAGACCTTTTTGATCAGGATATTGAAAGCTTCGCCAAGCTTTATGTAAATCCCAACCGATACCTTATTATTGATGAATTTCAATATGCTAAAAAGGGCGGAAAAAACCTGAAATTTCTTTTTGATTTCTATCCGAAAACAAAAATTTTTATTTCCGGATCTTCTAGTATCGATCTAACTGTCAAAACTCTAAAATATTTAGTAGGAAGAGTGTTGGTGTTTAACCTATTTCCTTTTGACTTTGAAGAATTTCTATTCGCCCGCGATCATAAACTCTCTTCATTATTATCTTCGTTAAGTAGCCGTACTTCCTCGCCTCTTGTTAAAGACTGCCAGAAATATTTTGAGGAATATCTACTATTTGGAGGTTATCCGGAAGTAGTACTTGCTAAAGATTTGGAAACCAAAAAAACCCTTTTGGAAAATATTTACAGTTTGTATTTCCTTAGGGAAGTCAGGGATTTAGTCAGTCTTTCGGATGATTATAAGCTGAAAAATCTAATCAAAGCTTTGTCATTGCAAATCGGCAACATCATCTCTTATAAGGAACTCTCTTCTCTTTCCGGTTTTGAATTTAGAACGCTTAAGAGGTATTTGAATTTTCTTGAAAAAACTTTTGTGGCTTTCTTTCTTTTGCCGTATTTTACGAATAAAAGGACAGAACTGTCTAAAAACCCGAAGATTTATTTTTTTGATACCGGCCTGAGAAATTCCTTGTTAGACAATTTTTCCCCGCTTGACTCGCGGGTCGACAAAGGAGCTCTCATTGAAAATTTTGTGGCTTTGACTCTTAAACGCGAGGGTAAAGAATTGAAATTTTGGAGAACCAAGAACAAATCCGAAGTGGATTTCGTACTTGAAAAAGAAGGACAACTTATTCCTCATGAGGTTAAGACGGGTGTTGTAACAAACATTCCTGTCTCCCTGGTCGGTTTTATCGAAAAATATTCTCCTTCTTGTGCCTTTGTGGTTAATGCATCTTTTGGAAAAGTCAAAAAAATCAAAAAAACCTCCGTTAATTTTGTTCCCTACTGGCAACCGGATATCTTGCAGATATCATAAGAAAATACTATGGTGGATATTTTCGACTATAATATATTAGTGGAGAATTTTGGGAAATAGCTATGAAAAAATCCTTATACTCATATTCTCTATTCTCGTAATCATGGCTTTTGCCGGCGCTTCTCCCGTATCAGCCGCCACCACTTTCCCCAAACCCTTCCCGCTTACCAACTATCAAAAAAGTGATCCTGAATTTTCTCCGTATGGAGTAGTTGTCTCTAAGAGAGAGGATTTCTGGGATTTTCAGATGAGCTATGCAGATAGAGACAAAGTCTATCGCCTCCTCTCCGAAGCCGGCGTCAAATGGATCCGCCTTTTTGGCCCATATTCTTCCTGGGCAGAAATTCAGCCCCGAAAATATGCCTGGAACTGGAGAAAGCTAGATAAAGAGATCCAAATGATTGGGAATTATGGAATAGAGATTCAAGGAACAATTGCTAATCCCTGTCCACCCGATGCTGATTGTAAAGTTGCTAACCCTTCTTGGTGGGATGGGAATGAACAGGATTATAGAAATTTCGTCAAGAAATTAGTAGAGAGATATTCAAGTCCTGTTAATGGTAAAAGAAGAATCAAATATTGGATGACTCTTAATGAGTGGAATGGGACTACAAATTATGTTCCTTCCCAATATTTTGTCCGGTATATGAAGATTACCTCTCAAGTCCTCAAAAACTATTCACCAAATTTACAGTTGTCAGCACCATTTTCAGGCGCTTCACTTATTAATGAGGCCTTTGGAACTGGAAAGCAACACAGTATTAACGATGCTTTTTCACCACCAAACTCTGCCGGTCAGTATCATGATTTTTTAGCTTTCCACAAATACGCTAACTACGAACAAATGAGTAATCGAAACGCCCCTTTTATTCAAGCTGCACAAGCAATGGCTCATATTCAATTTGACCATCCAGAGTACGAAATTCAAAATAAACCGGTTTGGGTTACCGAAGGAGGCTATGGTTGTAATCTTACTCCGGCCACAGCTTGTACCCCTAAAGGAGAAAGCCTTCAGGCAGATGATTTGCAAAAGCGGTATTGGATTGCCTTACACCCTGCCAGTTATGGAGTTGATAATCGCTTAAAAATCGATAAAGTTTTTTGGTTTAAAGATATCTCTGCAAACACCGGTTGGGAAACCTATGAATGGGGTACCTCCGGTCTCCTTGACTGGGAAAACAATTACGAACCCCGCCCCGCCTACTTTGCCTACAAAGCCATGGCTCTCTGGTACACCCCACCTGGCACTCCCCAGTTGACCTCCCCTGCCGATAATAATCAGGTAACCACCGGCCAACCAGCCTTCAAATGGCAAGCGCCCACTAGTTTTGGCAGTGAAGGGTTTAAGCGCTATGTGATTCAAGTAGACAATAATCAGTATTTCTATTCACCTTTAATTTTAGAAAGTTCGAACCCTTGGGGTTTTGGCTATACTACTTCTACCCGGTATCAAACTGCCGTCAATATTCCTCCCGGCACTTATTTTTGGCGAGTAAAAGTTGAGGACCAGAAAGGTAATTTCTCAAGTTGGAGCTCGGTTTGGAAATTTACCGTTACACCATCACCCAGTCCGTCGCCAACACCAGGAGTGTCACCGTCACCGTGTCCGGCGGGAAAAGCCTGTTTTAGGATTTTAAAGTTTAATGATAAAAACAAC
>CAYICL010000039.1:0-5914 GCA_964361885.1 uncultured Pseudomonadales bacterium
TCCAGTTTATAGCTTCCCGGTTCGCTGGCTTCCAGTACCTGCCGCTGGCCGTTTACCTCGGATTCGATTCGGGTATAAACATTGCCTTCGCCTTCGATATTGGTAACTACTTCACTTTTAGTATAAGCTTTGCCGGTGGTGATGGTATTTAAAACAATCAAGCTTAAAACTAAAAAACTCATGTTTAAAGGGTAAAAGCAACAACTTTTTCACTAATTAATTTAAGCTCGTCCAAAACTTGAGCGGTGGAAAAATGATTCCCTCGGGTATCATTGCCTAATCTTAAGTTTCTAATTTCTACCACATCTCCGGTTTTTAAAATTAACCCCAAAGCGCCCAACTCAACGGTCGCCGTTTCTTCAGCGTCGTTCCAAACCATATTGGTTCGATAACCAACACCGTTGACATAAACATCAACTCGGGTTCGACCCTGATACAATCCCCAATCACCAATACCGTCAGTGACTTCTTTAATTACCACCTGACCCGACTGACCGTTATCGACTCTAAACTTTAACTTAAATTCAACTCTGCCACCGAGCCAATTACTCCAGTTGGTTGTTACAGTATGACTGGTAATGATGGCAGTAAAATTTCCGGGTTCAGGTGACGGTGACGCTGAAGGACTGGGCGAAGGCGAGGGGCTGGATGACGGTGAGGGAGCGGGACTAGGACTAGGTGAAGGGCTGGGACTGGGCGAAGGCGCCGATGAGGGCGATGCCTCGATCACTGCCGCGGCGGCATTAACTCGACCGAAGGTCCAATAAAAGCCGGTGCCGGAAATTTTATCGGCCGTCTCTTCCAGTTTATTTCTCACCTGCTGATTGGAAAAATCAGGAAAAGCCGCTTTAATTAAAGCCGCCACGCCGGCCACGTGCGGTGTGGCCATACTGGTGCCGCTGTAATAAGCATAGTTGTTATCTAAAGTGGTAGAAACAATACTTACCCCTGGAGCGGCCACGTCCACCCACGAACCATAAGATGAAAACGAAGCTTTCCGATCGTTTTGATCTGTGGCCGCGACTGCAATGTTGTTAGCATAATAAGCCGGGTATTGCCGCCAACTCGAACCATTATTGCCGGCGGCCGCTGCCAAAACTACGCCTTTATTCCAAGCGTAGTTAACTGCCTCTTCCAAAACTATAGAGGAACTGGAGCCAGCCAAGCTCATATTAATCACCTCGGCGCCGTTATCAGCCGCCCAGTAAATCCCGTTAATTACCCAGGAGTAATAACCGCTGCCAGAGTCATTTAAGACTTTAACTGAATACAGCCTGGTGTTTCTTCCCGTTCCGGCCACCCCCAAAGCATTATTGGTGACTGCGGCCGCAATCCCAGCCACATGACTACCATGACTATGAAGATCATAGGGTGTGACCGAGTTAGTGTAGTTGATAAAGGCATCGACCTTGCCCGTTAAATCGCTGTGGTTGTTGGTAATACCCGTATCCAAAATAGCTATCTGGACTTCAGAGCTACCTGTGGTTATATCCCAGGCTTGAGGGGTGTTAATTTTGGTTTGCCCCCACTGGTTGGTAAACAACGGGTCGTTGGGTTCTTCTACTGCCACGGCTACGGCGTCCGGCTCGGCATACTCAACCCAAAAACTTTTCTGGTAGTTTTGGGCGATAATTTCTTCCCTGCCTGCCGGTACTCTGACTACAAAGGTTCGGTCGGCCAAAAGCGATTCCGTAAGCCTGGCACCCAGCTGACTATGGAGTCGATCTTGCAAGATTTTGGGCACCAAAGGTCTGAATTTAACCAAGACTCTTTGAGTGCTATCAACCGCATGAGCCGGGGACACCCACAGCGTTAAACTTAAAATTAACCCTAAGACTAGTGCTTGTAGCCATCGGCGCATGCTTTCATTCTAGCAACTTGTGAAACAATTTGCCACCGGTTAGAATGATTACATGCTAAATCTGCTTCAGACCCTGACCCATTTGTTTACCCCTCAATCCTCCAATAACTACAAAGCCAAAACTCTTCACGTTTCTTCCTTGAGCGTTTTCATGATTATTATCATGTTTAGCCAGATTCTTTTAAGTTTTTTTGCTCGGGCTATCCCTGGAGTTTTGGGAGTTAATTCCAGCATTAACTCTGAAGAGCTGGTTAACCTCACCAATCAAAAGCGCCAGGAAAATGGTTTACCGGCTCTAACCTTAAATCAAAGCCTGGTTGAAGCCGCCTCTCAAAAAGCCGCTGATATGATTGCTAAAAACTACTGGGCTCATACTTCTCCGGACGGTACTTCTCCCTGGAGTTTTTTTAAAAACGTTGGTTACCGGTATCTTTATGCCGGTGAAAACCTGGCCAGGGATTTTATGGATTCACCCTCTGTGGTTAACGCCTGGATGAACTCATCCACCCATCGGGACAACCTGCTTTCCAGCCGCTATCGGGAACTCGGTATCGCCGTTATTCATGGTACTTTTCAAGGCCAGGAAACTACCTTGGTCGTTGAAATGTTTGGCACCCAGGTAGCCAACATTGTGCCTGTTGTTAAACAGGGTCAAATTAGCCAGTCGGCCGAAGCTGTTTTGGCTGAAATTAATGAGGTTAATCTGTTGCCGGAAAAACCGTCTTTTGCCCCACTGGCTTTTATTAGCACCTTTCAGCTGACTAAAGCGGTTTCTATCGGTTTAACCCTGGTCTTGTTAAGCGCCATAATCGTTGACAGCATTATTATTACCAAAAAGAAGATTGTCAGGCTTTCCGGCAAAGGCTTGGCCCATTTGGTATTATTGGGTATACTATTAGTCTTGCTCTTAGTAATTCAGCCAGGTTTAATTTTGTAATTTGTAATATGAAAACAAAATTAATCTCTTCCTATCTCATTCTTGGCCTTATTCTTATTTGCTTAAGCTTAATTTACATTCTTTATCCCGGTTTCCGCCTTCTGACTGCTGTCTTAATCGGTTTGTCATACTTCATTTGGGGCCTGCTGATTCATAGACAAGAACACACCCTCCATCTGCCGATTGTTTTAGAATACTTTAGTCTTAGTCTGCTAACTGTTATTATTTTAATTTTCTTAAGCCTTAGGGCTTAAACTAGGAGACGATTATGAAAGGCATTGTTTTGGCCGGCGGCAAGGGGACAAGGTTGGATCCCTTAACTTTGACCACCAATAAGCATTTACTGCCGGTTTATGACCAGCCGATGATTTTTTATCCGATTAATACCTTAGTTAAAGCCGGCATTAAGGATGTCTTGATTGTCACCGGGGATATTCACTCCGGGCAGTTTATCAATATCTTAAAAAACGGCAAACAGTTTGGCCTTAATCATTTGGAATATGCCTATCAGGAAGGTGGTTCTAAGGGTATAGCCGATGCCTTGAAGTACGCCGAGGATTTTGCCGACGGCGATCCGATCACTGTTATCCTGGGTGACAACACCACTGATAGCAATATTGCCTCTGCGGTTAAAAACTTTAAAACCGGAGCCACCATCTTTCTAAAAACCGTCATCGACCCTGAACGTTTTGGCAATCCGGTTTTTTCTAAGAGCCAACCGCAGCGGATCGAAACCATTGTCGAAAAGCCTCAAAAACCTTTTTCGCCTTATGCGGTTACCGGTTTATATATTTACGACAACACGGTTTTTCAAAAAATCAACACGTTAAAACCTTCAGGTAGGGGTGAACTGGAAATTACTGACATTAACAATGCTTACCTTAAAGAAGGTCGCTTAAGCTGGATTGAGCTTAAAGGCTACTGGTCTGATGCCGGCACTTTTCACAGTCTATTTCGGTCCAACCGCTATTGGGCTAAGAAAAAACTCGGGGATAATTATCAGGCGGTTATTAAAGGTAAGCAGCTGTAACTTGACTTTAACTTGTTTTGGGTTTAGTTTGGTTTTATGACCAGACCTTTAGCAGATTTAATCCGGCCTCAAAAACTTAAAGCTTTTATTGGTCAAAAACACTTGGTTGGTCCGGACCGGCCTTTAAAAATCGCCATCACCACCGATCAAGTTCATTCGATGATTTTCTGGGGACCGCCGGGTTGTGGTAAAACCACTTTAGCCCGGTTAATTGCTAATGAAACCAAAGCCAGATTTGCTCAAATGTCGGCTGTTTCCAGCGGCAAAGCCGATGTCAAAAAAGTTGTTCAGGAGGCCCAACACCTCCGAGGTGAAAGAAGTCTCCACCTCGGAGGTGAACAGACAATTTTATTTTTAGACGAAATCCATCGTTTTAACAAAGCCCAGCAGGATTTTTTACTGCCATATGTGGAAAACGGCACTATTATCTTAATCGGGGCTACTACTGAAAACCCCAGTTTCACTGTTATTAGCCCCTTACTTTCCCGTTGTCAGGTATTTGTTTTAAACACTTTAAGCCAATCAGAACTAATTCAAATAATTAAATTAGGTTTAAAAACCTTAAAAATTAGATCGTTATCTAAAAAATCTCAGGAGTTTCTAATCGAATTTAGTAACGGAGATGCCCGCCAAGCCTTGAATTTATTAGAAGTCACTCATAAACTTTACCATAAAATTAACGTTGATAATCTTAAAAACGCCTTGCAAAGCAAATTTTTACGCTACGACCGGGCCGGTGAAGAACACTTTAATACCATCTCTGCCTTTATCAAGTCCATGCGCGCCTCCGACCCGAACGCAGCTCTTTATTATCTGGCCCGGATGATTGCTACCGGCGAAGACCCGCTTTTTATAGCCAGACGAATGGTGGTGTTTGCTTCTGAAGATATCGGCATGGCTCAGCCGACCGCTTTGGTAGTGGCTAATGATGTTTTTCGGGCTTGTGAAACAATTGGCTTGCCTGAATGCCAGGAAAATCTGGCTCACGGTACGGTTTACTTAAGCTTAGCCAAGAAAGATCGGTCAGCCTATGATGCCTATTTGAAAGCCTTGGAAGATGCTAAAAAATACGGCAATCTGCCGATTCCTATGAGCCTTCGTAACCCGGTTACTAAGCTGATGAAAAACATTGGTTATGGAGTTGGTTATGAAAAATATACACAGGAAAGTTTACTGCCTGATAAACTTAAAGGCAGGAAATATTACTTGGCCGCGTGACCTCGACCAAAGTAGATAGTGATTGGAAGGTTTAACTCTTTAGCCACCCGACTAACTTTCTGCTCTTCTTGACTATAAAAATCACTGAACTTTTTGCGATCAAATAAAATCTCTTTCATCTTCGCCAATAATTCCGGATAGTTTTGTCTTAATGCCTTTTCCACACCCGTCCAATTCCCCCCTATCGTGTTAAGACTTTCAGTAAAAACTTGGGAAACTCCAATTTCCTTAAACTTCCGAAGCATTGTTTCTGAATCGGTAAAGAACGGCCAATACGGGCCCATCATTACAAAGGCGGAAACACCATTGGCGACTAATGTTTTAATTGCTTCCATCCTTTGAGCTACAGTCGGCGAATTTAATTCTGTCAGTTTTTTCCATTTCTCGTCAAAAGTGGTAATCGTGAAGTTAACGTCGATGTCTTTAAACTGCTTTAAAAGGTTTAGATCCCTGAGAACCAGATCCGATTTTGTAAGAATACTAACTCCAGCTTCGTAATCTTTCAAAACTTCAAGGATTTTTCTTGTTAATTGGTATTTATTCTCAACCGGCTGATAAGGATCGGTTACCGTACCAATAAAGATTCTGCCAGATTTGTATTTAGAGGATTTTAATTGCTTCTTTAAAGCATCAGCAATATTAACCCGGATGTCTACAAAGAAACCCCAAGGCTCAGTGTGTCCAGTAAATCTTTTTATAAATCGGGCATAGCAATAAACGCAGTTATGGGTACAGCCAACATAAGGGTTGATTGCCCATCCGCCGCCCGGAAAACCGCATTTGCCAATCGCCGAGGAACACTGTATTTCCCGGATTTTAATTGCCATTGGCTTCATCATAAATCATTTAACTTTCAAGTGCCTTTGAT
>CAYICL010000040.1:0-5281 GCA_964361885.1 uncultured Pseudomonadales bacterium
CAACCGGTGTATCAATCTCATGAGTTTGGTTTAAATCCTTCCAGCCCTGATGATACTGACTAAAAAGACGAAGATGAGGAAAAATCTTTTCTAATCCTGAATAATAGGTCAGAGCTGCCCAGGGAGTGGGAAAACCCCGGTGGGAAGCCGGATCAATCTTGCCGCTTATTAATTCAACCCGGCAAGTGGCTAAACCCACTTGAGGATTTTGAGCCATAAAATCAACCATTTTAATCAAAGTGTCCGGTTGAATAATCGTATCTGAATTTAAAAGCAGGATATAGCGGCCTTTGGCTTGACGGAGTCCCAAATTATTCCCACCGGCAAAACCCAAGTTGGTCGAACTTTGAATCAGCTTAACTTGGGGGAAACGATTTTTAGCTACTTGAGGAGTATCATCCTGACTGGCGTTATCAACTAAAATCACCTCCTGCTTGGCTTTAGGCGGCGTGGCTTTAAAGACCGAATCAAGGGCTTGGAGGGTCAGATCCTTAGTTTTATAGTTAACGATAATAATCGATAAATCCATTAAGCGCCTCCCAGGTTTTGGTAGATTTTATCCAAGCGGGCAGAGATAACCTGCCAATTATACTGGCTATAAACAATTTTTCTGGCTTTAATGGCCATTGATTGGGCTAATTTTTTATGAGTTAAAACCGCAATGGTTTTTTGAGCCAGGACTGGCGGAGATTCGGCCACTTGAACCGCTCCCTGTCCGACCTGAATGCCCTCGATCCCTAATTTGGTGGTAACAACAGGAATGCCACTGGCCATGGCTTCCAAAACTTTGTATTTGGTGCCCCGGCCATTTCGGATCGGAGCCAATAAAACACTGGCTTGGCTTAAAACATCGCGGATGTCGACAACATCATCGATCACGGTAACGCCGGGAAGATGGTTGAGTTTAAGAATACTTGGAGTCGGATTGCGACCAACAATAGTTAAGCGGGCTTGAGGTAACCGAGCATGAATTAAAGGCCAGATTTTTTCAGATAAAAAAACAGCCGCGTCTTTGTTGGGTAACCATTTAAAATTACCGACAAATAAAACCTGAGGTGAAGAAAAACTGCGTTTCTTTTGAGCCACTGAGGCAAAATGATCGACATCGACTCCATTGGCCACCACATCAATCGCAGTTAAGCCTTTAATTTCAGACTGCATGATGCGCTGGTCCGAATCAGACATGGCAGCCAGATGAGTGGCTTTTCTCCAAAAGTATTTTTCCCAAAGCTTGATTTTAAAGACATCAAAGTAAAGCAAGGGCTTTAAAAAAAATAGCTTGGTGGTTTGAACAAAGTGCTGATAAACCAAATATTCAATCGTCTGTTCAACCAGAAGAGTCGGAGTGTTGATATGCTGGGGTAAGTTAGGCATAACATAAAAGGTTTCCGCATGAATCAAATCGTAGTCGGCCGACGACAGTTCAACCTGAATGGTTTGTCTTAATCTTTTAGAGAGATAAATAGAAACTAAAAAAGGGTATGGGGTTAAAGCAGCCAATAAAATATTTCTTGGATCCCAAGCTTGGCGCCGTTTAAAAACTTTAACTTTATAGCAATATTTTTCTAATTCTTTAAGGTGTTTTTTCTCAGCGGATGAACGGATAAAGCTAAAAAGAGTAATTTGATGCTTTTTTGATAAGTTTTTAATCAGGTTATAGCTTCTAATTTGGCCGCCAGAGTATAAAGGAAACGGTAAGTATGGAGTCAGCATCAAGATTTTCATAACCGGCAAGCTTGAAGATCAATGATGATATACTGATCGGTTTTTTCGACCACGGAACAGTTTTTCTCCAACCATTGAGCCACATTATCATAGTTAACCGAAACATAATGAGTAGCGCCTTGTTTGATTTTGGTTTCAATCTCCACTCCGTCAGGCCAACCATGACGATTGGTTTGATAAAGAAAAGCCGGGTCAGAATTATAAGCGGCAATCACTAAAGCGTCTTTGGGGGTAAGTTTATCAACTGCCTGACCGGCGGCCACAATTTCCGGATGGTTAATATTAAAAAAGCCTCTGACTTCATACCAGCCAAAAGCAAACGAGATTAAAAACAGCGACAAGGCAATTAAAACGCTAATGGCCCGCTGAAGCGGTTTTTTATACTTATTAATAATGGCCCAAAAACCAAGACTAACCAGAATTGAGCCAACCGGCATAATCGGCAACTGATAATAATCATGGGTGACATTACCCATGGCAAAGATGGTCATGTAAAAAATCACTGACAAAAACCAAACAAAAATCAAGCCGCGGGTTTTATCCAGATATGAATTGAGAATGCCGATAATCAACAAGACGAAACCGCCGGTGGCAAAGATTAAGCGGTTTAAACGATCATAAATCAGCCAGCGAAAAAAGGCGCCGGTGAAACGGATATTAGTCTGGTTGAACAGCCAATTAGTATCAAAATTTGCCTCGGGATGAAGCTGATAGTGATAGCGCCAAAGCAAGAACGGAATCAAGGAAGACAGGGCAATAAAATAAGTTTGAGATTTAAGAAAAATCTTTTTCCCTTGTGTTACCAGGGCCCAATATAAAAAAGGCAGAAGCATAAAGACAGCATAAGGTTTAACCAGCATCGCCAAAGAAAAGGTTAAAGACAAAAAGATAGCAGACAACCATTTGGGTGATTTCAGCCAAACCAAAAACAAATAAAAACTCATAATTGAAAGGCTGATAAAAGCAGGATCAGGCATGATTACCCGGCCATAATAAACATTGTAAGGGTTAAAGGCATAAAAAAGACCGGTGATAAGGGCGGTTTTAAATCCAAATAAGTCAAAAGTCAGCCAGCAGAGGAAAACGGCCCCAAGACTGGCAAAAAACACACTGACTAAACGGGCATAGATTTCATGGACACCGAACTGTTGATACAAAAGAGCAACGATAGCATTATACAAAGGGAATTCATTGATAAATAGACGCTGGGGATTAGGCAGTTGTTTGGGATTTAAGGCCAGCAGGCTGTCGGATTGAGGATAAAGTAAATTAAACCTTCCCTTGATAAAATTTCGAGCCACAGCCGCAGTATCGGCTTGACGCCAAGAATGCCAGTCGGCAACAGGATTATTGATCCGGTAAAGCCGAGGTAAGGCGGCGATTATAAAAATCAGCAGGGAAATAATAATCTTAGGAAGATTTCTTCTCATGTTTTTTATCTAAAATAGCTAAAGCCAAAATCAAGCCAATAATTGACCAGTAGGTATAAGCAATTTTGGAAGCCTCAAAGACATCAATATAAACAGCGTTGGCCAGTAAGCCTAAAGTCATCGCAATGCCAGAACCAAATAAAGCATAATGCAAAGGATTGGCGGTTCGCTTAAAAGCCTGCCATAAAATCTTAATAATCGTAGCAATAATCAGCATAAAACTAATAAACCCAAGCAGCCCGGTCTCACCCAAAAGCCTTAAAAAATCATTGTCAGTTGATTCGGCAACGGTAAACTCCCAAACTTTTGATTTAACCAGGGTCGAGTAGCCGGTACCCAGAAGCGGATTGGTTTTGAAAGCTTTGATAGCATTAGGCCAGAGCGTATCCAGCCTAATCCCGGCAGATAAGCCATACTTTAGGGCATTTTCAGAATAATTAACATTGAAGGTTTCACCGGAAATAGTGGCTAAATAAGCCTGAAGCTTTTCGTAAGTATCATCATAGACATCGGCGGGTTTTAGGGGCGAGGGAAATTTGGTTGAAGGCGGCATATCGGTTTGAGTGGCAACAATATTTAACTGTTGTTCCGGAGTTAAGTTAGGATGTAAAGGCATGCCATCTTTAGGAGGGGAGCGGAAAGGTTTCATGATTATGGCTTTAACACCTTCTAACTTTAAGATGTGGGAAAATCTTTCGGAAAGATCGCCAAAGGAAACCATAATCAGAGTGCTAAGAGTGACTACTAAAAACCAGCGGCTGATTACCCAAAAAAACTTTTTTTTGTAAAGTAAAAGCATAAAAGCGATGGACAAGCCGAAAATATAAGCAATCCAGGAGGTACGGGAAGCAGACAAAATTAATAACCAATATTCAAATAAAGCTAAAACGAACGCCAGCAGCCGAATCAGTTTATTAGAATATAAAAAACCGATCAGAATAAGAGGAATTAAAGTCAGCATGATATAAGCCGCCAAATCAAAATGGCCGCCAAAAGTAGATAAAACCCGGGCGTGTTCGGTTAGATAAAGAGCAATGCCCTTGGAGAATTCCCGATTCATAGTGGAATAGGCCGGCCAGTAAAGATATTTTTGGCCAAAACCATAAATACAAACTCCGAAAATGGCGGTCATGAGTAAAAATATAAAATTAATAATTTGCCGGGATGTTTTCAAAGCAAAAAAGAAGATAAAAAAGAGGGAAAAATATTCGATACGCCTAAACCAATGAAGATAGAGCTTGGCGATTTGAATAAATTCAGGGTGAATAGTTTTAGTAATAAAGATGGCTGAAAGAGTGGAAATAAAGCCGATAATAAGATAAATAATCATCGGTTTTAATAAAGGGCTTTGATTGAGTTTGATTTTTTTTCTTAAAACTTGAGTTAAAAAGAAAAAGTTGGCAGCCAGAATTAAAAAATCCTCGAGTCTGACTCTGACGTTATAGCCGGGCAAAATATCAAATAAAGGCCATTTAGGATACAAAGGAATAAAGACTAATAAAAAGCCGGCAATGACAGTTAATAAATTTTGATCAAGCCAGCTTAAAAGCGGCTTGATAGATTTGCTTTTTTGTTGCATCTTTCAAGATTATGCCAAAAATAATAATCCTTAACCAGGCTCCAATTTTTAAAAGCAGGCGAAGTATGGGATACTCCCAACCAGCTTTATGTTTAAGGTAAATATATTTTAAACCTTTATACTCACCTAAAACAGCCCCTTGGCTGGAACCGGAGGCTTGGCCTAAATGGGTTAATTGAGGGGTGGAAAAATAATCCAGTCTAATCCCCTGTTTGGCCAGCCGGAGACAAAATTCAACATCTTCAGCATACATAAAAATGTTTTTATCTAAACCGCCCAATTGATTATAGAGCTGACGTTTAACCAAAAGAGCGGTGCCGGCTAACCAACCCGGATGCTGATCATGCTTAAAAAAATCAAGTGAGTTTTGATGGTAGGGTTTAAGCAGATGTTTAATTATAGGTAAGTCATCAATAAACAGCATCCAGGCAGCCAGACGAGACAAACCAGGCAAAAAACCACCTTGAGGCTGAATTGTAGAATCATGATTTAATAAGCAACAGGAGGCAACTTGAGAATTATTAATCTGCACCTGTTTCATGAGAGT
>CAYICL010000041.1:0-5260 GCA_964361885.1 uncultured Pseudomonadales bacterium
TGTCTTTTTAAGAATCTTCAACACCCCGGCCTTGAGTCGGGGTGTTTTCGTGCTTGACATTCGGATTTTATTCGTGATTAACTGGAAATAATGCGGATTATCCTCCATGTTGATTTAAACAGTTTTTTTGCCAGTGTTGAACAGCAGGCTAATCCTCGGTTAAGAGGCAAGCCGGTCGGTATTATCAAAGGCGTCGGCCGGACTTGTGTCATTGCCTGTTCCAACGAAGCCAAAACTTATGGCATTAAAACCGGCATGAATTTAAGTCAGGTCAAAACTCTTTGCCCGCAAATCATTTTAATCCCGGCCGACTTTCCCAAATATTCCTTTGTCACCCGCCAATTTATCCGTCTTTGCAGCCACTACACCGACATCATGGAAGTTTTTTCCCTGGATGAGGTTTTCTTGGATATCACTCATACCCACCATCTTTTTAACGGGCCTGTGCTTTTGGCTTATGATATTCAATCCCGGCTTCAAACCGAGATCGGCGACTGGCTCGGCTGCTCTATCGGTATTGCCTCAAACAAACTATTGGCCAAACTGGCTTCCGGCCTGGCACCCAAAAAGTCAGTTTATGTGGTGACCAAAGCCAATCAATCTTCATTGCTGGCCAGAGCGCCTTTTGAAGAAGTCTGCGGTATCGGTTACCGTTTAACCCAAAGACTCAAAGCCATGGGAATTGAGTCTTTGCCGCAGATTTTAGCCACCCCGGATCACATTTTAACCGCCGAATTCGGCCCATTTTGGGCTCCGGCCCTAAAGCGGCTTGCCCAAGGTGAAGACAATAGTCCTTTAATTACTCCGGATCAACTCCCTGACGCCAAATCAGTTTCCCGCACCTACACTTTATTTAAAAATACCAAAGATGGAACAGTCATTAAAGCTTTGATTAGAAATCTGGTTGAAGAAGCTTGTTTCAAGCTGAGGTCAATGGGTTTGGTCGGCCGCCAGTTCGGTTTGGCCATCAGGGGCAACCACTTTAATCAATCAAAGTACGTGACCAGAAAATCTTTTACGGACAACGGCCGCCGGGTCTTTAATGAAGTCTATACGATATATAATAGCTGGCATTGGCCTTACTCGGTCCGCTTTGCCGGTGTTTGGATTAGTCTCTTAACCCGGAAAACTTACCTGCCTCAGTCTTTATTTTTAGAAGATAAACACCAGGATCAACTGCTTCAAGCCATTGATCGGGTGAATGGAATTTATGGCTGCTACACTCTTTATCCGGCCGCCATGCTCAATCACCATATCATCCGCCCGGAAATCAACGGCTATCTGGGCGATAAGCAGTTTCAGCTAAAAGATTGGTTATGGCGCAGCTAATTGAACCGGTCGGCTAATAACCAGATATCTGTCTTTGTCAAAAAAACCGGTACAGGTATACAGCGTCAAGGTTTCTTCTTCAGTCGGCAAAACGTATTCCACTTGATCTGGGTTAGTCGTCACAATTTGCTTGATAATATATTCATATTTATTCTCGTTTTTATCGGTTATTTCAATTTTATCGCCTAAACTTAACCACCTGATCGGCCCAAACAGGTTAGTTTTATTGTGGCCGTAGATGACAATATTCCCTTTTTCACCTGGATTAGCCGAATTACTCCAGTGGCTCACGCCCTTGTCTGACACTTCCCAGGTGCCGTCACTGACCACTGCCGGTTCCACTGCTAAATCTAAACCCACTTTATCGATTTTGACTCTGGCTATCTGCGATTCCTGATTGGCCCCGCGCATTTGCCCTTTAAAACTCAATCTGGTTAATTCTCTGATCCGCCAGCCGGAAAAAACAGCTATCAATATCAAACCCCCAAAAATTAACCCTAGGCCCTGTTTTTGGAAAGGGCCTAGGGTTTTCCACCATTTCTTTAATTTACGCTTTGAGTTTTTAGTTCTTTTTGGCATATAGCTTTAGCCCTGTGGCTACTAAGCTAGATCCTAGCGTAAACATCATTAAAAATAAATCCTCAATCGCGGTTCCGGTACCAGCCAGAGTGCTGGTTCCTAAAACGTCTCCGCCTCCACCTCCGATTGACTGTCCACCACCGCCATTAGAAGGTGGAGGCGTGGGTTCGCCAGTCGGCGGAGGCGTTGGTTGTTCAGGTGTCGGTGTTGGGCTTAAGGTTGGCGAAGGTTGTGGCGTCGGACTGGGCAGCGGCGTGGGTGTCGGTGCGCAGGGTTGTTCACCCGTATTATTATTTATATCATTACAGACTACGGTGACACTGGTAGCATTGCCGGTAATAATGCTTTGGGCAAAAGTGCGTTGTCCCAGGAGAGTCAGGGAAAGTCCAAGAATAATACTGGCGAGAATATATTTCATAAAAAAAGTTCCTGCGGGCAGGAACTTGACATATCAAAGGAAGTATATCAGCCTATAACCTAAAGTCAAGAGGATTTAAGGAGAGCCAGCAAGCTGAATAATAAAGAACGGATAGCCATGGCTTTAGCGGTAAGGAAGCTTTTATTCTTCGCCCAGGCATAACCCAGCTGTTCCCGTTTTTCGATGGCTTTTAAGATCGCCAGGAGTAACAGCAACAGCCAGAAAAGTTTTAATAGCCAGTTATAAGGAGTGACTCCGGCGGCAATTGTTTCACCGAGAACATTTTCTATCTCACTGGCTTGTACCGGTGTGGCCAGACCGTTTATTAACGGACTAAACGCAACAATTAAAAAGTTACTGTCAGCCGAAGCCGATACTGCTTCATTTGTTGGTCCGGTAAGGCCGGAGACTTCGGCAACGGCAATATATTTTCCGGCATCAGCCAGATTGGATATGGCTAAACCAGTGGAAATTTTAATTCCCTTATGGGCATCGATATTGCCCAGATTAAGATAGCTGCCGCCCATGTTTTTGCCGTCTTTAACTAAACCGAGCCATAACTTGGTATCGTAAACCCGGCCGCCGCCGGGATTTTTAACGAAAATGCTGAAGGTAACCGTATCGCCGGGTAAAATATACTCGCCGACGTTATTACTTTGTTCTACTGCTAACTGGCCGCCGGTTTCCCTGACTTCCGGTCCTGTGGAAGCGTTAATTTCCGGTTCCGGTGTGGGTGTTGGCGTGGGTGTGGGTTCGGGGAATAAATCAGCCGCCGTGCCGATATTGCCGGTCAAGCGGCCGAAGATATTGATAAATCCCCAAAAGCCCCGGGAGTTGATGATACTGGTATTGATAAAGTTAAACAACGAGACACTGCTGGAGGCGCTGCCGGTTTTGATCTGGCCGCTTTGGGCAGAAATCTCATTGCCGCCGCTAATGGCCAGCGAGGTAATTTGGTTATCGACCAGCGCCTGATTATTGATAGTAATGTTATCAAGGCAACCGTCGCAGCCGTTGGTTACAGCTGGCGTTCCTGCCGTTAACCACTCGTCGGCTCCGAGCCAACTGCCGATCCAACTGCCCAAAATATTGATCACCAAATTGCTGATGGTAGTATTGACTAAAGTGGTATTGACGACATTGACTACATTAACAGTGGATTGGGCGTCGCCGCTTTCGATCTTGGCGTCGGTCTGAGCCACGACCGTGTTTTGGCCGCTGACTGCCTGCGAGTTGATCTGACTGCTGACGGTCGCCTGATTGGTGATAGTTACCTGTTGGTCCTCACAGCAAAGAGTAGTGGTCGGCTCACTCGAAGTCAGTTCGGGAAGAATAATGTTGGCGCTAACATTACCGAAAATATTAATCGTGACCAAATAAATCTGCGAATCAATTATCGTGGTGTTGACCTGGTTTAATAAAGAAACAATGCTGTAGCTGTTGCCGGTATTGATCACCGCTTCCTGACCGCCGTCAACGCTGTTATTGCCGCTGTCGGCAATCGAAACTATTTCGTTGCTCACATAAGCAATGTTGGTGCCGTTGTAGCTGATGCTGACCGTGGCCGCTTCCGGATTTTCAATAATGACCTGGTCGACAATTGCTTGGAGCGCGCTGGTATCGGTCAGATCAATGTCGCCGTCTAAGAAAATATTTAAAGTCCGATAAATCACCTCGGAGTTGACCTCGGTGGTATTGACGCTGTTTTCGACTTCGGTGACGGCGACGCTGTCATCGGTAGTAATTTCAGCCGACGGCGTGGCTTCCGGTGTCGGTTCAGGTGAAGCTGACGGATCAGGAGTAGGGGTGGGCGAAGG
Organism: uncultured Pseudomonadales bacterium; assembly: GCA_964361885.1. GTDB lineage: Bacteria > Patescibacteriota > Microgenomatia > UBA1400 > CG1-02-47-37 > CAYICL01. Next base: position 4,144 of record CAYICL010000041.1, read on the forward strand.
ATCAATTAACGGCGATGCTTCCGGGGATGGCGACGGGGTAACAATTTGATTGTCACCGGAATTTGCCGTCGAATCAACCTCGGTGGTTACCTCTGTTTCGTTAGTGACTGTTGTTTCTTGTGCCGGTTCGCCTGTCGTCGTAGTCGGTTCCGGACTGGGGCTGGGTTCTACCTCTTCGGCATACAGCGCCGCCGGGCCAATTAATGGTCCGAAAGTAAGCAAGCAAATGATTAAACTGGCAAGTATTTTTTTAATTTTTTTCATTTACAACTATCTTCCCCTTTCTCTCCCGGGAGGGTCGTCCCCTCCCGGGACAAGAAAAAGGATTTTACTCAAACGGCCACCAAAAGTCACTGACCACATTCGTGTTGACCACATTGGTAACGACTGAAGCCGCACCGGCATTGCCAGAGTCGACCCCACCGCCACCGACATAGCCACCAGCAATTACGTTATCTCCGGTATTGGCTAAGGTCCCAACGCCATTGTAGACACCTGCCCAATTTTCAATGTAGCTCCCGTCGCATCCGCAGTCCCAACTATCTACATTGTTGGAGTTGACCACATTGGTAACCTGGGTAGCCGCACCGGCATTGCCGGTCTGAATGAGGCCACCATCGACAATTTCGCCACCTATGAGATTTCCACCTGTATTGGCAGCCGTCATGATCTCATTCATGACTTCGGCGTAATTCCAGATGTGTGAACTGGCAAAAGCCGCTCCGGCCATGGTTAAGACCAAACCGGCTCCGGCTGCTACTCCGATTAATTTTTTCATCATATTTTTTTCACCCCCTTTCAACTTCAATTTAACGGTCTGTGGTAGTTTAATTAATCAAACAAAAAAACAGCCTCAATCAATCGGCTGTTTGCTTAATTAAATAATTTTTGCCTGCCACAGTTATAGTTTGCATATTCAAGCAGAACTCTTCTGGGCAGGCAAGTTCTAAAAGTATCTTAAGTGATTTTTCACAAGCTTGTCAATTATCTCAAAGTAGATATTAATGGAACAATCTAGATATATTTCTGATTAGTTTTTGGATCAATTGCTCAATTTGATTTACTAAAGCATGGAACGTGTTTTGTGATTGCCAAGCTATTTCTTTTTCAGGTTCTT
>CAYICL010000042.1:0-4679 GCA_964361885.1 uncultured Pseudomonadales bacterium
GACCTATTATTCGGGATTAGAAAAGATTTTTCCTCATCTTCGTCTTTTTAGTCAATATCATCAGGGTTGGAAGGATTTAAACCAAACTCATGAGATCGATACACCGGTTGGTGCCTTTTTTATGCTCAGAAAACAGGCTTTGAATCAAGTCGGTTTATTGGATGAAGCCTTTTTTATGTATGGAGAAGACATTGACTTATCTTTCCGGATTAAAAAAGCCGGTTGGCAGGTCGTCTATACACCGATTACAAAAATTACTCACCTTAAAGGCTCTTCCGGCCTTACCTCGGAAGCTAAAGATCAGCGTATTCTGACAACCCAAAGTTTCTTTAATGCCATGAAGCTTTTTTATCGGAAACACTATCAAAAAAGATATTTTTTCCTACTTCGCTGGCTGGTTTTTTTAGGTATTGACGTCATTAAAACCATTAAAATTTTTATAATCAGGCTTTCGTGAAAATACTATGAAACAAAACAGTGTTTTTCTTGACTGCCGTTTTTGGGGCTCAATTAATACCGGCTTAGGCCGATATACAGAATCAATGGTCAGTCAGCTTCATCGGCTTAAACCGCCTCTAAATATTTATTTATTAGTTTCCCAAGACCGGCAAGCTCAGATTAAAAGTCGTTTGCCCCGGTTTAAAATTATTCCTTGTGGCAGCCGCCATTACTCCTTATCCGAACAACTGGAAATTCCTCAACTAATTAATAAATTAAAACCTGATTTAACTCATTTTCTTCACTTCAACGTTCCCTTACGTTTAACTTCAAAATATGTGGTCACGATTCATGATCTGACGAAGCACCATTCTAAAGGTGTTAATACCACTACTAAATCACCCATATTTTATCCTTTAAAGCGCTTCGGTTATCATCTGACCATTAATCATGCCATTAAAGAATCTCAACTTATTTTGACCCCCAGCAATTGGGTTAAACAGGATATTCTCAGGTTTTATTCTGTTCCTCAGGAAAAGATCATCGTTACTCCTGAAGCCGCGGCTAAAATTTATCTTAGCCAGCGAATAAAACCTTCTGTTCATAATCTTTATAAATATTCTTATTTAATCTATGTCGGTAATGCTTACCCTCATAAAAATGTGCTTCAATTAATTAAAGCAGCGCAGAAATTTAATCTAATCAATCAGAAAAAAATAAAACTGGTGATTATTACTCCCAGAAACATTTTTTACGAAAGATTAAGACATCAAATCCGCTTATTAAAGGCGCAATCGACGGTTAAACTTAAAGATTTTACCTCTGACTCCAGGTTGAAATTGCTTTATCGGCATTCGGTGGCTTTTATCACCGCCTCTTTATTTGAAGGTTTTGGTCTGCCCGGTCTGGAAGCCATGGCCAGTCAGACTCTGGTTTTATCTTCTAACCGCGCTAGCTTGCCCGAAGTTTATGGCTCTGCGGCCATTTATTTTAATCCGGAAAACTTGGATGAGATGATTGATAAAATCAATTATGCTTTAAACTTAGACAAAATTAAACGTCAAGCTTTAATTGCTAAAGCCTATCTGCATGCCAAACAATTTTCTTGGGAAAAAACCGCTAAACTAACACTCAATGCTTACCAAAAGGTGCTTAATTCATGAAGCTGGCTTTAGTCTATGATCGGATCAATAAATTTGGCGGGGCCGAAAGAATTTTGTCAGTTCTACATCAACTTTGGCCCCGGGCCCCTCTTTATACCGCTGTTTATCACCCGGCTACAGCCTCATGGGCTGACACTATTAAAGTTTTTCCTTCTTGGCTGAATCATTGGCCTTTAGCCAAAACTCACCACGAGCTTTACCCCTGGTTAACTCCTCTTGCCTTTGAGAGTTTTAATTTTGATCAATTCGACGTGGTTATTTCTATCACCAGCGCCGAAGCCAAGGCCATTATTACTAAACCCAAAACTCTCCATCTTTGCTATTGTTTAACCCCGACCCGATATCTTTGGTCTCATCAATCCGCTTATGAACTTTCTCCCGGATTAGGTGTCTTTAATCGATTGGGCCGATTAGTCTTTAAATCAACTAAAAACTATCTTCAGCAGTTTGACCTTATCGCTAGCCAAAGACCGGACTATTATTTTGCCACTTCCCAAACCGTTAAAAACAGGATTAAAAATTACTATCACAGAAACTCTGAGATTATCTATCCTCCTGTCGATTTTACCAAGTTTTCCCAAACTCAGCCAAAGGCTGATCGGCCTCTGCCAGAAATTGCCGATTATTTTTTAGTCGTTTCCCGCCTCACCCCTTATAAAAATGTCGATCTGGTCATTAAAGCCTGTAATCAACTTCAGCAGCCCTTAGTGATTGTTGGCCGGGGCAGGGAAGAGTCTAACTTAAAAAATATGGCCGGGCCAACTATAAAATTTGTTGGCCTGATTAATGATGAGAAGCTTATTTCTTTATATCAGCACTCAAAAGCTTTAATCATGCCCCAGGAAGAAGACTTCGGCATTGTTAGTTTAGAATCCCAAGCCGCCGGTCGGCCGGTGATTGCTTTAAAAAAAGGCGGAGCCACGGAAACCGTGATTGCCGGTCAAACCGGTCTTTTCTTTCTTAAGCCTACAGTTGACAGCTTGCTTAAAACTATGAAACAATTTAATTCGTTTGCCTGGAGCCAACCATTAATTAAAAATCAGGCTCAAAAATTTGACAACATGATATTTAAGCAAAAATTTCTAAAAGCGGTGGAGGGTGAATGGATCAACCATCAAAAAAATTTCCCCTAAAAATTTTAATCATGTGCGGCGGTAAAGGGACCCGCATGTGGCCGATTTCCAACCTGTCTCATCCCAAGCAGTTTGAAAGCTTGCTGGGCAGTAAATCCATGTTTCATCAAACTATTGACAGGGCTTTAAAAGTCGTTAAGCCGGAAGATATTTATATTGCTACTTCAGCCACGTTTGGTAAATTCCTTAAAATTCAGGCTCCGGAAGTGCCTCAAGCTAACTTTATCCTGGAACCGGCCATGAGGGATAATTTAGGCGCTATTGGTCTGGCCACGGCAGTCATTAATCATCATCATCCTGATTCAGTTATGGTCATTCTTTGGGGGGCTGACCATATTGTTCAGAAAGAAACCGCTTTCCTCTCCGCCATCAAACAAGCCGCCCAATTGGCTTATGATAATAATCTTATCGTTCACGTTGACACTCCGCCGACCTACCCGTCGGTTCATAACGGCTGGATCAAGGTAGGTAAGTTAATTAAAACCATTAATGGCCATAAAATTTACGAATTTATCCGTCAGGTCGAAAAACCCAACCAGGCTATCGCTCAAAAATTTTATGAGTCAAAACAATATTTAATTCACGTTGGCTATATGGCTGCCCGGCCGTCTTTGCTTTTAAGTTACTATCAAAAATATGCCCCTGCTGCCTATAGAATTATTGCCGCCATCCAACCGGCTATCGATACTCCTAAGTTTCAGGCCGTCTTAAGTCAGGAATACCCCAAGTTTGAAAAAAACTCGGTTGACTATGGTCTGTTTGAAAAACTGCCTCCAAAAAGCCAATGGGAACTGCCGGCCGACATGGGTTGGATCGATGTCGGCACCTGGGGGCTTTTATATCACGGGCTGCCCAAAGATAAACAGGGTAACGTGGTTATCGGTAAGGCAGAACTATTGGATACAAAAAACAGCCTGATTATCTGCAAAGACGAAGGCATTATCGGGACCGTCGGTTTAGATGGCATGATTGTGGTTGATACCCAGGAAGGTTTGTTGGTTTGTCCCTTAAGTAAAGCGGCTGACGTTAAAAAACTTTATCAAGCTCTTTACGAAAAGTAAGCCTTTATTTTATGTACCAGGTCATTAAAAGAATTATCGATATTATTTCAAGCTTGATTTTGGCTTTTATCTTCTGCCCGGTCTGGATCTTCGCCCCGATTATCATCTGGCTTGATTCTGGCTGGCCGATTATTTACCGGCACAAGCGGGTCGGCCAATTCGGCCGGCAATTTTGGCTTTACAAATTTCGTACCATGATCAAAAATGCCGACGAAGTTTTGTATAAAAAAGACAAGCATTTATTAAAAAAATTTAAAGCCGGCGACTGGAAATTGGCCGATGATCCCCGGGTTACCAAGTTGGGACGGATGCTTAGAAACTTAACCATTGATGAATTTCCCCAACTATTCAACGTTTTAAAAGGTGACATGAGTCTGGTTGGCCCCAGGGCTTATATAAAAAAAGAGCTCATTGATCAAACCCAAAAATATCCTCAAACAAAACAACTGATTGATACCATACTCTCGGTTAAGCCCGGTATCACCGGACCTTGGCAGACCTCAGGCAGAAACATCATCTCTTTTGATAAGCGGGCCCGAATGGATTTTAATTATGCCCGGCACTTGAATTTTTGGTGGGATTTAATCATAATTTTAAAGACACCCAAAGCGATGCTGTCCAAATGGTAAAACTAAAAAACTTTTTCACTAATAAAAAATTCCGCTACGGCTTGCTGTTTTTTCTTGGTTTTATTTTAATCTGTTTGGTTTATTCCCTTCTGGTAGTGGTTTTAATGAAAAAACCGGCTCAAGCGATGATCGGATCGGTCAAAGCCAGTGTCACTGCCGTTCAAAACAAAGATTTGGCTCAAGCCCAGGACAATTTAACTAAAGCCGAGGCTGACTTAGGTAAAGTTCGTTCCCAATTCAATTTAATCGGCTGGG
>CAYICL010000043.1:0-1486 GCA_964361885.1 uncultured Pseudomonadales bacterium
AAAAACAGGCAGAGAAAGTTTATCAAGCTTTACAAAAGGCAGGAGCGGAAGTGTTGTGGGATGAACGGATGGAAGTGTCGGCCGGAGTCAAGTTTGGCGACGCAGACCTGATCGGGATTCCAATAAGATTAGTGGTGTCGGCAAAGACAAAAGATAAAGTGGAGTGGAAACAGAGAGACGCAAGGGAAACGAAATTATTAAGTATTGATGAAGTTTTGTGTCGAATAAAATAATTGTAACCCATATTTTTCCGGATTTAGACGCGATTGCGGCAGTTTGGTTGATAAGCCGGTTTGATCCTGATTGGATTGAAGCCGGGTTTGAGTTTGTAGCCAGCGGCAGCACTTATAAAGGCGAAGCGGTAGACAGCGATCCGCAGGTGGTACATGTAGACACCGGCATGGGGAGGTTTGACCATCATCAACTGGAAGAAAAGACTTGCGCGGCAGAGTTAGTCTTTAATTATTTAAAGCAAGAAAAAAAGATCAGTTTAAAATATCAAAGTGGACTAGAAAGGTTAATTAAGATCGTCAATCAGGTCGATCAGTTCGAAGATTTTTTTTGGGATGATCCGGCTAATGACCGGTATGATTTTTGCCTGCATCACTTGTTTGACCACTTAAAATTATCCGGTAAGTTAAATGATAAAGAATTAATCGCTCAAGGGATGTTGCTTTTAGATGCGGTTTTGTTCGGCTTAATGCAAAAGATTAAAACAGAAGAGGAGATTAAAAAAGGGATTGAGTTTGAAACCATCTGGGGCAAAAGTTTGGGGATTGAGAGTAAGTTCAGCGGGGCAGCCAAACTGGCCCAAAAACAAGGCTATGGCTTGGTGATCAGAAAAGAACCGGAAACAGGCTTTGTGGGGGTTAAATGCCAGCCGAAATCAGAGCTTGATTTAAGCCAAGCCTTTGAAGTTTTAAAACAAGCCGATGCCAATGCCAACTGGTATTTTCATCAAAGTAAGCATATAATTCTAAATGGTTCCAGGCATAATCCGGCAGTCAAGCCGAGCCGGTTAAGCCTTGAGGAACTGATAGATATATTTAAAAAAATAAGCTAAAAAAATTTGAGAGGGGGTGCTTAGGGCCGATGCCGGTAGTGATTAAGGCTCAGCCAGGCGATACAGCTGACCAGATTATCAGAAAATTCAAAAAAAAGATTTTACAGGATCAGTTGTTAACCGAACTTAAAGATCGGGAGTTTTACAAAAAACCTTCAATCAGAAAAAAGGAAAAACTGTCTGAGTTTAAACGATTAAAAAAGAGAAGGAAGAAGCTAAAATGGCAAAAACAGATGTAATTAAAGCCGAGCTCAATAAAGCCTTAAAAGCCAGGCAAGCGGACAAAGTGTCAACTTTGCGGATGCTGGTGGCGGCTTTGCATAATAGCTGGATTGCCAAAGGTCAAACACTGACCGATACGGACGCGGATGCGGTTTTATCCAAAGAAGCTAAGAAAAGACAGGAAGCGATAGAGATGTATAA
>CAYICL010000043.1:1586-4171 GCA_964361885.1 uncultured Pseudomonadales bacterium
TATGAAGGTCGTGGCGGATTTAAGTTTTGTGGATGAAAAGACGATTCAAGACCTGAATTTTAAATATCGAAAAATAAACCGGCCGACAGATGTTTTATCTTTTCCTTTGGAAGATATGAAGGTCTGTCCGGACGGAATCGTCAGATTGGGAGATATTGTTATTTGCCGGCGGCAAGCAAAGAAAAAAGGCCATACAATCCCTTTTTTAATTAAGCACGGTGTGTTACATTTGTTAGGCAGACATCATCAGTAAATTAACCTAAATTGAGAGATGGCTTATTACCTTAAATACCGACCGCAAAAAATCAGCCAACTGGACTTGGAATCGGCCAAGCAAACTTTAAGCGAGGTCTTAAAAGCTAAAGAAGTGCCTCATGCTTTTTTGTTTAGCGGGCCAAAGGGAACGGGCAAAACTTCAAGCGCCAGAATTGTGGCTAAGGTGGTTAACTGCCAAAAACTAAAAGATAACGAACCATGCAATCAATGCGATAGCTGCAAATTGATTACCGAAGCCAGATCCATGGATATTATTGAAATTGATGCGGCGTCAAACAGGGGGATTGATGATATCAGGGAGTTAAGAGACAAAATCAAGTTGACTCCGTCGAGCCTAAAGTACAAAGTTTACATAATTGACGAAGTCCACATGTTAACTAATGAAGCGTTTAATGCGCTGCTTAAAACTTTGGAAGAACCGCCGAAACATGCCAAGTTTGTCTTGTGTACCACTCAGGTCGAGAAGCTACCGGGAACAATTGTGTCCAGGTGTTTGGTGGTGAAGTTTGATAAGGCCAGTATTAAAGAGATTAAAGCAGCTTTGTTAAAAGTAGTTAAGGGCGAGAAGTTAAAGATTAAAGATAAAGATTTAGCCAAGATCAGCCAACAAGCGGACGGTAGTTTCCGGGATGCAGTCAAAGTTCTGGAACAGTTGGCGGCTAGCGGCAAAGTGATCAGTTCTAAAAAAGTCAGCCAGGTTATCGAGAGAGGCATGGTCGGCAGAAATTTAGACGAATGGCTGGTGATGATTTATAAAGGCGAAGCAAAAGCAGCTTTAGATTGGCTGAGTGAGGTTTTAAAAGAAGGAGCGGATATCAGTCAACTGACAGTCGAGGCGGTCAGCCGGTTAAGGCAAGTCTTGTTAGGCCGCTTGGGAGTTGAGACAAAAGCGGAGGAAATTAAGGAGATTGACCAACTAGAAAAGTTAATTCAATTAATTGAACGATTGATGAGGGCAGGCAGAGAGATCAAAGGAGCGGTGATCGAAAGCTTACCTTTAGAGTTGGCCATAGCCGCTACCAATAAGCCGGTCAAGCCGGTCAAGCCGGTTAAAGAACAAAAATTAACCACTAAGACCGGCAAACTGGGGCTTGATGAAGTGGTAAATAAATGGCCGGAGGTGTTGGCAGCCATGCGGCCTCATAATCATAGTTTGGAAGCCTTGTTAAGAGCGACCAGGCCGGTCGGATTTGACGGGCAGGGTTTGGTTTTGGAGGTGTTTTATAAGTTTCATAAAGAAAGACTGGAAGAAGATCGGTACAGACAGTTGGTGGAAGAAGTCGCTTCTAAAGTTTTGGTAGCGCCGATCAGGATCAAGTTTTACTTAAGCCAAAGGACGGAAAAAGTGGCTAAGGAGAAACTCGCGGAAGATGATATTATTAAAACAGCCGAAGAAGTTTTTGGAGTGGAGGTGAGTTAATAAATGTTTGATAAAGTTAAACAACTAGGTCAGTTAAAAAAGATGCGGGATCAGGCTATGGCGATTCAAAAACAATTGGCGGCAGAAGAGATTGAGTTGGTGGAGGACAATATTAAAATCGTGATTACCGGCGATCAAAAACTGAAAAGTTTGGAGATCGACGGATTGAGCAACGAAAGAGTTTTGGAGTTGATTAATAAAGCGATTAAAAAATCCCAAGAGATGGCGGCCAAGAAGTTGGCGGAGATGAGCGGCGGCTTGACCGGACTGCTCAAGGGCCAGGGGCCATTGGGGGAGACTTCATGAGGTTGATAGTAACCGGCAGCTTGTCTTTTGACCATGTAATGTCTATGCCGGGACGGTTTAAAGACTACTTAATGCCGGACAAGCTACATATTATTAACGTTAGTTTTTTAATGGAGACGTTTCGTCTGGATAAAGGCGGTACAGCCGGCAATCAGGCTTATTCTTTGGCTTTATTAGGGTTAAAACCAATTTTACTTGGTTCAGCCGGGAAAGATTTTTTTGCATATAAAAGACATTTGGACAAAGCCGGAGTCAACACATCCAGAATAAAGGTGTATAGAAAACAAGTGACGGCCACAGGTTTTGCCATGACAGATAAAAATAACAATCAGGTTTGGGGATTTTACAGCGGAGCGATGAAAGAGGATGTTAATTTAAGCCTATTGGATAAAGCCAAGGAGAATGATTTTGTAGTTTTGGCCGCAACTGACCCGAGAGCAATGGAAAAATATGTGGATGAGTGCTGCCAGATAAAATGCCGGTTTTTATTTGATCCGGCGTTTCAAACCCCGAGATTAAAAATTAATAAATTAAAAAAAGGGGTTTTAAAGGCAGAGATAGTGATTGGTAATGACTATGAAAT
>CAYICL010000044.1:0-3674 GCA_964361885.1 uncultured Pseudomonadales bacterium
GCCGGGGGGATGTGGTGGTGTTTAAGGCGCCGAAACACGAGGAGTACGATTACATTAAGCGGATCGTCGGTTTGCCCGGAGACCAGGTGAGCATTAAAGACGGCCAGGTGTGGATTAACAACGAAAAGCTGGATGAGTCAGGCTATTTAGACCCAAGAATTATTACCAGGCCCGGTATGTTTGCCAGCGAAGGAGAAATAGTCACGGTGCCGATCGGCTCATATTTTGTCATGGGCGATAATAGGAACAATTCCAGTGATTCGAGAGACTGGGGGCCAGTGCCGATCGAGAACATTGTCGGCAAAGCCTGGGTCAGATACTGGCCGATCAATCAATTGGGAGTGGTTGAAAAGTATCCTAAGTAAGAGCTTTAACCACTTTTTTTAAAGTTTCTTCAGTGGCTTCAGGTGAACCTTTAAGAGTAATCTGCAAGCGGGTTTCCCGTTGAGTTCTGACTAATTTAACTGCGGCCTGATTGCCTAAAGACCGGCTTAATCGGCTGGTCATCTCGTCAATGGCTTGGCTGACAAGATGCGCCGGCCGTGATGACGGAGCAGTGACTTTTTGGCCGGTTTTGGATTTCATCCGGCGGGACAGTTCTTCAGCCCGGCGGACCGAACCGGATTCTTTTAAAATGATTTTATAAGCTTCAATCATGGTGTTTTTATCTTCAATGGAAGATAAAGCCCGGGCATGGCCTTCAGTAATCAGACCGGAAAGCAAACCGTCGGTTAAGGCATCCGGCAGGTTTAAAAGCCTTAAAGTGTTGGAAACATAAGAAGGGCTTTTACCGATCCGCTGGGAAATTTCAGCGTTAGACAGATCAAATTCCTCGATCAGCCTTTCAAAGGCTTTAGCCCGGTCAATGGCATTTAAGTCAGTTCTCTGGACATTTTCCACTAAAGACATTTCCAGCATGCCTTGAGGCGAGGTTTCTTTAATAAGGCAGGGGACATGAGTCATGCCGGCCAGTTTAGCTGCCCGCCAACGGCGCTCTCCGGCAATTATCTGGAAACCGGCCGGAGTATGAGCCATAATTAAAGGTTCTAAAATGCCGTGTTCACGGATAGAATCAACCAAGTCCATTAAAGAATCAGGGGTGATCATGCCCCGAGGCTGCAAAGGGTTGGCCTGGATTTCGTTAATATCCAACTGACTAATATCCTGTTTATCAGGCATAGATTTTAAGCTCCGGCAGGAAGAACTGAAACTAATTTTCTACCTTGTTTTTTCAAAAATTTAACCAAACCGGGACGTAAAGCAAAAAGAGTATAGTCCCGGCCTTGGCCGACACCGGCTCCGGGATGAACCTGGGTGCCTTTTTGGCGGATAATAATCATGCCGGTGGTAACTTTTTGGCCGCCAAAGATTTTAACTCCCAGCCTTTTACCGGGACGGGTAGAATGCTGACGAGTGGCGCCGGTCGCTTTTTTATGAGCCATAATTTAAGTTAATTCTAGATTAAATTTTCACGAACGTCAACCCTAATTTTCACATAATTTTAATTATCTTAATTTTGGTTAACTGCTGACGATGGCCTCTAACCCGGCGGTATTTGGATTTAGCCCTGAATTTGGCAACGCGGACTTTTTTGTCTTTAAATTGTTCAATAATTTCGGCGGAGACAGAAGCTTTCTTAATATATGGCTGGCCAAAATCGGTCTTTTTATCGTCAGTGATTAAAAGCACCTGATCAAAACTTAATTTGGCTTTGGGCTGACCGGGAAGTTTTTCCACAGATAAAGTTTCACCTTCAAAGACTTTGTACTGTTTGCCGCCGGTTTGAATAACTGCGTATTTCATAAGGGGTATTATAGAGCACAATTTACTTAATTTCCAATGGGTGCTGGTGAGTTTGATAGGAAGAGATGTTATTGACCAGGCCTAAAGCCATCATGGTAGCCAGGATAGAACTGCCGCCTGAGGAAACTAAAGGCAGAGTAATACCGGTGATCGGCAGCAAGCCTAAATTCATAGAAATGTTAACTAAAGCCTGAAAGGCCAGCAGGCTAAAAACACCGATTACGATTAAGCAGCTGAACTGGTCAGGGGCTTGGCGGGCGATATTAAGCAAGCGCTTTAATAACATGAAGTAGGCGATTAGCAAAATTAACGAGCCGATTAAACCAAGTTCTTCTGCCAAAGAAGCAAAGATAAAGTCAGTGTGGCGTTCAGGCAAGAATTTTAACTGAGACTGAATGCCATGGCCCAATCCCCTGCCCCATAACCCCCCTGAACCGACGGCAATAGTGGACTGAATGACATGATAACCGCTGGTTTTAGGGTCGGCAAAAGGATTTAAATAACTAGTTAAACGCTGCTGCTGGTAGGGTCTTAAGAATTTAATGATGAGCGGGCTTAAAGCCAAACCAAAGATTAAGGTTAACAAGGAATATATCCAGGGAAAATCTGAAGCGATCAAGATAGCAATCCAGATAGCGATAACGACAATGGTACTACCTAAATCCGGCTGTTTAAATATTAAAAGCGCGGGGATGAAAATTATTAAAGCGTAGATTAATAAGCGAAGCAGGCGGTGGAAACGTTGAGTTTGAGCTAAAAAAGAAGCCAGGATAATAATCAATAAAGGCTTGATGATTTCTGAAGGCTGGATGGTTAAAGAACCGATTTGAACCCAACGGACAGAACCGCGGGTAACCGCCCCAAAGATAAAAGGTAAAACCAACAGGATAACTAAGATAACGGCATAGATTTTAGTCAGATACAAATGGTTTTGATAATGAAAGCGGCTTAAAAAGATAAACAAAATCAGACCAAAAATTAAAAAAACAATTTGGCTGTAAAACAAAGTTAAAGAGATTGAACCTAAGGTGGTTAAACCCAGAGCGATAATAACCACGGTAGGCAGAAGCAATTGCCAGTCAATCATAACCGAATCAGTTTAAAAGTTTTAGCTTTGGTGATGTTTTTAACTAAGGTTTTTTGTTTGATATAGTCTTCAAATTCTTTAGGCCAATCAGGTAGTTTCAGGTTAATCAGTTCATTTAAATCAGTACCGGCGGCTTTTCTGGCCTGTTGGATTTGCCTGACCAGATCTCTGGCTTGACCCTCTTTGATTAACGCCGGAGTCAGCTTGGTGTCCAGCTTAACTTCAAGCCCGTGCTTTTTATTAATAAACTTTAAAGCTTTAAGATTGGTTTCTGCCAAAATCAGCTGGTGCAAGTCAGGTTGACCAAAAGAGGCGGAGGAGATAGTGGCCTGTTTTAAAGGCTGACGGACTTTCAGATTGGCGGCTTTTCTTAAAGAGTGGATCTTTTCCACCACCACTCTGGCTTGCTGCATATCAGTTTCCAGTCGCGGCTGTAACAGATTTTTATCAACTTCAGGCCAGGAAGCCAGGTGAACCGAGTCTTTTTTAGTCAGATGGGTGTAAAGGTAGTCGGAAAGGTAAGGAATAAACGGGGCTAATAATTTTGATAAAACCACCAAACATCGGTACATGGTTTGAAAGGCTTGAGTGGTTATCCGGTCCCGGGAACGACGAATATACCAGGTGGAAAAGTCAGAGACAAATTTTTCCAAACTGAGTGCAGCCGGAGCTGAGTAGTACTGGTCTAAAGACTGAGTGACTTCGGCAATAGTATGATTTAAACGGCTTAAGATCCAAACATCCAAGATATGGTCGGGCTTAAAGGTGTTTGGCTGAGGCTGCC
>CAYICL010000045.1:0-3455 GCA_964361885.1 uncultured Pseudomonadales bacterium
AACTGTCGTTATTAAGCCTGATGATATTGCTCCGTTACTGCTCAAGCGCTGCTTTACTGCCGGTGCCAAACTGCTGATTAAAATTCTGCCGGATTATTTGTCCGGAAAAATCAAGCTGACACCCCAACCAATTAAATCAACCACACCCTACTGCCAACGCTTCTTAAAACAAGACGGCTTTGTTAGCTGGGAAAATTGTAAACAAAGCCTTAATGTTGGTAGTCCTGAATTGGACCGTAAAATCCGCGCTCTCTATCCCTGGCCCGGCGTTTTCACCCAAATGCCAAATGGTAAAACCTTAAAGCTTTTACCTAATAAAGCCGTCCAGCTCGAAGGTAAAAACCCTATCTCCTGGCAGCAATTTCTTGACGGTTATAAACAATATTTGATTTAAGAAGTTTTTATTAACCCCTGCGTTTTCTATATCCCCATGGAGTTGGCTCTAACTCGTCAGAAACTCTACCCGCTGGTAGTCCGGATTCTTTTCCTTTCTGATACCAGGGAAACAGCGGTTTAAGCTGTTCAACCACGCCCTCAACTACTTTATATTCTTCTTGACTACCTGGCCGCAAAAGCTTTCTCTGTCTACTTAAGCCGGCAGTTAAAGCATCGTATAATAACTTTCTTTCGGGTAAACCAGTCAACCCCAGTTCATTTAACGCCAGGTTGATATCTGGGGTTTTGCCTAAAGCAATAGTAACGATTGAGGCGGCTTGATAGACCTCCCTTAAGGAAATGTTTTTGACTCTGTCCTGCTTAATGGTAACAGTCTCTTTACCCAAGCCAAAAGTTATTTCTGGTGCCCGGGAAATTTTTCTCCCATATATCTGCTACAATACTTCCATGCATATTACCATATTCGGCGGCTCTTTCAACCCTCCGCATCTGGGTCATGAAATTGTTATGGCTCAAGCTTTTGATCTGATTCCCGACCTGGAGCAAATCTGGCTCTTACCTGATTACCAGCACTCCTTTGCCAAAAATCTTAGCCTGGCTCCGGTTCAGCACCGCTTAAATATGGCCAAAATGCTGGAAAATGGCCGCATCCGCACCCAAACCTGTAACATTGATCAAAAAATGACCGGTGATACCATCAATCACATTACCTATCTTAAAAAAACCTATCCTAAGCATAACTTCTCCTTTCTTTTAGGTTCAGATAATTTAAAAACCTTTAATCTCTGGCCCCAATGGCAAACCCTCTTAACCCTCTTGCCTTTTTACATCTATCCCCGCGCCGGCTATCCTTTTAAGCCGATCTATCCTAACATGACTCCCTTAATCCATCCCTTGCAAGTTATCACCAATATCTCTTCCACAATTGTGCGCCAGCGTTTACAAGCTAACCTGACTATCAATCATCTTGTACCTATTAAAGTGGCTGAATATATTCAAGCCCACCGGCTTTTTTTACTTCCCCTACCAAAGCATTAAAACCTTCAGGCTCTTCAAACCTAACTACTTGCCTTAACATATTCAACGCTCCCTGATTCTCTATCAATCTGCTGCCGTCAGGTAATTTGGTTCTTGCCGTCATTCTTAGGACATCCTCTAATAAACCAACTGGTTCAATCTTTAATTCATCAAAACCAGTTTCAAACCTCGGCTTAAAACAATCTAGGGACGAACCTGACTCTACCAAATATTTTAGCAATTCCACCAGCCCTATTACCTCTAAATCCTTTGGCTTAAGTTTCTCCCCATTCATTTAAAACCCTGCTTTTTTACTGTCCTGACACACGAAGTGCAAAGTATCAGCCTTTTTTTCTTCCCCTCAACCATCACCGTCACTCTCTTTAAATTCGGCTTAAATACTCTTCTGACCCGGTTTTTGGCATGCGACACAAAATGCCCGTACTGGACACCCTTACCGCAATGTTGACATCTTAAAGCCATATTAGAAAGTATGATAACATACTATATATATTATGTTAAGCCAGCTCTTCTCCAACCCGATTCTTTTCTTTGTCTGGGCCGCGGCTCTACTAATTGCCGTCACCATCCATGAATTTTCCCATGCTTTTGTGGCCGACCGCTTAGGCGACCCAACTGCCAGGCTGTTAAACCGGGTTAGCTTAAACCCTGTTAATCACCTGGATCCGATCGGCACTTTGATGCTTTTGTTCTTCCAATTTGGCTGGGGTAAACCCGTTCCTTTTGACCCTTTTAATCTTCGCCGCCCAAAAAGAGACAGTGCTTTAATCTCCCTGGCCGGTCCGGCCAGCAACCTTATCTTAGCCGCTCTTCTTTCTTTTATCTTAAAACTCCAATTTTCTCCGCTTTTATCTCTATTTCTAATCCCCATTATCATCATCAACATCAACCTGGCTGTCTTTAATCTATTGCCGATTCCGCCTCTGGACGGTTCCAAAATCCTTTACGGTATTCTGCCTATGAGCTGGGCCGAAGAATACAATGACTTTATGCGCTCTTACGGCTCAATCCTTCTGATCCTTCTTATCATCCCTATTGGCGGCTCATCCTTGGTTATCAATCTGATCATGCCGGTGATTAACCTTCTAACCAATATACTCCTTTAATCCACCGGCTGCATCTCTCAATGGGTGCCAAATAGTATTCTTCCCGGCTTTTTTTGCCTTATCCAAATAACCATCAGTCAGACGATAAAGATCTTCCCCGGTTTTTATCCCATGGCCCACATCACATAATCCTACACTCAAAGTTACTTCTTTGTCTCTCAAATGTTCTTGCACCGCCTCTTGTAATCTCTCTAATACAACTATTGATTCTGTCACCCTGGTTCTGGGCATAATTACTGCAAACTCATCTCCTCCCATCCTTACTAGTACATCTGACTCTCTAAAAACATCTCTAAATAGTTTTGCCGTGTTTTTTAACAACTCATCTCCGGCTGGATGACCAAATGTATCATTGATATTTTTAAAATCATCGATATCAATTAACGCTAATGTCATCGGTGCTTGTTTGATTATTTCTTTCGATGCCATGCCTCGCCTAGTCGCTTTCACTTCTGCGTCTAAAATCGCATCAAACATCCGCCGGTTATACAATCCCGTCAGCGGATCAGTCACTGCCTCCTTTTCACTATCTACAATCTTCTGTCCCGCTTTAACCGCTAACTCTCCCATCTCTCCGGCAACTTTGTCTCTCCAGCCCGGCCGCCGATACCGACTAACTTTTTCCCGTCGATTAATCTCTTCATCTGTCAATCTAGCTGCCTCAACTGCCACAGCCACATTTTTAACCAAATTGTCTTTAACTTCACTCATAACTTGACAGCATGATATAATAAATTGGTTGTGAAAACAACTACTGCCCTACCAGGCGCGTTGACAATCTAGAAGTCTTTTTCCTCGACACTTTTGTAAAGGGAAGCATAATGTCCTGATTGATTTTCATTCAGGAAAGTTCATGCACCCATTGTGGTACGTGACAGCTTACCCCACCTGGAATTTTGTTCCGGGGAACCTCTT
>CAYICL010000046.1:0-3451 GCA_964361885.1 uncultured Pseudomonadales bacterium
GGTACTTGACAAGTGTTTTTGATTATTTGATAATGAATATCATGAGTGCCGAAGAAAAGATTGAAGAAAAAAATAAGCCGAGGGTTTTTAAATCTCTTTTTGTGATTTTGGTTTCTGTTTTAGTTGGTGCGGGATTAGTTTACGCCGTGGCCAAGCAAAAGCCGGAATTTTTGGGCCTTCCTAAAGGCTCGGCCCAGGTCCAAGCAGAGGTTGATAGATTAGTTTCCGAAGTTGGTTCTTTAATTGCTCTCCCATCGGACGAGAAGCCAACTGTTGCTACCATTACCGACATAGAAAAGCTTAAAGATCAGCAGTTCTTCAAAAATGCTAAGAATGAAGATAAAGTCCTTATTTATACCAATGCCAAAAAGGCGATACTATATAGAGCATCTGAAAAGAGAATAATCGAGGTAGGTGCTGTTAACATAAACCAGGCAACTCCATCACCATCTCCCAAGGTGTCTCCAGAACCTAAAGAAGAAGATTGACGATTTCTTTGCTGTGGTGGATAATCTCTTATGGCCGACCAGTAAAATCACAGATTTAACCAGTTTTTACAATCAATTTTACAAGTCTTTACAAGTTTTAATAACCTCAGAAGCCACTCCTTCTGCTCAGGCTTCAGGTGTTGCCACATCATCAGTTGGTCTTGCCACCTAGCGGGAGCCGTCAAACGGTGTGAAGTTTGGCAATGTTGAGTTTGAAAGTGCTCAAGCGCAGCTCGATCTTAATGTGTTAGGTAGATTAAATGCTCAAGGAGCGCTGGTCGTTGAGGGGCCTTCGGAGTTTAAGGGAGAGACAATAAGACCGCATCAGACTTTGGGACAAAAGTCACCCTTAGGCTATGCATTAGAGGAGGGCTATTTGTCTTAAATGTATTGGACGAGTACAGAAGCAGAATAGACTTTTCGTTTCATTCTCCTTGCTTTTTCGTTTCATTTTGATACGATAATCGTGTATGAATGATACGCAAATTAATCTTCGTCAGCAGGCAATTCTCAATTGTTTATCCAAAATTCCGGTTTCCCGGAGCGAGATTGAGACTAAAATCCAAGATAAATATGCGGTTTCCAAACTAACTTTAATCAGAGATCTGAAAGTATTAGCAGATCAGGGGTTGGTAAAAACGCAAGGTGTTGGTAAAAAGACGGTTTATATTTCTTTACAAAATCCGCTGGAAAGATTTATTGACAAGGATGAATACTTTACCCCTGGTTCTGGTTTAAGAATGGGAGTTAAAACCGGGTTTGATTTCGGTGTTTTTAATTATTTAAGCGAATTGAGCGGGCTGGATAAAAAATTAAACCATTTAAGCGCGCAGGAGAAAAAACTGGACCCGACGATTTTTAAGCGGGAAATAGAAAGATTTACAGTAGAATTTTCCTGGAAATCTTCCCGGATTGAGGGGAATACCTATTCTTTGCTGGAAACAGATATTTTGATCAGGCAGATGAAAGAGGCGGAAGGCCATCCCAGGGAAGAGGCAATTATGATTTTAAATCACAAGGCGGCGATTGACTATATTTTAAAAAACAGAGAAGAATTTAGAAGATTAACGTTGGAAAAGGTATTAAAAATTCATGCTTTGCTGACCGGGGGTTTAGGGATTTCGGCAGCAATAAGAAGTAATCCGGTGGCGATTACCGGCACTAATTATTTACCCTTAACTGGGCGCGATGCTCTGACTAAGGCATTAAAGCAAACAATTGAGATGATTAACGCGGTTAAAAATCCTCTGTCAAAGGCGTTTATAGCTTCGTTTATGATTGCTTATATCCAGCCGTTTACCGATGGCAACAAGCGCACCGGCCGGACATTAACCAACGCGATTCTGATCGCTTATGATTTATACCCGGTGTCTTACCGGGACGTTAAAGAAATCGATTATATCGAGGCAATGCTGTTATTTTACGAGCAGAATAATTTATATCATCTCAAACAAATGTTTGTGGAACAGCTGGATTTTTCGAGGAATAATTACTTTCGGACTTAGTAGTGACAAGGACGGACTTTCGAACTTGACAGTCAGTGACTGAAGAGTTATATTAAAGTATAAGTTTTTGGATTCCCAAAGCATTGATTTTTCCCCCAAGTAATTTTTTTATATGCCAGTGAAAAAAACTACAGCAACTCCGTCAGTTGATGAGCTAATCGGCCAGGATGAGATAAAAACAGAACAACCGGCGAGGCAGGACCTGCCTAGCGGCAGGCAGGACTTCGCGAGGCAGGACTTCGCGAGGCCAGTGATGACTAACAGGCCGGCTTACAGAAAGCCCAGCCGTCCGATCGGTGGGCCAATGATGCGGCGGGTGATAGCCAGACCGGTGATAGCCAGACCGGTGATGCGGAGCTATACCAATAATGGCAGTAATCAATTTAATGGAGTTGTGGACAACCGGATGATACCGGATGCAAATTGGCCGACAGAAGAGAAAACCGGCATGCTGGAGATGATGAGCGAAGGCCACGGGATATTAAGGGCGGAGTTTGTACCCTCAAATGACGATGTTTATATTTCCTCTTCCCAGATCAAGCGGTTTAAGTTAAGGCCGGGCGATTTGGTAACCGGGCCGGCCAGAAAGCCGAAGGATAATGAACGGTATTGGGGGCTTTTAAAGGTGGAAAAGGTAAATGATCAAGAATTTAATGATGAGAGCAGAAGGCCTGACTTTGACCGGTTAACGCCGATATTCCCCAACGAAAAGTTAAAACTGGAGACTGACAAGAAAAAGTTGTCGACCAGAGTGATTGATTTAGTGGCGCCGATCGGCAAAGGCCAGAGGGGTTTAATTGTCAGCCCGCCCAAGGCGGGTAAAACGACGATTTTAAAAGATATGGCGGTGGGTATAAGCGAGAACAATCCTAAAGTACATTTAATGGCAGTGTTGGTGGGAGAGCGGCCGGAAGAGGTAACGGATATCAGGCGGCATGTTAAAGGTGAGGTGGCGGCTTCAAACTTTGACGAGCCGGCGGAAAGACAGACAAAGGTAGCGGAGTTGGCTTTGGAAAGAGCCAAAAGAATGGTGGAGATGGGTAATGATGTGGTGATTTTACTGGATTCAATTACCCGGTTGGCCAGAGCCTACAATCTGGCGATTCCGACTTCGGGCAGAACTTTGTCAGGCGGGTTTGATCCGGTAGCTTTGTATCCACCTAAACGTTTCTTTGGGGCAGCTAGAAACTTTGAGCCGTTTAAAGTCGACGGCAAGGAAGTTAAGGGTAGTTTAACCATAATCGGCGCCACCATAATTGATACCGGCTCCAGAATGGATGAGTTGATTTATGAAGAGTTTAAAGGCACCGGCAACATGGAACTGCATCTGTCCAGAAAGTTGTCGGAAAGGCGGATATTTCCGGCCATAGATATCCAGCGGTCAGGCACAAGGCAGGAACAGTTGCTGTTTAGCACGGAGGAGTATGAAAAGATTGTGACCATGAGGCGGATGGTGGA
>CAYICL010000047.1:0-3381 GCA_964361885.1 uncultured Pseudomonadales bacterium
ATTAAAGTTTTGGTGTCCGGAGAGTAGATGGCTTGGACATTGGTAAACTCGGTGAACATGAGATCGGGTTTGCCAATCTTTGCCAGCAGTTGCCTAAACGCCGAATCAGTGGCGCCAAACATGGGCGCCAAACAAAAAATAGGTGGTTTTAAGTTTTGCCAGACATTGGTCATTCTGGAAAGATTATACAGAATTAGCTGAAACTCTTTTGATTTCAACCCACTGATTAAGATTTTTGCCGGCGACATAATTTTCTCCCAAAGCTCTTAAGGCGAAAGACCGATGACGGCCGTTAGAGACCTGCCAACCTTCACCAATCTCAATGGGGTCTTGGCTGTTGAAAAAAGAGGTATAGGCAAACTGACTACTGATTAATTTGCCCATTTCGAATAAATAGTCAATGGTTTTCATTCCGCTTCTACCTAATATTTGATACCAATCACTTTGAGCATGCCTGGCGACATCTGTAGCTTGAATCTGTTCTGGTAAACGAGGAAATTGTTCTCTGCCGAAATCTTGATAAATCCTGGCTACGCTGGTGATGAAAATTTCTTTTTTCGGATAACCGGAAGGGCTGGGTAAGTTAAATAACCGGTCGTTAAGCCGTTGATAAACATCAGCCAGCTGGCTAAAGTTATTATCCGTAATACCAATTGAGGTCATTAATTGGTAAAGATCGCCTCTTAGGCTTTGTCTTATATCTGGGGAAAAGTCTGAACTGGCTTCAACAATAATCGCCAATAATTTCTCAATTTGCTTAAGAGTTTCCTGGGTAGAAAATCGTTCGCCGCCTTCAACGCCCATAATTGGGTAATTATATCACAGACTATAGGGTGTGTTGCTCTCAACTGCTTTGGTGGCGGCTGGGGATGGTAGAATGAATTTAATGTCTAACTATAAACAGCGCCAGAGAGGGTTGTATCAAGCCAAACAAAAAGAGCCGTTTTCGATCAGCCGATCAAAGATTGATATGTTTTTGGAATGCCCCCGGTGCTTTTATCTGGACCGGCGGCTGGGACTGGGCAGGCCAAGCATGCCGGGGTGGTCGCTAAACTCGGCGGTGGATCAATTGCTTAAAAACGAGTTTGATTTACTGCGAAAAAAAGGCGAGGCGCATGAACTAATGCAAAAGTTTAAGATTGAGGCAATCCCCTATGAGCATCCGGATTTGGATCAATGGCGGAATAATTTTGTCGGCAAGCAGTATTTACATAAACCGACCAATCTGCTGATATTTGGCGCGATCGATGATGTCTGGATCAATAAAGCGGAAGAGTTATTAATCGTTGACTATAAAGCGACCAGTACGGAAAAAGAGATTTCTTTGGAAGATGAGTGGAAACAGGGGTATAAAAAACAGATGGAGGTGTACCAGTGGTTGTTTAAAGAGGATGGGTTTAAGGTCGGTAAAACCGGGTATTTTGTGTTTGCCAATGCCGGCAAGAACCGGGAAAAATTTGACGGCAGGCTGGAGTTTGAGTTAACGATTATCCCTTATGAGGGTGACGGAACCTGGATAGAGCCGAGTTTAATGGAAATGAAGCAGGTTTTAGACAGAGATAAACTGCCGGAGGCAGGAGAAAGTTGCGAGTATTGCGAGTACAGGAAACTGACGGGGAAAAAAGTCTGATATAATTTTTGTATGGTAAAAGAACCTTCGTCAGGACGAGACAGGTATACGGCAGTTTGGGTGTCGCATTCCTCTATTTCCGACTGGCTGGAGTGCCCGAGGGCGTATTTTCTTAAAAACGTTTACAAAGATCCGAAGACCGGACATAAACTGGCGTTGGTGAGCCCGCCTTTGTCTTTAGGCCAAGCGGTGCACGAAGTAATTGAGAACTTGTCAAGACTGGGGGTGAACCGGCGGTTTAAAGAGCCGTTGCTGTCTAAATTCGAAGAAGTCTGGAAAAAAGTTTCCGGCAAAAGAGGCGGGTTTTTGTCTAAAGAGGAGGAGTTTAAGTACAAAGAGAGAGGCAAAGAAATGTTAAGGCGGGTGGAGAAAAATCCCGGGCCGTTAAAAAATCTGGCGATAAAGATCCAGATGGAACTGCCCTATTACTGGCTGTCGGAAAAAGACAATATTATTCTTTGCGGCAAGATCGACTGGCTGGAATATTTACAAGCAGAAGATAAGGTGAATATTATTGATTTTAAGACCGGCAAACAGGATGAAAAAGAAGATTCGTTACAACTGCCGATATATTTTTTACTGGCCAGCAATACCCAAAACCGAGCGGTGAACAAAGTGAATTACTGGTATATTGACCGGTCAGATAAGCCGGCGGAGCAAAAACTAAAGGATGTTAAAAAGTCAGAGGAAAAAATTCTGAAACTAGCCAAGGAAATGAAACTTGCCAGACAGTTAAACCGGTTTAAATGCCCGCATAACGGCTGCCGCGCCTGTAGGCCAATGGAGATGATTTTGGAAGGCGAGGCAGAGTTGATCGGCACGGATGGACTTAGGCGGGATATGTATCTTATCAACCAACCAAAAACAGCGGAAAAAACCGGAGAGATTTTGTAATAGGATTAAAAGACAGGTAGAATTAATCAGATCGGGGGTGAGAATAAAAATGACAGGCTATGTAGGAAACATTGAAGAGTTGGCGGTGAAAAACAGTTGGTTCCGCCAGGTCATCTTCACCGGTAAGTATTCCCAACTAGTTGTGATGAGTTTACTGCCCAGCGAAGATATCGGCGTTGAGACTCATCCTAATGTGGACCAGTTTTTTAGAATTGAAGAGGGCGAAGCTAAGGTGGTCTTAAGCGGCGAAGAACATTTGGTTAAAGCTGGTGATGCCATCGTGGTGCCGGCCGGGACAGAACATAATATTATCAATACTTCGGCAGAAAAACCCTTAAAACTGTACACTATTTACAGTCCGCCAAACCATAAAGATCAGATTATTCATAAAACCAAGGCCGAGGCTCAAGTAGACGAAACCGACCATATTTAGAAAACACCTCTATCACACCTCGGGAGTGTGATGAAAATGAAGTTAAAAGACAAGGCTTTAAAGATCGTGGGAAAAATTCCCAAAGGTAAAGTGGCCACTTACAGCCAGATTGCCAAGCTGGCCGGAGTGAAAAGCCCCAGACCGGTGGGAAATTGGCTGCATACACACGGCCAACCGATTACAGAAGTCCCCTGCCATAGAGTGGTGAATGCAAAGGGCGGATTGGCGAAAAACTTTGGAGCTAAAGGCAAGATTAAAACCCAGGCGAAAAGATTAAGAGCAGAAGGCGTTGAAGTTAAAAATTTCCAGGTGGATTTGGAAAAGTACCTCTATCACATTCCGGGAATGTGATTGGGTTAGCGCTTGGGACTTTGGCGTTTGCGCCTGGCTTTGCCGCCCATGCCGACTTTGCGGCGTTCGCGCT
>CAYICL010000048.1:0-3132 GCA_964361885.1 uncultured Pseudomonadales bacterium
CTTTGGCGTTTGCGCCTGGCTTTGCCGCCCATGCCGACTTTGCGGCGTTCGCGCTCCCGAGGATCACGAGTTAAAAAGCCTTTTTTCTTTAAAAGCGGCCGGAATTTTTCCTTATTTACTTTGACCAAAGCCCGGGATAAACCCAAAATTACTGCCCCCAGTTGGCCGTTTTTGCCTGAACCGAAAACTTTGATAGTGGCATGATATTTATCCAGAACATTGCAGGTTTTAAAGGGCTCATTATAAAGATTTTTAAAAACCTCACCGGGAAAGTATTTGTCTATCGCCAAGTCGTTAACCAGTATGTCGCCTTTGGATTTGAATAATCTGATCCGGGCGACGGCCCGTTTTCTCCTACCGATGGCCGGGACATAGTTGACTTTTTTAGGAAATTTTTTCGGCATAGATATGCTCACTGGTTTTAAAAACTTTCAGCCGCCTTAAGCGGGGTGATCTTAGCTTGTTTTTGGGCAGCATGTTTTTGATTGAGCGCTCGATAAGTTTCCGGGAATCTTTGGCCAGCTGTTGCTGAAAGGTGGTCGTGGTTAAACCGCCGGGGTAGTTGGAGTGGCGGTAATATTTTTTTTGAGTCAGTTTTCTGCCGGTAACTTTAACTTGGTCGGAATTAATCACCACCACATAGTCGCCGCAATCAAGATGGCCGGCATAGTAAACTTTGTTTTTGCCGATTAATAAGACGGCAATCCGGGTGGCTAAACGGCCCAAGACCTGATTTTTGGCATCGATTAAATGCCAGTGGCGTTTGATAACTTTGGGAGTAGTAACAAAGGTTTTCATTTCTTGGTTTCTTTGGTTTCTTTCTTTGGCTGAGGTTTGTCAATTAATTCCACCTGGGCAATCATGGTATTGTCGCCCTTACGCTGACCAAGCCTTAACATCCGGGTAAAACCGCTGATTCTGTCTTTAGTGCGGGGGGCAATGACATCAAAGAGCTTGTGGACGGCGGTTTTGTCCGGCAAAAAGGCTAAGACCTGCCGCCGGGCAGACAGAGAGCCTTTTTTGGCCTGGCTGATCAGCTTGTCCATCAAACCTTTAATGGCCTTGGCTTTGGCTTCGGTAGTTTTGATCTTTTCATTAAGGATCAAAGCCTGAAGCAGGCTTTTAAACAAAGCTTGACGTTGTTTGGTGTTCCGGTGCAGTTTCCTGCCCTTGATTCGATGGCGCATAGTTACTTAATAATAACTCCTTTATTTTTGAGTTTGTCGATGATAATGTCAACCGATTTGCCGCCTAAGTTTTTAACCTTGGTGATGTCTTTAAGACTGGCTTCGCCCAGATCCTTGACGGTGGCATAACCGCCTTTTTTTAAGGCATTGGCAATCCGGGTAGGCAGATCCAGCTCTTCAACCGACAGGCGGTAGGCTTCATGCTCTTCAATCAATAAGGGCTCTTTGACTGCTTCTTTTTCAAAGGTAGGCTTAACAATCTGAGTAAAAGAGTCGATTAAAATCTTGGCGGCTGTGTCTAAGGCTTTGGACGGCTTTAAGCCCCCATTAGTATTGATTTCCAAGATTAACTTATCCAGATCGGTGCGGCGGCCGACGCGGGCGGTTTCTACCTGGTAATTGACCCTTAAGACCGGGGAAAAGGCCGCATCAAGGATGATCTCGCCCAGTTTTTTGGGTTGGCGGTCTTTAGCTGATAAATAGCCGTAACCGGAGCTAATTTCCAATTTGACTTCCAGCTTGGATTTTTTGTCGGCCAGAACGGCTAAAATCAAGTCAGGATTGACAATCTTGACATTGGCCGGAGTGGTAATATCGCCGGCTTTGACTTTAGCCGGACCGGTGACGGAAAGACTGACCTCAATGGGTTTATCACCGGTGTAGCTGACTCTGACCTGTTTTAGGTTTAAAAGCAGCTCAAGCACATCCTCTTTGACACCCTGAAGGGTAGTAAATTGATGCATGACGCCGCTAATGGTGGCGCTGGTAATGGCGGCTCCGGGCAGGCTGGTGAGCAACACCCGGCGTAAAGCATTGCCAATGGTTAAACCATAGCCCGGCTCTAAGGGAGAAAGCTCGAATTTACCAAAATCCTTGGTTTCGGCAACGGCAGTTGTTTTAAAGTTGATTTTCATAAATCTCCTATCTTGAGTAAAACTCAACAATTAATTGTTCTTGAATGTTTGTATCGATCTCATCTCTTTCGGGCAAACGAATGAGTTTGGCGGCCAAAGCCTGGCGCTTGAGCCATTTGGGGACATTGACGTCTTTATTGGCTAAACGAGTAGCGACGTCAGGAATTTTAGCGGTTTTTTGAGTTAAACTGATGACCTGGCCGGGCTTGACCAAGCAGGAAGGAATATTAACCCTTTGGGCATCAACCAGGATATGGTTGTGGTTGACCAGTTGGCGGGCAGCCGGACGGCTGCGGCTAAATCCGGCCCGGTAAACCAAGTTATCCAAGCGCGACTCCAAAAGCTGTAAGAGTTTTTCACCGGTAGCGGTCTGGGTTTTACGGGCGGTTTGAAAGTAGTGCCTGAATTGACGTTCTTGAATTCCATAAACAGCCTTTAGTTTCTGTTTTTCTTTGAGCTGCTGGCCGTAATCGGAAGGCCGGCGCTGCATTTTTTTACCGTGGGCGCCGGGATGATAGGGCTTTTTAGCCAAAATCTTGTCGTATTTAGGCAAACCGAAAATGTTTTCGTTAAAGGCTCTGACCAGTTTGGCGCGGGATTTGGTATATCTAGCCATGTTTAACCGTGTTTCCTTTTCTTGGGCCGGCAGCCGTTATGGGCGATGGGAGTGATATCGGCAATTTGGGTAATTTTTAAACCGCAGGAACGGATAACGCCTAAAACCGCATCGCGGCCAGGACCGGGGCCTTTGATAAAGACTGCGGCAGTGGTTAACCCCATATCTTTAGCTTTTTTAATAACCGCGTCAATAGCAGTGGTAGCGGCAAAAGGAGTGGATTTCCGGGAACCTTTAAAACCGGAGGCGCCGGTAGAACCCCAAGCCACGACATGACCGCTGGTGTCGGTAATGCTAATGAGAGTGTTGTTGAAAGTGGCGGTGATATAGATGTGGCCGCGGCTTAGATTGAGACTGGTTTGAGGTTTTGGCATAGATTATTTTGTAGTGGCAGTTTCAATTTTGGCGGCTTCTT
>CAYICL010000049.1:0-2937 GCA_964361885.1 uncultured Pseudomonadales bacterium
TGTGAAGATTCTTAAAGTGACACTATATTTGCGGTTCTTCCTGTTGAGCCGGAGGAGTGTCGTCAGCCGGTTCAGGAGTGTCGTCAGCCGGTTCAGCGGCACCAGGAGTAGTTTCCGGTTGAACCTCACCGGGCATTTTGATGTCATCCAGATTGGTTGAGGCAGGATCAGGGGTTGGAGTGTCCGTAACAGGAGTGTCGGTGGGGGTGGTATCAGTGGGCATGTCTGTCGGCGGAGTTGCCGGTGTATCGGTGGGTTGTTGAGTTGGATCGTCCATGGGTTAGTTCACCCCCTTTCTATGAATAAATTCGAAATTCGAAGCACGAAATCCGAATAATTTTTTAATCTATAGTTAACTATATTATGAAAACGTAGTTGAATGCAAGGTGAAAATCTGCTTGACTTTGTCAGAGCTAAAACCAAGAGCTTGAAGCTGTTTGGAGTTAAGTTTAAATAAATCTTTACATAAGACCAGATTCTGCCGGTAAAGGAGCTGGCGGTCGTGAAGATCAAGAAAAGGCAAGCAGGTTAAAGGATGGAGTTGGTTTTGTTCAATTAACTGCTCCAAGCTCTCCTTATCAGGATAACGCCAAGCTAATAATTTCATGTTCTGGCATTGACCGTATTTAATCGCATTGGCGGTTAACTTGGTGTTGGTGATTAACCAGGGCTGATAAAACTGAGTGCCTAAATCCTCAAATCTGGCTTGGATGTAGAGCGTGTCTTTGGAGCGGGTTTTGGTGCCGGCGCGGTTATGGAATTTACACTCAACCATAAAGCGCTGTTGGTCTTTTTCAGCGACGACATCAATCTCGTGACTGATGCATTTGCCTTGAGCAATAACTTGAATTTTGGTGGTAAAGCCAAGATGGTCGAGGAGCCGGGCGACAAATTTTTCAAACGGGTAGCCGGAAGGACCAAGCTGCATTAAGGCATCTTTTAAAGAATAGCGGTAGCTGTGGCTGCCTTGATACTGGTTAAAAAGCGCAAACACCTGTTGATAAATATCCCGGGTGGAAATACCGTCATAAAGCTTACCAAGCAGTTGAGTTAAGATTTTATCAATCACTTCGGGTTTGGCTCCGGCCCGGGTCAAGGATTGGCGGATTTTAACTGGATCAAAGGCTTGTTTAAAGCCAGAGGCTTTAGTGACTTGGATATCGGGCATAGTTAAAGCTTACAGTGAAAAGAGCTTGTCTTGCAAATCAAAAGAAAAGTTTGACATGATGCCAAAACTACCCTGATGGAAAATGAAGAGATAACCTAAGAAGAAAAATAGTAAGGCGGCGGCCAGATTAACCAGATGAAGTTGGTGAGAACCAAGATGAATGACCTTGCCTTGTAAAAGCCGCCTGGCTTGAAACCGGTGGCGCTGCCATAACCAGCTTAATAAAAATAAAGGCAAGACTAAGCCTAAAGTGTAGGAAAAAATTAACATCACAGCAGAAACAAGCTTAAGGCTGTTGGCGGCTAAGGTAATAATGGCGCCTAAGACCGGACCAACACAGGAAGTGATGCCGACACCGGAAATCAGGCCAAAATAGAAAGAAGAGGCTAAAGACGGCGAGGCTTTGACAGTCAAGTTAAGGCGGGGAACAAATAACGAGCGACCAAGCAGTTGAAGCACAGCTTCTATAATTAAAATGACACCGATAATCAAAGTAATCAGACGGCGGAATTGATTTAAAAAAGTAAACAAGGCAAAAAAACCAAGACCTAAAGGCAACATCATGGTTAAAACTCCCAGAGAAAAGAAAAAAGTAGCTTTAATTAAGCGGTGTTTTTGCTGAAAACCGGTAGCCAAGAAACTGGGCAAGATCATGGCGCTGCAGGGAGAAAGTAAAGAGATGATTCCACCCAAAAAAGCGGCTAATAAACCAAACGGCATATTTAAACATTATACTGATTTGTTTTATGTTAAACTAATTTTATATGTGGTTTTGGTGGGGCCTAAGCTCTGCTTTTTTTTCGGCTGTTTCAGTGGTTTTAAGCAAAAAGTTGCTAAAAAATACCAGTGCCTCAGTGGTCAGCTGGTCTTTGTTTGCTTTAAATATTCCGCTGGTGGCAGGGTTGGTTTTAATCGACGGGATTGAATTTAAAGTTAACCCGGGGTTTTATCTGGCTGTCCTTGGTTCGTCATTAGTCTTCAGTTTGGCCATGACCATGAGACTATCGGCAATTAAGCATGGACTATTGTCCAAACTAAGCCCGCTGACAGCTTTTAATCCATTTTTTGTCTATGTGTTGGGTTTAATCTTTTTGGCTGAAACAATCAGCTTAAAAGGAATAGCCGGATTAATACTGATCACTTTAGGGGCATATATTTTAAATGTTAAAAAGTTAGACGGACATTGGTTAAGACCGTTTAAACTGCTTTTAATCAAGAAAGCCTCGCTTCTTTTTATTGCCGGCGTGTTTTTAACCAGCGTGTCGGCAATTTTAGATAAAACGGCGGTGATCAACACCAAACCTATGAACCCGGCCTTGGGACTGCTGGCGGAAAACCTGATTATTTCAATGATATTACTGATTTTTTTACAATTAAAAAAACCGGGATGGCAGCTGGAAGTTAAGCAGAACTTTAAAGGTTTAATGGTTACCAGTTTGATTTACGGCTTAAGTTCATGGTCGGTGTTTAAAGGTTTTTCCCAAGGACCGGTAGCTTTAACAGTAGGGGTGAAACAGCTGCAGCTGTTTTTTATTCTTATCTTTGGCTTAGTCATGTTTAAAGACAAACCCAGCAAATATTCCTGGCTGGCAGCGATATTGATGAGTTTAGGGGTATTACTGATAAAATTAGGTTAAGCTATGAAAGACAAAATTAAAGTCTCAGCCATTGTACCGGTTTTTAACGAAGAAAAAACCGTTGCTAAAGTTGTCGCGGCCTTACTAACAAGTAACCAGGTTGATGAAGTGATTGTAGTCAATGACGGATCA
>CAYICL010000050.1:0-2814 GCA_964361885.1 uncultured Pseudomonadales bacterium
GAGATGTTTTTAACCTTCAGACAGATAAAAGTCCTTGCCTAAGTTGTCGATGGCGGCCTGAGACTGTTTCATTAAAATCTGGACAGAAGAGTTGGTAACAATGGCTTTGCCATAGTCAGAGCCTAAAAAGTCTTCAACATCCTGGGTAATGGTGGTTAAACCCAAATAATATTTTCTGGCTCTTTTGGCCATGGAGTAGATGAAGCTGGCAGAGTCAGGGTATTTCATCAGATACCAGGCCTCGTCAATGATAAGCAGGCGCCGCTTAAGGTCTTTTTTAATTCTGGTCCAGACAAAGTCTAAAATCATAAACATGGCAATGGGGCGGAGGGCGTCTTCCAATTCTTTAGTAGAGAAAACAGTAAAAGTGTTTTGAATGTCAATGTTGGTATGCTGGTCAAAGATGCCCCTGAAAGAACCTTTAACAAATTTTTCCAAACGGGCGGCCAGGTTTAAAGCGGCAGACTCTTCCATGCCGATTAAGACCTTATAAAGATCTTCAAGCAAGGGCGGCTCTTTTTTCTGGGTACCCGGATCAGGGGTAATGCCTTTTTGCTTGTAGGTTAAGATAATGGCCCGGTCCAGAAGCGCTTCTTCCTGGGGGGCAAGAGTACCCATGATGATTTTAAACAAAGAGTGGAGAGACAAGACTTTTTGGCCCAGCTCGTTTTGACCTTCTTCATAGACCTGGGACAGATCAAAAGGGTTAATTTTAGACAGAGAGTTGAAAGAGAAGTCAATGTATTGGCCGCCAACAGCCTCGCAAAGAGACTGGTACTCGTTTTCCGGGTCAATAATAATGATTTCAGAGTCAAACATTAAAGAGCGGAGAGCCTCGAGTTTGACAAAAAAACTTTTTCCCGCGCCGCTTTTGGCAAGAACAATAGAGTTGGCGTTTTCCAAAGAAAAACGGTCCAGAATAATCAGAGAACCGTTGTGTTCGTTGATGCCGTAAAGAACACCTTGGTTTTGGGTCAGCTCAGATGAGGTAAAAGGAAAGGTGGTGGCTAAAGAAGTGGTATCCATGTTCCGGGTAATCATCAGACGGTCCTGGGCGGTAGGCAGAGTGGTTTTGAAGGCCTGTTCCATTTGCAGGCTGGCGGATTTGGCAATAATCATAAGAGAACCAAGGGTAGATTGAACCTGCTGGGTAATTTTATTTAACTCTTCCAGGTCTTTAGAGGAGACAGTGATGTAAAGCCCGAATTGGAAAAAGTGCTCGGCGCCTTTAGCCAGCTGAATTTGCAGGGTTTTAGCGTCTTCAAGCTTAACTTTAGTGGAAACATCGGCAATGCGGCCGCGCTCAACGTCAGACTGAATTTCCGCCTCCATTTCGCCGACCTTGCGGCGAAGGTCGTCCATAATACCCCGGCCTTCAATCGGGTAGATAAACATGGACAGGCTTAAAGAGTGCTCAAAGTTGATTAAGGGCGAGAGCCAGTTGGCATTAACAAAGCGGGGGTAGCCGGAAACGAAAAGGGTTCTAAAGTAGGTGTTGGCGATTTTTTGATAGTTAAAGTCAACCTCGATAGCGCCGGGGGCAATGATGTCTTTGATTGAGGTAACACCCTGGCTAAACTGGGCTTTGGCATCCGGGGCAAAAGGGGTCGGAGTCGGGGCCGGAGGCGGCCCTTTTTTATCCGGCTGAGCCGGACTGGGCGGGGCAGGTTTTTTGATAAGAGGCAGTTTAAGTTTCATGGGGGGTTTCCGGGCTAACGG
Organism: uncultured Pseudomonadales bacterium; assembly: GCA_964361885.1. Lineage (GTDB taxonomy): Bacteria > Patescibacteriota > Microgenomatia > UBA1400 > CG1-02-47-37 > CAYICL01. The sequence goes on from CAYICL010000050.1 coordinate 1,720, forward strand.
CGGCTTGAACCAAAGGGGCAGAGTAGTCAGAGGCCTGACCAAAATCAATGCCGCCTGATTCCGGGTTATAGTATTCAAAAAAAAGCTTGATAATATCCGGAGTGGTCAGCTGCCTGGTTTGCAGACCTAGGCGGGTTAGTTGGCTGATAAGGTGATCCCGTTTGGGAATAAGGCTGGTTTGGGCTTTTTGGATAATAAAATCTTTGTCATAAGGCAGACCGGCCCGTTTTTTAACGGTTGAGGAAAGGGTGGATTTAAGACCCAGCTCAAGGTTGGAAAAAGGGATCACCAGGTAGAATTTTTTGTCCAGAACTTCGTTTTCCTGAACGGTTTTTTGAATAAACAGGTAATACTTTTCCAACTGGTTTCTTAATAAGGGGTTTTTGATTTTGGGTTTTTGGTCGTTTAAAAGCGCCAGGTAAGAGCCAATGTTTTTTTTCTGGCTTTTAATGACAATCTGGATGGGGAAGGTGAGGGAGTTTAAAAGGCCGGCGTAAGCATAGATAATGGCGTCCTGTTCACCTTCGGAAAGAAGGGAAAAGTTAACGGCAGTAGTTTGCAAGATCAGGCCGCAGGAACCGTCTTTTAAGATAAAGAGGTTGTTGCGGACATCCTCAATATCCAGGTGGTCTTGGGTGCTGGCTCTGACTGGGGCAGGGTTCATCATAAACTTTGAATTTTTAGAGGCGGGATAATCTCGCCTTTGGCCTCAAGTTTCATTATAGCAAAGCGGTGATCCAGGGCTTCGGCTTCGAGCTGGTAGATACCATCTTCCAGGGGGGTGGCAATGAAAAACTGGCCTAATTTATTGGATTTTAAAGCCCGGACAGGCTGGCCCTGATGGTTTTTAATTTCCAAAATAACATTGGGGATGATTTTTCCGGCTTTATCCAGGGTGATGCCGGCGATAAGGTTGGGTTTGTCCGGAGTGTGAGGCAGGGTAATGCCCGGGGCAAAGACGGTTTGGGTTAAAGGCTGGGATTCAGCAACAGGTTTAACAATTTTAACAATTTTGGGAGGCATTGGTTTTGGTTTAGCGGTTGGCTTGGGGGCGGGCGGGGCGGGTGGAGCAGGCTTGTCCGTTCGACCGCGCTC
>CAYICL010000051.1:0-2683 GCA_964361885.1 uncultured Pseudomonadales bacterium
CAGCCATAGTAAAAAATTCTGCTGTCAAAAAATTTGCTAATGAGATAAATTTTACTGAGGAATTCTTAGAAGGATCAATACCTGTTGTTGCCGGAATGGCGGTAGGAAAGTTATTTTATCTATTTTCTGTTAATACATTAAAAGCTAGACCTGGTAGAGATTTGGAAATCGGTTGTATGCTCACAGGTGGCTTTCTTGGCTATGTTTCAATGATGGCGTTGGGTGATGTATTACATCAAATGACTGGCTCACCTGATGTTAAATGGGGACCATTTAAGTAAAAGTGCTAGAAGAGTTAATTAGGAGAATAATATCCTTAGCTAAATTAGCAATCGAGTTACGCAGGCTTTTCTCTACTTGACCGATCCGTCGCACTAAACGACGTTCTGATCTAGTGACATCACCTTGAGTCGCCACTCCGACTTCTTTCAAAGTTTTAATTAAATCAATCTTGGTTATCTGTATATTCAAGCGATAATTTGATTTATCTAATCTTTTTGGAATTAAGGGGTTTTTCAATAATAGAGACGATATGAGTTTCTAAGGTTTGACGGGAGATAGTTTGAGGTAAACCAAAACCTAAAAGTTCCAAGAGTTTTTTTTCAAAGTTTAAGATTAAGTCAGGGGATGCTTCTTGGCTGTTTAACAAAGTCAAGTTATCCAAAAGCAACTGATAGACTGCCGCCTGTTCCTGATTTTCAGCCGTTAGCTTATCGATTAACTCAGCCAGAAGATAAGCAATGCGAACCCGATTCAAGTTCTTTCGAAGTTGAGGAAAGCTGGCAACAGTTTCGGCTTCGGTAATTAAGTCCAGGTTTTTACCCTTAACAACTAAGAGTTTAACTAAGGTAAACAGTTCCAGGTGGCCTTTTTTTCTAGAAGTGATTTTCCTGATACCTTTGGCAATAAGTTTTTGCTTACCGTAGTCTTTGGAAAAAATTGTAATGAGCCGATCGGCTTCGTTGACATTGATTCGTTTAAGAATGATTGCCTGAGTAGGGTAAGTTTTTGCCACAGGTTTACAAACTCAATTCTTTATCACTATCCAGCTTAAACTCCTCGATTCTGTTACCCAGCTTGACGGTGTAATTAAAGCTTTTAGCCCCGGGCTGTTTTTGAATCATGAGCCGGTAGGCTTGGCCTGACTGGAGTTTAAAAGGCAGTTTGTATTTGACAATCAACTTGGTTTTTGATTCCGGGCGCAGCTCAATAAAAGCTTCAAAGACGGTTTTACCTAAATCTTTACTGGTGGTAGCCGGAATATCAGAACCAAGCACTTCAATTATTTCGCTCCCCTCAGGGACATAGAGCCGGACCCAATCACGCAAGAGACCGTTTAAACATAAACCGCCTGATTCCAGATTGCAGTCGTCCGGCGGTTCGGGATTGGTATAGGTAACAGTCACGGTTTTGGTGACGGTTCCGCTGGAATCGATATCAATCTCCTGATCAACCGTTTGATCAATATACAGATTGGATTTGGCGCCGGCAAAGTTAGTATCGTTTAAATGAAAGTAGTCGGCGTCAAAGTCTTTAATTCTGCCGGAAGCATTGAAGTTCTCGGCTACGGCCTGCATCGATTCGTCATCAGGAAAGTAGAACATCAGATGTTTAGACCGGATGTTTTTCAAACCGATCTCCATAAACTGGGGCCATAATTTTTTTGGTGAGTTCATAACATTCAGAAGAATCGAGTGCATTAAAGGCCCGATCATGCCTTTGCGGTTGGCTTTGACGTAGAAAGTGGGCCGGGTGGCATAGTCTTCCATTTTGTAAACTACCTGTGGACAGTTACATTTAGGTTCAATCTCGGCCGAGTACTGACCCCAATCAGCCACACCAACCGGACCTAAGACCTTTAAAAGATCAACCGGCAGCTGGGTGTCGATACTGATAATACCGTCAACATCTTTCATCGGCGCCACACTTTGGTAGTTGGGGAAAAAAGTGTCCATCGAAACCTTAAAGTCCGGAGATAAGTTCATGTCTCTTAAATGCCAGTTATAAACCAGAGGCAGATATTTTTTAATGGGTTCCGGGGCCGGCAAGCGATTGCCAAAACGGTTATCTAACTCATAAATATCCTGGGATAAAAGCGGCGTGATCTTGCCTTTGTGGGTTTCTAAAATAGCGTAGGCAGTTAAAAAGCCGCCGCTAGGCCGGATTTCAGCATCGTTTTGAAACACCAGCAAATATTTTTTCGGGTCAGGTTGGCCCAAAAGTCTGGGCAGCAATGTCAATAAGGGCTTGATGCTTGATAAACTGTCTTTGGCAGCTCTTAAGCTGGTTTGAATCGAAACCAGCTGGCTTCTAACCGGTTTACCCATGACTGACTGGGGATAGCGACGGGGGTTAATGGCGTTAATTTCAATTTCGATTTGACCAACTTTTTCTCCGATTGTATCCAGCTGAGGCGAGATTTTATCCAAAGTATCGAGGATAAAGATAATTTTTTCTTCAGCCGACTGGATGTTAAGCTCAACATTCGTACCGGTAAAACCTAAAACATCAGCATAAGGTTTAAGGGATTCAATCACCATATCAGCCACATCCAGACCGTACTGGGCAGCGTTTAAGCCATGATAAACATCATTAGCATAGATTCCCAGTAAGGGGATAAACCGAACCCAGCCGATTAGATTGAATTTGGAACGAACTTGGTTTAAGTCAGCTTCGGCTTTGG
>CAYICL010000052.1:0-2630 GCA_964361885.1 uncultured Pseudomonadales bacterium
AATAACCATGCTGTAGTTAGTTCCATTAATCCATTCGGTAACAAAAGTAGTGTAATTCAATGATATTCCTCGAAACGCGTCGGTCGTTGCTGCCGGATCGTTGAGGTTAACGGTTAAATCTGATCTGATAAAATCAGTATTATGGTCAAGATATTTTTGGGAACTAAAAACATTTTCGGATAGATCAAAAGAGGAACAAAGGCGGCAGATTGAGGAATTTGGTAAACAAGTAGCTTCGGTTTGAATAGAAAAATTACTGGAGATGGGGCCGGCTTGCCATTCGGCGATCATCGGCACCCAGAAGCCCGCATAAACAGTGTAGGCAAAAAAGACGGTGAGGAGAGTCACCGAGCCAATAGCCATAACTGTAGACCAGGCGGCCAATGAAGCAGCAGCAGCCGCGCCGGCAGCAGCAGACCCGGTGATAAAGGTAACCATTGAAGAGAGGGCGCCTGAAGCAAGAGCAAGAAGGCTGGTGTGAGCAGCCAAAAGGGCCATATCAATTCCTATAAAAGCAAGAGAGGTAAAAATATTAAACCCTGCGGGCAAGGCGGGAAATAATAATTGAAGTAGTGAGCCAAACATATAACCAGCCCAACCAGTGGCGTTGATTCTGGCCATTGAAGCAATGCTGGTGCCGAAGATTTTTTCAAGTCCAAAGGCGGCCAGATTCCAGGTTAAACTGCCGGCAACAGCGCCAAGGGGTCCAGCCAGATATCCGGGAAGTCCAAACCCCATAAACAATTTTCCAAATACACCCCAACCAATAATAAGCCCGGGATTTATGAAGTTTTGAAGAAAGGGTTTGGCGAATTTGAAAGCTTTGGAGAAGGGGTTAATAATATATTTATTAACAAATTGAAGCCACGGTCTTTCGGCATACAAAAATCCCGCTGGCTCGCCATAAGCAATTTTTAACCATTGGAAACGGAGTTTTTGGACAACATTGGATAAGAATGAGCTGGGATTATTAAGGCTGAAAATTCTGTAATATGGGGTGAGAACGGTTTTACCGAAGATTTTCCAGGTGGGTTGAGTTAGGAGTTCAGCTAGACCGCCTTTAATCTGCCAAAAGTAATCGATGGCCGGAAGCCAGTTAACGACAAATCCGACAGGGACACCAAGAATTTTATAAGTTAGAAGTTCTGACGGCAACACTTTTAATAAAATGTTTTTCCAGACAAAACCGTTAATTGGTAGTCTGAACCACCATTTTTGAGAAAGCCAAGAGGCAAGGTTGGTTAGGGGCCCGGGGCGGAAATTAAAAGGCCCCCAACCTTTGCCGCTGCGAATAAAGCTTTCAGACAGTCCTTGTTCGCCAAAAGGTCGGGCAAAAGTGGTGCTGTCGGCTGCGAGTTTAAGATCTTGATATGATTGGACCCAGCCGGGGATTTGAGTATTTGCCATTTTTAGGGAAGTGGTGTATGCGGAGCCGAAAATTCCGCCTAGGCCGCCGCCAATGACTTGAAGAGGGTAGACAGGTAGGCCTAAAGCATTAGCGATCCAGCCGCCAATAGAAGCGCCGCCGTAAACACTAGATGTAGTCGTCAGACTGAAAGTGCCTTTGAGAAAGGTTGAGCCGGTGGTGCCACCGATGCTGGCGGTATTAAGCCATCTGTTGGAGGTGAAAAATTCCATCAGTTTACCGCGCAAGACATTGACGCCGGGAATGTAACTTAATAATTGGCCCACTCCGCCGGCGATAAAACGTAAAGGCAGGCCAATTAAGATATCGCCAATCATGCCGCCGATCAAGACAAAAATATAGGAAATAGGGTCGCGATGGGTGCTGCGCAACCGTCTGGCGGTATTTGTAAGTAGGCCTTTTTTTAACAAGTTTTTGAAAAACGGCCCGTCGTAACGTTTAACTAAACCGCCAATGGTTTTGTTAGCTAACTTAATTCTTAGTTTGTTTCCTGACTCTTTGGCTTTATCTAAATTTTCAAGAGCCTGCGACAAAGCATTATTTTTTTGTTTGATAAAAGCTTTATAGGGTGAGTCTTCGAAAATGGATGGACTGAAAACGTCAGTCGGCACGCCGGTAACTCTATCCAGTTTGTCGGCTAAACCATGGCTGAATTGGGTGGCTTTGTGAAGAGGGGTGAAAACAAATTTTGATTGAGTTTCTTTAATCCAGCCCAGCCGCGGATCAAATTTATCCTCCTGATAATGAACTTTGGAAATGAACGGCGCACCGCCATTGGCCAGAATTGCCCAGCTAGCCTTGAGAGGGTATTTGATTAATTCAAAAGCTTTTTGGTTAGGTAAACTCTGAAGGTAATAATAAATAGAATCAGGGTTTAATAAATTTTTCTGCCAAGCGATTTCCCAGTTCATTTTTTTAAGATGGATAGATTCCATTAAGGGACCGATCGGACCGAAGGCGGAAAAGAACAGTTCGTTAAAACTTTCGTGCAGGTAAAAACCCAGCAGGCGGCTGCGGTAAAGGGTTAAATAACTCCAAAAATGTTGGGTGAAAGCGCGCGAGTAGGCAATACCTCTTGTGGTAGAGACGTTTTGTTTTTCCAATCGGCTCTGTTCTTCTAAATAGCGGTAAAAACCGGGCTTAAAGTCGGTCATCAAGGCTTCAATTTTGGGGGCGTTTTCGGTGGTAATTTCTTGTTTGGGAG
>CAYICL010000053.1:0-2113 GCA_964361885.1 uncultured Pseudomonadales bacterium
CGTCTTGGATAATTTCTTTGATAGAAGAGTGGTTGTTGCCGATTACCGGCAGGCCGCTGGCGCCGGCTTCGGTTAAAGTCATGCCAAAGCCTTCTTTAATTGAGGATAAAACCACCACACTGGCTTGATGATATAGCTGAAGTTTGTCTGCTTCAGGAACAAAGCCGATGAAGCTGACTTGTTGAGTTAATTGCAATGATTTTGTTTGTTGTTTGAGCTGTTTTTCCAATGGCCCGGTGCCGGCAAAAATTAATTTTATCTTGGATTGATTTAAACTCGCTAATACCTTAAGCAAAAATTCCGGATTTTTTCGCGGTTTTAAACCGCCGACAAACATGATGGTAAATTTACCTGAGTTTTTATTCCCACCGGGCTGGAATCGATCATCGACACCGGGGTAAGCCACGGAGATTTGCTTGGCCGGATAGTTGAGTGTCTCGATAATTTCTGACTTGGTATTTTGGCTGATTCAAATAATATGATCAAAACTTTTAATGACGATTTTGCCAATTAAATTATTCATGCCTGATTCCAGATGCAGATATGAAGCCACTATCGGTACCTGAGGATTAAGTTGTCTGAAAATGACTGCCGCTGGACCGACAAAATATGGATTATGAACACGTAAGATATCAAACTTGACTTTTTTGTAAGTTTTAATCAAATAAGGCAAAACAAAGGCAGAAAAAATATGAGGCGGAAACATGGGTTTGATCGGAGCATAAGCAACGGTTAAGTTTTTGTGTTTTAAATAAGGCCGGTTTTTCGGCAGTAAAGTAAAAACTTTAACACCACTGTCGCACAAGCGGTTAATTACTTCCCGATCATAAACTTCTCCGCCGGAGTTTGACTCAGGCGATAAACCCAATTGGGGTGAACAAATAGTTAAATCCATTAACTTATATTTTACCCTATAAAAATGATAATATTAAATCAGTCATGAAGAAGCTGATTATCCTGCTGGTTTTATCATTAATTTCCATTTTACCTTTACTGCATTCAGGTTTTTACCCGAGCCATGACGGCGAACTGCATTTAGCCAGAATCGCTGCTTATACTCAAGCCTTAAAACATGGCCAGTTTCCGGTTCGCTGGGCAGCTGATCTTAATTATGGTTACGGCTACCCGATTTTTAACTTTGTTTACCCTTTGCCTTATTTGTTGGCCAGCGGCTTTAATCTATTAGGCTTTAGCTTGTCTGTCAGCTTAAAGCTGGTTTTGGGTTTATCTTTAATCCTTTCGGCTGTATTGATGTATCAGGCAATTAATTTAGGGTTAAAAAGTAAGTGGGCCGGGCTAACGGCTGCCATAATTTATTTATTCGCACCTTATAGAATATTAAATGTTTATGTCCGGGCGGCTTTAGGAGAAGCAGTCGCTTTTGTATTTCCACCTTTAATTTTATGGGGGTATTGGAAAAAGAATCGATTACTGATGATTTTAGGAATGGCTGGTTTAATTTTGTCGCATAATGCTTTAGCGCTAGTGTTTTTAGGCTTTTTAAGTTTACTGCTGATTAAAAAAATCCGTGCCTTAGCCATAACTTTTGGTTTGAGTTTGGGTTTGACTGCTTGGTTTTGGCTGCCATCTTTAATGGAGCTTAAATACACTTTAGCCAGAACTTATTTAAGTCAAAAAGATTTCCATGATTATTTTGTGCCTTGGAAGAATTTGGTTCACATGCCTTGGGGATTTACCGGAACTAATATCCCAACTTATATCGGCGGCTTAGGAATTTTAATCATAGTGGGTTTTGGCTGGCAATTATTAAAAGGTAAAATTAACCGCTGGTTTGGCTTGGTAATCGGCGGTTCTTGGCTAGTGAGTCTTTTTTTATGTAACCAGGTTTCTGTTTGGTTTTGGGAAAAAATTCCGTTAATCGCCTATTTTCAACTACCTTGGCGCTGGTTAAGCTTAACGGTTTTAACCACCAGTTTAGCAGCCGGCTGGTTAATCAAGTCCTTAAAAAATCAGCGCTTGATGGCCTTAATAATAATAGTCTTGGCTGCTGGTCTGGCTTTACCAATACTAAAAGTCCAGCGCTATGAGACTATTGATGAAAATTATTATCAAAACTATCCTAAAACCACTACCTGGCATAATGAAGGCTCGC
>CAYICL010000054.1:0-1663 GCA_964361885.1 uncultured Pseudomonadales bacterium
CGGATCGCTGATATATAAATGGGCGGTCGCTTTGTTGGCCGCTTCCAAAGGCTCTTTATCTTTCGAAATCTTTTCCAGGGCTCTGGCTAAGCCATCAGGAAAACGGGTCAGTTTGACAGCCGAAGCATCAGCCAGAAATTCCCGGCGGCGGGAAATAGCCAATTTAATCAAGTTGGCAATTAAAGGCGAAAGCAGGGCTAAAACAAGACCGACGACAAACATAATCATTTGTAATTGATTACCCTGCCGGTCATTATTCCGGTTCCGCCCCCAAAGGGTAGATCTTAAAAACCAGTCAGCTAAAAGCGTCACTAAACCGACCATGACGGTGACGACAGACATTAAGCGCATGTCATAATTGCCGACATGAGACAGTTCATGGGCCACCACGCCCTCTAGTTCAGTCCGGTCAAGCTTTTGTAATAGCCCGGTGGTGGCGCAAACCACGGCATGCGCTGGATCCCTACCGGTGGCAAAAGCGTTGGGGGCAGTGTCTTGGATCACATACAGCCTGGGTTTGGGTAGACCGGCGGCCAGGCTTAAATTTTCGGCCACAGTGTAAAAATTAAAGTCTCTTTTCCTATCAGCCTCCCTGGCGCCGGACAGGGTTAAAATAATCTTATCGGAGAAGTAATAAGACACATAAGACATTAAGCCGGAAAAGATTAAAGCCAGCCCGACCCAGGACAAGCCATAACCGGAAGCTTTACCTAGAATATAGGCAAAGCCGGCCACGAAAACAGTAAAAACAAGCATCACCAAAAAGCTTTTACGCTTGTTGGCGTCAACCTGTTCGTAAACATTAAGCATATTACAAATTAACTTTGGGAGTTTCCATTTCTTTAGGGCTGACTTCCAAATGTTCGCCTGATTCAGGCGTGGTTAAGCCGGGTTTAGCTGTAAATTTGAAAACATTGGCGACTAAACTGCTGGGGACAGTCACCACCATGACGTTATAGTCGGCAGTCAAATCAATCAAAGTCCTACGGGAGTACATGACCTTATCGGCAGTATCCCTTAACTCGTCCATCAGCTTTTGAGTCGGGCCGGCGGCTTTAAGTTCAGGCGTAGATTCAAACACAGCCTTAATCGGAGTTAGAGCTGAAGCGACGGCTGAAGCGGCATTAACCAGCTTTTGCGAATCAGCTGATTTAACCGCTTCCAGAATGGTTTTTCTGGCCTCGGTGATTTTATCCAAGGCTTTTTGCTCATGCTGCATATAGCCTTTGACTGAAGCGACCAGGTTGGGGATCATGTCAGCCTGGCGTTTCAGCTGGTTGCCGATTTCCTGAATCGAAGCTTTAAGCCGGGTCTCGGTAACTTTAAATTTGTTATAAACGGAGAGAATATAAAAGCCGATGATTAGCAAAATTCCTAAAAGCAACACTGGTAAAGACATAATGCCTCCTTTAGCAAACTAGTTTATGTTAATTATTATAGAAGCAGTTAATTAAAAAAATCAAGCTTAAAACGTTTTCATTTTGTTTTCACATGAGTAATTAATAACCTCTTTAAAGAGACAGATTGTTATTAGATCAATTAAGATTGACTAAATTATCCACCTCTGTTATTATTAGATCTTAACTGGACCCGTAGTGTAATCCGGTTATCACGCTTCCCTGTCAAGGAAGAAATTGCCGGTTCAAATCCGGTCGGGTCCGCA
>CAYICL010000055.1:0-1577 GCA_964361885.1 uncultured Pseudomonadales bacterium
TCAGCATAGCGTCAACGCCTCTCGGGCCCCAACCGATCGGCACGACCAAAGCATCAATATTGGCAAGTTTTTGAGTCAGCTCGGCAGGTTTGACGGCGGAATTGATCTGCTTGATGGTAAGTTGAGCATGGGTATGAATAGCGGCATGCTGAAGAGCATCAAACAAGGCGGCATAAGAATCGGTTAAATGGTAATCGCCGGTGGCGAAGTATTTACCGACGACAGCCAGGGTGAGCTGATGTTTTTTGGGAGCGGTGATTTTTTTAACCAGGTTTTGCCAATCAGAGAATTTCAGAGGAGTGACGGGAAGATTTAATTTTTCCAAGATTTTTCGATTAAAACCTTGTTTGACTAAAACCTGAGGCAGTTGGTAGACAGAAGGGACATCAGGTGAAGAGATAATATCTTCCGGTTCAAGGTTGCAAAACAGGGCAAATCTTTCCCGGCGGCGCAGGTCAATGATCCGGTCGGCCCGGGCAACAATAAAATCAGGCTGAATCCCCATGGAGTTTAAATATTTAACCGAAAGCTGGGTCGGTTTGGTTTTTGGTTCACCTAAGTGCGGCGGAGTCGGCAGGTAAGAGACATGAACATGAATGACCGTATCTTTGTATTTAAGCTTCATGATACGGGAAGCTTCGTAATAAAGAATGTTTTGGTATTCGCCGGCTGTCCCGCCTAACTCAACAATGACAATATCAGCTTTGGTTTTAACCCCGACCGATTTGATTCTTTGGATAATTTCATCAGTGACATGAGGAATCGCTTCAACGTCTTCACCCTTGTAATAAAAGTTTCTTTCTTTGTCGATAACCGATTTATAGATCTGGCCCATGGTAATAAAGTTAGCCATGGACAGATTAGTGTCCAAAAACTTCTCATAAGTACCAATGTCCATATCGGTTTCGGCGCCATCCTCGCATAAAAAAGGATCGCCGTGTTCAATCGGATTAATTAAGCCGGCATCCAGATTAAGATAGTTTTCGCACTTAACCAGAGAAACTTTATAACCATGGCTTTTTAAGAGAAGAGCAACCGAGGCGCTGACAATGCCCTTACCCAAACCCGAGAGCACTCCACCAGAAACAAATATGTACTTTGTCTGCGGCATAGATAATTATAACTTAAAGGTCAAATTTTAACAACCTTTCCTTTAATTTTGGCAACGATTTTATCCACCTTAGGCTTAATGGCGCTAAAATCAATCGGATAAGGCATAGTGATGATCTTTGGTTGTCCGGGGCCGTTGGTCAGCTCTAAAAGGACTTGATCATTACCCGGATGGGCCTGAAAGAGCTGATTGAGTTTGATCAAAGAAGTTTTGTCGGAATCTTTCTTAAGAATAAGCTTAAAAGTTAAACCCGGGGTTTTAGGGCTGGAAACCGGGGTTTTAGGCTGCAGTTGGCCAGGGCCGACCACGCTGTCAACTACTAAAGATAAGCGGTTTTTAAAATCGACTTTGCCGGTAACCAGGGCCGGTTGATCGATCAGCCAAACGGATTTAGTATTGCTAAAGAGCCGCGGGAAAATTATCAGTTCAATGGTGCCGGTATCATCATCCAGGGTGGCAAAAGCCA